>NZ_JBBCQM010000004.1:0-320164 GCF_037150015.1 Asaia sp. VD9 | reverse complement strand
CCCTGATCCACCCCACAAAACACCCCACCACCCTCGCGGGGTGGAGCAGCCCGGTAGCTCGTCAGGCTCATAACCTGAAGGCCGCAGGTTCAAATCCTGCCCCCGCAACCAAATCCCCACACATACAGATACAGACGTACTCAGCAGCGTAGTGCACAGCGCCCTGCACATAGAACGTGCACAGCGGCCAATACACGTGCCCAATGCCCAATGCCCAAAACACAGGCACCAGCATAGCGGCGCCGAAAACCTCTTTCGGGGGGGGCAATCGTGCAGGCATCACAAGCCCGGCAAACATAACAACGATCTCTTGAGAAAGAAGAATATGTCATGAGAAGATGACGTCTCTGTCGAAGCAGGGAGTCGTAGAATGCAGCGTCGTGAGATCCTGACAGGACTCCTCATAGCCGCCGCACTCGGGGGAATTTCCGCCGCCGAAGGAACACCAATGCACCGACCGGTCGTGCTCGTCCATGGATTGAATTGCGGCGGATGGGTCTGGCGCTTCGTCGCACCATTGCTCACCGCGCGTGGATTCGACGTGATTACTCCGACACTGACCGGCACGGGGGATCGGGCCCATCTCCTCTCCCATGAGATTACGCTCGAGACGCACATAGAGGACGTCATCGCTACAATCGACATGCTGGATCTGGAAGATGTCGTGCTCGTCGGGCATTCCTATGGCGGCATGGTGGTCACCTGCGTGGCCGACAGGCTGAGAGAGCGTGTGAGCAGGTTGATCTATCTCGACGCATTGGTGGCGCAAAACGGGAAGACGGCTTTCGATATCTTGCCTGTCGGCATGGCCGACACACGGCGCGAGCGAGCCCATACGAAAGGGGCTGACGTTGCATTTCCTGTTCCGCCCGAATCTGCCATTTCCTTCCCTGATCCTGAACGCAAGGACTGGTTTTACGCCCATTTGCGGCCTCACCCGGTGGGGACCTATGAGACCCAGGCTCGGCTGAGCCATCAACCGGGTCATGGATTGCCGGTGACCTATATCGCCTATGAAAATCCGGCTTTGGCATCGATAGAACCCAGCCGCGCCTATGCGCGGTCCCGGAGCGATTGGCATTATCGCTCTGAGGCGGTGCCGCATGATGCAGAGGTGGTGTACCCGGAAAAGGTTGCCGGTTTTATCGCTGAGTCCGTCTGAACATCGCCGGAGTGCCTGGCTCCGGCGATATCGGTATCAGACGCGCGCCATCAGGGCGGCGTTTCCGCCTGCGGCGGTCGTGTTCGTGCTGCAGGCATATTCCAGCACGAGCCATTCTAGCGGGTAGTGGCCTGATATGTCAGGTGCATGCAGGGAGACGATCTGACCGGGACGTGTGGCAAGCTCAGCGCCGAGCGCACGACGGAATGCCTCATCCCCGTTTGCCAGGGCGACGTCGAGTGTTTCGACACTCTCCGCTTTGACGATGAGAGCGTCAAAACCGGGCGGTAATTCGGGGAGCCCGGACAGGAGCTGATCCGGCACGGCACAGCGATTGCCAGTGGCGAGTCCCGCCATGATCTGTGTGCACAGATCATGGGTCGTGGGGCCAGCGCAGAGGACCGTTCCTCTGGGAGCCAAATTGTAGAGATTTGTCTCGCCTACCGGTCCCGCCAGGGAAAGAGAGAGGCCCAGCAAGGTGGTGTCGGGAGCAGGAAGCACGGTCTTCTCGGAGAGGCTCGTCGCCACCCAGTCAGCGAAGAGCCGGGCATTGCTCGGGAGGGCGGTTGTGTACTCGGCAGGAAGAGCTGGGCGCTGGGCGAGCAGGCGACGCAAATAGAGTGGGCCGCCCGCCTTTGGGCCCGTACCGGAAAGTCCGTGGCCACCAAAGGGCTGTACGCCGACGACCGCACCCACGAGATTGCGATTGATATAGATATTGCCCGCATGGCTCTGGGCCTTGAGGGTTTCGATCGTGTCATCGATGCGGGAATGAACGCCGAAAGTCAGGGCGTAGCCTGTCGCATTGATAGCCCTCATGACCTGCGAGATATCCTCGCGGCGGTAGCGCAGAACATGCAGGACGGGACCGAACACTTCCTTCTTGAGGTCGGATATTGCGTTGATCTCGATCAGGGTCGGGGGAATGAAGGTGCCGGACTGGGCCTCAGGCGCGAGGGAGGTCTGATAGACTCGATGACCCTGAGCCCCGAGCGTTGCGATATGATCCGCAATCATGGTCTGGGCCTCGGCGCTGATAACTGGGCCGATATCGGTTTCGGGGCGTTCGGGCGTGCCTGTTCGCAACTCGCTCATTGCTCCCTGGAGCATGGTGACCACGCGATCTGCGCTTTCCTCCTGCACGCAGAGCAGGCGCAGGGCGCTGCAGCGCTGGCCCGCACTATCGAAGGCAGAAGCCAGTACGTCGGCGACGACCTGCTCTGTCAGGGCTGAGCTATCAACGATGAGGGCATTCTGACCGCCGGTTTCAGCGATGAATGGCACAGGGGTCAGATCGCTGTTCAGACGACCCGCGAGCTGTTTTTGAATCAAACGAGCAACGTCGGTGGAGCCGGTAAAGAGCACGGCGGTGATGCGTGGATCGCCGACGAGCTGCGCGCCAGCTACGCCTTCGCCCGGGATGAGATGAACCGCGTTTTGCGGAATGCCGGCCTCATGCAGGAGGCGGATGGCCTCGCGGGCAATGAGGGGCGTTTCTTCCGCAGGTTTGGCGAGAACGGTGTTGCCTACAGCGAGGGCGGCCGATACCTGACCGAGGAAAATAGCCAGGGGGAAATTCCAGGGGCTGATGCAGGCGACCGGACCGAGAGGCGCTGCATCTTGCAGCGTGCCGCGTGCCTGCGCCCCGTAATAGCGAAGGAAATCGACAGCCTCGCGTATTTCGGCCACGGCATTGGCGAGTGTCTTGCCCGCCTCGCGCATGATAAGCGCCATGAGGCGAGGCATATCGGCCTCCAGAAGTTCTGCTGTTCTCTCGAGATGCGCTGCGCGCTGCGTAGCCGGTGTATCGCGCCACAGCGGGAAAGCGGCTTGCGCTTGCTGAATGGCGCTTTCGATGTCGGCCGTACCCATAAAGCCTATATGCCCGACGATATCGTCTCGATTGGCGGGATTGCGGACAGGCGTTCCCTGTGTGCTCGTCAGATGCGGGTCGGGGGCCAGGAAGACCCGCGCGAGTTGGCGCAGTGTGTTTTCGTCGGAGAGGTCGAGACCACGCGAATTCAGCCGCTCGTCACCGTAAAGCGCGGGGGGGAGCGGTACGGTATAGGCGGGTGGTATTGCCCGGGCGAGGGTAACCGGGTCGGTGCTCAACTCATCCACGGAGATCGTTTCATCCTGGATGCGATTGATGAACGACGAATTCGCGCCGTTTTCGAGAAGGCGGCGGACCAGATAGGCGAGCAGCGTTTCATGGGTACCGACCGGCGCGTAAATGCGTACGGGGCGGTCGAGCTTTTTCGGGCCGACGACCTCGTTATAGAGCCCCTCGCCCATACCGTGCAGACACTGAAACTCATAGCGCTCGACGGAGAATTCGGAGCCTGCATAGGCGTGAATGCTGGCCAGGGTCTGGGCGTTATGGGTCGCGAATTGAGGAAAAATGGCGTCCGGCGCGTCTAGCAGTTTCTTCGCACAGGCAATATAGGCGATATCGGTATGCAGCTTGCGGGTGTAGACGGGGAAGTGGCTCTGGCCGTCACTCTGGGCGCGCTTGATCTCGCTGTCCCAGTAGGCGCCTTTGACGAGGCGGACCATCAGGCGGTGCTGGCTACGTCTGGCGAGATCGATGATCCAGTCAAGCACGAAGGGCGCACGCTTCTGATAGGCCTGCACCACGAACCCGATGCCCTTCCAGTTTCTGAGCGATTCATCGAAACACAGGGCCTCGAGGAGATCCAGCGAGAGCTCGAGACGATCCGCCTCTTCAGCGTCGATATTGAAGCCGATATCGTAGGAGCAGGCGAGATGGGCAAGCTGGGTCACACGGGGAAGAAGCTCAGTCAGCACGCGCTCGCGTTGCAGGCGGGCATAACGAGGATGAAGCGCTGAGAGCTTGATGGAAATGCCTGGCCCGCGATAGACGCCCTGTCGGCTTGCAGCATTGCCAATCGCGTGGATGGCGTTTTCGTAGTCCCGGTAATAGCGCTCGGCGTCCTCAGCCGTCATCGCGGCTTCGCCCAGCATATCGTAGGAGTAGCGGAAGCCTCTCCCCTCAAGCTTGCGGCCGTTTTTCAGAGCCTCATCGATGGTCTGTCCGGTGACGAATTGTTCGCCCATGAGACGCATGGCCATGTCTACGCCACGACGAATGACAGGCTCGCCGCATCGCTTGAGCAAGTTATCGAGCGTTTTCGGAAGGCGGCTTGTTTGCGTGCTGGAGAGGAAGCCGCCGGAAACGATAAGACCCCATGTGGCCGCATTGACGAAAAGCGGCGTGCTGCGGCTGATATGGCCATGCCAGTTGCCGGTTGCGATCTTGTCCCGGATGAGGGCATCGCGTGTTGCGATATCCGGAATGCGCAGAAGGGCTTCGGCGAGGCACATCAATGCCACGCCCTCCTGCGAGGATAGATCATATTCCTGGATCAGACCTTGAACGAGGCCCGGTGTGCCGTTGCGACGAAGGGTCTCGACCAGGGCTCGTGCCGTTACGCGGGCAGTTTCTGCCTGTGCGGGAGCGAGCGTGGCCTCTTCCGCCAGTTGCGCCATGCGGGTGTCTTCCGGCGCGCGCGTATGGTCGGTGATGGCCTGACGCAGGGGGGAGCGTTCAGGGACGATCGCGCGGAAGGCAGAAAAAGGAGCGGTCATGCGAGGCCATATCGTTGCTGGTTGTTTATGATCCCTTAAGGCGGCTTCAGCAAAATGAGCTCTGGAAGATTGATGTTTGAGCCGTTTATTATTCTGTGTTTCTGTGGGTAGGCGAATTAAAGTTTGGGGACGCCATGACGCTGGACGAGATGGATCGCAGGATACTGAGAATACTGCAGAAGGACGGGCGGATCACGAATGTCGAGCTGTCACGCATGATCCATCTGAGCCCTGCAGCAACGCTCGAGAGAGTGCGGAAACTCGAGCAGGCCGCAGTGATACGGGGTTATATGGCGCGGCTGGAACCAGAGACGGTCAATCTTGGTCTGCTCGTTTTCGTGCAGGTGACGCTGGACCGGACGAGCGCCGATATCTTCGACTCCTTCGCCAAGGCGGTGCGTGCCATTCCTCAGGTGAGCGAATGCTATATGGTGGCGGGCGGGTTCGATTATCTGGTCAAGGCGCGCGTACGGGACATGAACGCCTATCGGGCGTTTTTAGGCAAAACCCTGACGCGTCTGCCCGGCGTGAGACAGACGCATACCTACACGGTCATGGAAGAGGTAAAGGCGGATCTGGAACTGCCGATTTGAGGGCAGTGCCGTCAGTCCAGACACGCAACGCCCTGATGGAGGTCAAAAGAGAGTTTCGCGCCCTCGAGAGCGGACATCGTCAGGATGGGAGGCTTCGTGGAATCCCCGACCCTATAGCGTATGCGGGCCTGCACATTGTGATGGTCCAGACGCAGGGTAGTGCGATGCAGAACTGCGTTTTCACTGATCATGCCGGTACCGGTTTCGAATTTTTGTTTGGTCTTCATCCCGGCCTGAGCAGCGAGCGTGGGGCGCTGGATTACCAGCGGCTCTGGGGAATTATCGCCTGTCATCAGTGCAGCCAGACGACGCTGGCCGTCATAGGAGACAGGGAGGAGGAACGCGGCATCGAGCCCCCCGATATCCGATTGCAGCGCGGCATGACGATGGCAGGAAAACGGAGCGTCCGGACCGAAACTCATGCCGTGATCCGTCATGACGACATGGATCAGGACGCCGAGGGACTGAAGGCCAATGACGACATGGCTGGTTTTTGCCACGATCATGAGCTGATTGTGAAAGATCGTATGACCGAGGGTCAGGCTCGAAACCTGCACGAGATCGGCTTTTTCGGCCTGTATCGTGTCGTCGCGCAGTGATGAGACAGTGCCGACCACCGGCCAATGATGACTGCGCTGCAAAGCCTGAGGTACTGCTCCCAGGACACTGCCTGTATTGATGACCGCATGCACCTGGCTTCCGTCCAGATCGATCAGAGTGCCGGCCGTCGCCGTTGTCACACCATCGACGAGCGTCTGGAACGGATTGAAGGAGACCTCATCGCTGCGTGGCCCTTTGACTTCAACTGGGAGCACGCCTGATTCCGGAACTGAAAGGGTGACTTGATCAAGGTCTGTGAGGACAAGGTCGGGTTTGTCGTAAAAGGCGACGAGGGGCGTGCGAAAAGCGCGATCAATGAATCGTTTTCCACCTGCCCATTCGGGAAGGCGGTTCTCAAGAAGAAGGTCGCCGGTCAGGAATGTGACGAGCATGAAATTGAACGGATTGACGCTCTGAGCCGGGTTACTCCATGGGGCTGCGCGGCGTAGTGCTTCCTGAATGATGTGATCGGCGTGGAAGAGGTCACCCTGAGTCCGGGCCATGGAGGCATCACATAGGGCGAGCAGCATCATATTGAAGGCTGGTTCAGGACCAGGAGTTCTTTCGAGGGAATTTCTTATCGTGACCAGTCGGCTAGTATCCCCTGCTTCGAGGGCGGAGAGAATGCCTCGGGTATCGCTCGCGGCAAGCGTGGTTCTACCTCGTTTGTCGGTGGCCAGCAGGTCTGCCTCGAAGAAATGGACTGGCCCTTTTGGCGTTTCTGACGGGGAGTTCCCAGCATGGGCGGGGTAAGCCGCATAGAGAAAAGGTGCTCCAACCATGGTCGTGAGAAGGAGTAGTCGAGACAAGCGCATGTTTCGGAACCCGTTTTGACTCAAAAGTGACGCGGACCGCAGTGCGGGAGAGCAGGATGTCGGCCGCTCCCGGTGTTTCTGGCTCCACCTGTATTCCGGAGGAGACTATCTGGCTCCCCGAGGGACAGGTGAGGCACCCTGGTTGCTCAGCGCAGGCAGGCCATGCTCTCAGGCAGGTCGAAGGAGAAGCTAAGTGTCTTGAGCGCCGCCATTGAGATGACAGGCAGGTCGGCTGGGTTGCCGATCTGGTATCTCACGCTGGAGTGCAGACTCTTGCCGGCGATCTCGATGGTATCACTTTGCATGAATGTCTCGTGGGCGCGCTGACCATAGGCCGTGCCGAGATATTCTGTCCTGCTGCGATGCGCCATATTACCGGAGAAGCTGGCGATATTGACCGTCAGAAGATCGGGAGCATTGTCTTCTGTTCCGATGATTGCCTGGGTATCGCCTCGTGAATAGGACACGGGGAACAGAAGATACATGCTGACCCCGGACCTGAAGCTGCTGACGACAGGCCGCAGATTGCATGAGATTGGCGCTGAGGCGCCGAAGCTGAGGCGACGGTTGGTCATCGTCAGATGACGGAGACGGCTCAGTTGTTGCAAGCCAATCAGAACCGTTTCTGAACGCGTTACTGTCATGATCTGGTTTGTCAGGACTGTCCGTCCAATCTTGATGGACGGGATGAGGACGACCGCTTCTGTGCGCGGGTCGGGTGAGGAATCCTTGCTTCCAGCCAACCGGCCAATGACAGGCCAGCGATGGTCCCGTTGCAAAGAGAACGGGATGGAACCGATAACGGTCGCGGTGCCGAAGGTGGCTGTCGCTGGCACGTCGTCAATCAGCACAGTCGCCTTTGCAGAAATTGAGGTTTGGTCGTCGAACTGGGTTTCGGACGGATCCAGATCGATGGCATCCGAGGGCGGTCCATCGAGTTTTGATTCAGGAATTGCACGAGCTGGTACGGAGAGCTTGAGGAAGTCGATATTCTGGAATTCAAGGTCGGGTATATTGTAGTAGGCCCTGACAGGCGCATAGAAGCCGGACTGAAGATGCTCTGTTTCTTCTGCCCAGTCACGGATGCGGCCCATCAACATCAGATTGCCGATATGGATGCTACGCAGCATGATCTGGATGGGATTGATCGTCTGGGAGAGGTCACCGAACTTCCCTGCCTCGTGAAGAGCTTGCAGGATGATATTCGATGAATGGGCGAAATCACCGTCCACGCGCGCAATGGAGGCATCACACAGAGCGATCATCATCTTGCGTAGCGGAGGGGCATTTTCCGCTGAAGCCACGACCGCACGAAGACTTTCGAGGCGGGCTCTGTCGCCCGCTTCCATCGCATCGTTGATTCCATAGCTGTCACGAACGCCGATATGGGCGATGTTTGTCCGATTATCCCGGAAGATCAGATCTCGATCGAAACCCAGAATAACGGGTCCCTGCGGAAGAGGCGTAGCGGCGGCTGTGTAATCAGCCGAGCCCCATAGAAATAGGGCCAAGAGCGGGATAAGATGCGGGAGATAACGCACGACAATGGCTCCATAAGGGAGTTCTCGTTAATTTCCCGACAGTATATACGCGGTATGTTCCTTCGAATATTGAGATCATAGGATCATCCGATCGGGCCTGTGAAGATGTGACGCAATTGTCACGCGTCATCGGCCCTCTTTCGGCGAAGGGGCGTGAGAGACGCAGCCTTGTGTCGGACAACGCATCCATATCCGCCGCAATGGGGTATTCTGCCGACCATACTGTTTTTGGGGAGTGGTGAACCGGGTGGGACTCGAACCCACGACCATTCGATTAAAAGTCGAATGCTCTACCGGCTGAGCTACCGGTTCACTTGAGGCGTCTGGCTACAGGAAGCGCCAGAAGCCGTCAACCGACTGAATCGGGTTCCGCCGGTTTTCGGCAGGGTATTACCCTGCGTAGTCGCCCGGTTTTCGGCCGGGCGGTGGAAATCAGGCTTCAGGACGCATGGAGAGAATGGTGTCGGGGTCCTTGACCATGCCCGATGCACCGGCACCGCGCTTGATCTGGTCGATATGCTCCATACCCGAAACGACCTGACCGGCAATCGTGTACTGGCCGTCTAGGGAGGGGGTGGGCTGGAACATGATGAAGAACTGGCTGTTGGCCGAGTTCGGGTTCATGGTACGTGCCATGCCCAGCGTGCCACGCTCGAACTTCGCTTCACGGGTGAATTCGGCCTTCAGGTCGGGCAGGTCGCTGCCGCCCGAACCGGTACCTGTCGGATCGCCGCCCTGTGCCATGAAGCCCTCGATGACGCGATGGAACTTCACGCCGTCATAAAAGCCCTGCTCGGAAAGGGTGCGCAGGCGCTCTGAAGCGAGGGGGGCGAGGTCGGGACGGAGTTCGATCACGACATCGCCGGTCTTGAGCTTCATGACGAGGCGGTTATTGGTCTCGGACATTGACTTCTATCCTTGTGTTTGCGGAGCCTGGAAAGGCCACGCGGCCTATGTCGGCCTCTTTCCTGCTTTCGACAAGAGAAGACGGGCGATATTCGCGGGAACGTACGGGTTTATATCCCCTCCGAAGGCCAGAAGCTCGCGCACGATGCGCGAGGCAACGAGCCGGTGTTCTTCCCGGGCGGTCAGGAACATCGTTTCGAGCTCGGGAGCGAGTTGTCGATTGATGGCCGCCATCTGGCTCTCTGTTTCGAAATCGGCCGAGGAACGCAGACCGCGAATGACGCAATGGGCACCCTCCTTGCGGGCGGCCTCAATCATGAGCGTGTCAAACCCGACAACCCGAAAGGTCTTTCCACCGGGGCACAGAGGCAGAAGCGTCTGTTCGATGACGCTGCAGCGCTCATCCAGAGAGAGTAGCGGGCGTTTGGCGGCGCTGAGCGCTACGCCCACGACCAGCTCATCGAATTGTGCGAGCGCGCGAAGCGTTATGTCGCGATGACCAATCGTGAAGGGGTCGAACGTGCCGGGATAGAACCCGACACGTCTGCCGCCGGGAAGGAACTCAGCCTGCACTGTCTTCAGGCGCGGCTGGGCTTTCAGGGGGTTCAGGCGCGGAGTCGGATGTTGCGATGGCGTCGGATTCCTCGAGAGAGGTCTCAGCGTCATCAGCCTCGGTGCCTTCGGATTCGGCAACCGGGAAGATGCTGGTTACTCGCTCCTCTCCCCCGACGCGGAACAGGGTGACGCCGCTGGCCTGTCGGGCCATGACGCGCACCTGCGAAACGGGGACGCGGATGAGGCGCCCCACATCGGTGACCATCATGACGTCGGTGCCGTCGAGTGTGGGCAGGGTCGCAACGACCTCGCGACCGCGCTTGCGATTGGTGAGGGTCATGTTGGCAATGCCCTGGCCACCGCGACCGCTGACCCGATATTCGTATGCTGAGGAGCGGCGGCCGAAGCCGGCGTCAGTGACGGTGAGCAGGATCTCTTCCTGCGCGGCGAGCTCGTCGAAGCGCTCCTGAGTCAGATCGCCGGCATCGACGGCTTCATCGGCGTCGTCAGAGGCGATCTCCTCGATCTCCTCCTCGGTGCCTGCGGCATTGGCCGCAGCTTCCGCGCGTCGCTTGGCGTTGGCCGCACGCAGATAGGCGGAGCGTTCCTCGACGCTGGCGTCGACATGGTTGAGGATGCAGAGCGAATTGACCTCATCGCCTGTGGCAAGACGGATACCGCGTACGCCCGAGCTGTCGCGTCCGGCGAAGACGCGCAACGTATCATCGGTGATCTGGAAGCGGATGGAGCGGGCCTTGCGCGTGGCCAGGAAGACGTCCTGACCCTCGCGGCAGGTGGCAACACCGACAAGGCTGTCGCCCTCATCGAGCTTCATGGCGATCAGGCCGGAGGCGCGGATATTCTTGAAATCGCTCAGGCGATTGCGTCGGACATTGCCGCTGGCCGTCGCAAAGACGAGGTGCAGGTCTTCCCACTGCTCTTCTTCCTGCGGGAGAGCGAGAATGGCCGTGATCGAATCCGTGCCGAGGTCGGGCAGGAGATTGACCAAAGCGCGCCCTTTGGCGGTGGGTGAGGCTTCTGGCAGGCGCCAGACTTTCTCGCGATAGGCCTTGCCGCCCGAGGAGAAGAACATGACCCATTGATGGGTGTGGGCGTTGAAGCTGTTGACGATGACATCGTCACCACGCCGCCCTGCTGCCGTGCGGCCACGACCACCCCGGTTCTGGGCGCGGAAGATTTCAAGCGGGGTACGCTTGATGAAGCCGTCACGCGTGATGGTGACGACCATCTGGCCGGGTTCGATCAGGCTTTCATCCGACTGGTCGCCCAGTGCGTCCGAGATCTCGGTCATGCGCGGGGTGGCGATTTCGGCGCGGGCCAGGAGCAACTCGTGACGCATGACTTCCATGCGACGGACATGGCTGCCGATGATCTCAAGCAGTTCGTTGATCTTGGTGGCGACCTCGCTCAGCTCGCCCTGGATCTTGTCACGTTCCAGTCCGGTCAGGCGCTGCAGACGCAGTTCCAGAATGCCACGGGCCTGAACTTCGGTCAGATGAACCTTGCCATCAATGATGACATTACCCTCATCGTGGATCAACTCGATGAGCGGTTGCACGTCGGCGGCGTTCCAGGCGCGGGCCATGAGCGATTCGCGTGCAGTGGCGGCATCGGGGGCGCTTCGGATGAGCGCGATGACTTCATCGATATTGGCGACCGCGATGACGAGACCGACCAGCAGATGGCCGCGATCGCGCACCTTGTTCAGGTCAAAACGCGACCGGCGCAGGATGACATCTTCGCGGAAACGGATGAAGGCTTCCAGAACATCCTTGAGCCCCATGGTGCGGGGCTTGCCGTCATCGAGGGCAAGGCAGTTGACGCTGAAGGAGGTCTGAAGCTGGGTGAAGCGATAGAGCTGGTTCAGCACGACTTCCGGGGTTGCGTCGCGCTTGAGCTCGATCACGATACGCATGCCGGAGCGATCGCTCTCATCGCGTATGTCGGAGATACCCTCGATTTCCTTGGCACGAACGAGATCGGCGATCTTTTCCTGCAATGTCGCCTTGTTCACCTGATAGGGAATTTCGGTGACGATGATCGCCTGACGGTCCTTGCGGATATCCTCGATCTCGGCGCGCGCGCGCATGGGTACGGAACCGCGACCCGTTTCGAAAGCCTGGCGGATGCCGCGGCGGCCCATGATGATGCCGCCCGTCGGGAAATCCGGGCCGGGGATGATCTTCATCAGATCATCAAGGGTGGCTTCCGGGTTTTCGATCAGGGCGAGGGTCGCGTCGATGACTTCGCCGGGGTTGTGCGTTGGAATGTTGGTGGCCATGCCTACGGCTATGCCGGAGGCGCCATTGACCAGAAGATTAGGGAAGGCAGCGGGCAGAACCTTGGGTTCGCTCTCGCTTTCATCGTAGTTCGGCTGGAAATCGACCGTATCTCGGTCGATGTCGTCGAGCAGGAAGGACGCCGATTTGGCCAGACGTGCTTCAGTATAACGCATGGCGGCCGGGCTGTCGCCGTCGACCGAGCCGAAATTGCCCTGACCATCGATGAGACGGACGCGCATGGACCAGGACTGGGCCATACGCACCATGGCGTCATAGATCGAGCTGTCGCCATGGGGGTGGTATTTACCCATGACGTCACCGACCGCACGGGCCGATTTGCGATAGGGCTTGTCGGAGGTGAAGCCGCTCTCGCGCATGGCGTAGAGAATGCGGCGATGGACCGGCTTGAGGCCGTCACGCACATCCGGCAGCGCACGCGACACAATGACCGACATGGCATAGGCGAGATAGGAGGAGCGCATTTCCTCCTCGATGGTCACCGGGATCTGGTCAGTCGGGGAGGCGGGCGGCGTCAGGTCGGTCAAGGCAGGTCCGTCTTGTTGCTGTGTCGGTCAGGGAGGAGAGAGTCGGACGAGGGGGCTCAGAACGGAATTTCGTCGTCCAGATCACCGCCCGGCGCATCCCAGCCACCGCCGTTATTCCCGCCGGTGTTGCGCGCGGGGGGCTGATTCATGCCACCGCCGCCACTGCGAGCTGGGGCATTGCCGCCGCCATAGGAGCGTGATGGGCCGCTTTCATAGCCACCGCCCATGCCCCCACCTGACTCGCCGTCGCGGTTGTTATCGAGCAAGGTAAGCTCGCCACGGAAACGGTCCAGAACGATCTCGGTCGTGTAGCGCTCCTGACCCGACTGGTCGGTCCATTTGCGGGTCTGGAGCTGGCCTTCGACATAGACCTTGCGGCCCTTGCGCAGGAAACGCTCGGCGACATCGGCCAGACGCTCATTGAAGATCACGACGCGGTGCCACTCGGTGCGCTCCTTGCGCTCGCCCGAGGCACGGTCGTTCCAGCTTTCGGAAGTGGCGACGGTAAGGTTGACGATCTTCGCGCCGGACTGCGCATTCCGGGTCTCCGGGTCGCGGCCCAGATTTCCCACCAGAATGACCTTGTTCACACTTCCTGCCATGGCGACCGACCTTACATACTGAAAAACACACCATCCTACCTCAGCAACGCGTCGCCGTCACGCCCGGGGCTTCGTCAGGCTCGACTTTAATCCTGTGACCGGCAATCTTACATAGGTCCTGAAACGTTCTCGTTTGCTGATCCCCTTTTCCTGTCCCTGTTCCTGACGCGTGGTGCTGATGTCTGATCTGCCGTACAACCAGTCCATTCGTGTACGCGGTGCCCGTGTGCACAATCTGAAGAATATCGACGCCGATATTCCCAGGGACCAGCTGACGGTAATCACGGGGCTGTCGGGCTCCGGCAAGTCGTCTCTCGCTTTCGATACAATCTACGCTGAGGGGCAAAGGCGCTATGTCGAGAGCCTTTCAGCCTATGCGCGTCAGTTTCTGGAGTTGATGGGTAAGCCCGATGTGGACTCCATCGAAGGGCTGTCACCTGCCATCTCGATCGAGCAGAAGACCACGTCGAAGAACCCGCGTTCGACCGTAGGGACGATTACCGAGATCCATGACTATATGCGCTTGCTCTGGGCGCGGGCGGGCGTTCCCTACTCGCCGGCTACCGGCCTGCCCATCGAGGCGCAGACGGTGAGTCAGATGGTCGATCGTGTAATGACAATGGAAGAAGGGACGCGGCTGATGCTGCTGGCCCCCGTCATCCGTGATCGCAAGGGGGAGTACCGCAAGGAGCTGGCGGAGCTCCAGCGCAAAGGCTTCACAAGGGTGAAGGTCGATGGCGAAACGTATGAAATTGCTGAGGCACCCCATCTGAACCGCAAGCTGCGCCATACGGTGGAAGTTGTGGTCGATCGTATTGTGGTCAAGGCGGGTATCGAGACCCGGCTGGCCGACAGCTTTGAGACCGCGCTGGGCCTGGCCGATGGCGTGGCTTATGCGGAGCAGGTGCGCCGTGCGGGAGAGGATGGCGAGAGCGAGCATATCGTCTTCTCGGCGAAGTTCGCCTGCCCGGTGAGCGGTTTCACGCTGGAGGAAATCGAGCCGCGTCTTTTTTCGTTCAATGCGCCGATGGGGGCCTGCCCGGTCTGCGACGGCATTGGCACCGAGACGCATTTTGACGCCCGTTTGATCGTGCCCGATGAAAGCCTCTCCCTCGCCGAGGGCGCTCTTGCGCCGTGGCGGGACGCCAAGACCCCTTGGTACGAGCAGACGCTCGAGGCGATGGCGAAGCATTTCAGGGAAAAGATGACGACGCCCTGGAAAAAGCTGGGCGAGGGCTTTCGAAAGGCGCTGCTGGAGGGGAGCGAGGACTCGATCCTGTTCACCTACAAGGATGGCAAGCGCGCTTACGAGCTGACAAAGCCGTTCGAAGGGGTCACGCGCAACCTTCAGCGCCGTCTGGCCGAGACGGACAGCATGTGGGTGCGTGAGGAAATGTCGCGCTACCAGTCTGACGTACCCTGTCATGCCTGTCATGGCGCGCGTCTCAAGCCTGAGGCGCTCTGCGTACGCATCAACCATCTCAATATCGCCCAGGCTTCAGACCTGACGATCAGGCGCGCGCTCGACTGGTTTGGGGGGGTAGAAGCCTCTCTGACGCCGCAGCGCGCTGAGATTGCCCGGCGCATTCTGCGCGAGATTCTCGACCGCCTGCGCTTTCTGGATGATGTGGGTCTCGATTATCTGACCTTGTCGCGCGGCTCTGCAACACTTTCAGGCGGGGAGAGCCAGCGCATTCGCCTGGCGAGTCAGATCGGATCCGGGCTGACGGGTGTGCTTTATGTACTCGACGAGCCTTCGATCGGGCTTCATCAACGCGACAACGAGCGACTACTCGGAACGCTCGACCGGCTCAAGAAGCTGGGAAATACGGTGATCGTGGTCGAGCATGACGAGGACGCCATCCGAGCGGCGGACTGGCTGATCGATATGGGCCCCGGGGCAGGCGCGCTGGGCGGCACGGTGGTTGCGAGCGGTCGCCCGGAAGAGGTGGCGAAGAACGAGAACAGCATTACTGGAGATTATCTTTCCGGCAGGCGCATGATCCCGGTGCCCGCAAAGCGACGACCCTATGACGCGGAGCGCATGCTCACTCTGGTGGGCGCAACGGGTAATAATCTGCATGACGTGACCGCGCGTTTCCCGCTGGGCTGCTTCGTCGCGGTAACCGGTGTATCAGGAGGGGGTAAGTCGACCCTTGTCGTGGATACGCTCTACAAGGCCCTGTCTCGCGAACTGATGGGCGCAAACCAATCTCCTTTGCCGTATCGGGCATTGGAGGGACTGGAGCATCTCGACAAGATCATCGACATCGATCAGTCCCCGATCGGGCGGACACCGCGTTCAAACCCGGCGACTTATACGGATTTGTTCACCCCGATACGCGACTGGTTTGCAGAGCTCCCCGAGGCCAAGGCGCGCGGCTACAAGCCGGGGCGCTTCTCGTTCAATGTCAAGGGTGGGCGATGCGAGGCCTGTCAGGGCGATGGCGTTCTCAAGATCGAGATGCATTTTCTGCCCGACGTGTTTGTGACCTGCGATACCTGCAAGGGGCAGCGCTACAATCGCGAGACGCTGGACGTGAAGTTCCGCGGCAAGTCGATTGCCGATGTGCTGGCCATGACGGTTGACGAGGCGCTTCCGTTTTTTCACGCGGTCCCGCGAATCCGCGACAGGCTGGCGATCCTCCAGCAAGTCGGGCTTGGTTATGTGACCCTCGGTCAGCAGGCGACCACGCTCTCAGGGGGAGAAGCCCAGCGTGTGAAGCTGTCGAAGGAGCTGGCACGGCGAGCGACTGGACGCACGCTCTATATCCTCGATGAGCCAACGACAGGGCTTCATACCGAGGATGTGCGCAAATTGCTGGACGTGCTGCATGCGCTGGTCGATCAAGGGAATACCGTTCTTGTGATCGAACATAATCTGGACGTGATCAAGACAGCGGACTGGCTCATTGATATCGGGCCGGAAGGGGGCGATGGTGGGGGCAGGATTGTCGCCGAGGGCCCGCCTGAGGTTATCGCGGCGACCGCGGGGAGCCATACCGGGCGTTTCCTCGAACCGCTCCTCCCTTCGAGACCGGTGGCAGTCGAGACATCCGTCAAAAAGAAGAAGGCCACGGTAGTGGCTCGAAAAAAGGTGCGTGCGTCATGACCATTCTAGTGCCGTTCTGTGGCCGGATCACTCCCAAGGAGAGGCAGGAAAGTCTGGAGTCGATCAATGCGGCCCTGAACAACATCCGTGTATTGCCCTTCGAGGATCTGACGGATGGAGAGCGGCGGACGGCGCGTATGGCGGTTGTCGCCAATCCCGATCCGGCTGATCTGGCCGATCTGCCTATGCTCGAGTGGGTGCAAAGCCTTTGGGCGGGTGTTGAACGTCTCGTCGAGGAAATGCCACGTCGTGGCGTGCGCATCGTACGCATGACAGATCCGCAGCTTGCCCTGACCATGTCAGAGGCGGTTCTGGCCTGGACGCTTTATCTGCATCGGGACATGCCCGCTTATCGGGAGCAGCAGGAAAAGAAGCGCTGGCATCAGCAGCCCCTCGTGATGCCCGAGGATCGTCCCATTGGCATTCTGGGGATGGGGAATCTGGGTCGGGCAGCGGCGCACAGGCTGAAGGAGAACGGGTTTCCGGTCATGGGATGGAGCCGTACTCCCTGGGCGCGTGCGGATATTCCGATGAAATACGGTCCCTCAGGTCTCGAGGCGATCCTGCGCCAGAGCGCCATTGTTGTGGTTCTGCTTCCCCTGACACCCCAGACACGAGGCCTCCTCGATGATTGGCGATTTGGCCAGATGCAGTCGGGGGCTTCGATCATCAATTTCGCTCGTGGGCCGATCATCGATCAGCAAGCACTGACCAGAGCCCTTGACCGGGGGCATCTGCGGCATGCCGTGCTGGACGTCTTCGAGCGCGAACCTCTACCCAAGGAAGACCCGCTCTGGTCTCATCCAAAGGTGACAATCCTGCCGCATATCACGGCACCAACCCAGACGGGGACGGCGTCCAATCTGGCGGCACAGAACATCCAGGCTTTCTATGATCAGGGGCTCATTCCGGATTCCGTGAACCGGGAACTGGGCTACTAAGGCTGCTGTCTAAATAGTGTGAGGGTCTGTCAGGTCAAAAGAGGCCGATTTTTCGGCGCTCGCTAGCCAAGCACGCTCATGGGCTTGCGTGCGGCATGTAAGATGGTTCCTGGAACACCGCCGGGTCGTTAAGGCTCGACCCGCCTAGGGCGCGGCGTCTCGCAGGTGCTGACGTTTTGAGGCCCGCTGACCGAACGAGATTCCGAAAAATATTCGCTGGCCCCCACAGAAAGGCCAGCGATACCGGGTTTTATTGCTCGCTCATGGGACGCAGCGTCTTGCCCGTTGCTGCAGCGGGGGCCTGAGGGGCGGCGCTGCTGAGATTTTCGAACTGCTCCGGATGCTGTGAGATATCCACGCCTCCGACAGGTTGCGGATGATGCAGGGCGTCATATTGCAGCGGGGTGATCGACAGCGTCTGGTCCATTGTCGGCAGGAGCTTGACGTTCCAGCCACCACCCAGCGAGCGGATGAGGCCGATATCTGCCTGATAGAGGCGCGTCGCAACCTCGATCTGATGGATGCGCGTTTCGAGCGTTTGTACCTGAGCAAAGATGGCTTCGAGATACGTGCCCACTCCGCCCTGATAGAGCGTCATGGTCATGTTCTGAGTAGCCAGCGTGGCATCCACCGCTTTCTCGAGAGTCCGGTTCTCCTGAGCGAGCCGGTTGGTGCGAGACAGCCCGTCTTCCACTTCGCGGAAGGAGTCCAGCACCTTGCTGCGGTAATTGTCGCGCGTCTCACGATAGGCCGACCAGGCATGCTGGAGCTCTGCGCGCCTCAGGCCACCCTCGAAGATGGGCAACTCGAAGGAAGCACCATACGACCAGAGCGAATTTGCCAGATTGGCCAGATCGAAGCCATTCTGGGCAAAGCCACCACCGGCCTGCAACGAGACATGCGGATAGAACGCGGCGCGTGCAATACCGATTTCGCGATTGGCCTGGGCCATTTCGCGTTCGGCGCTGGCAATATCCGGGCGGCGCTGCAAAAGCTCTGAAGGAACGCCAGCGGGGATGCTGGGCTGATGGAAGCCCATGATTTGTGTCGGGGCAATATGGAAAGACGAGGGTGACGCGTTGGTCAGGATGGCGATCGCATGTTCCGTTACCTCGCGTGCGGCCTGGACGTCGAGTTCGGCGGCTTGGGTGGAATAGAGCTGTGCCTGCGCACGGGCGACATCGAGACGCGGTGCTGCCTGATTCAGCAACTGGTTCTGCGTGATCTGTAGGGCTTTCTGGTAGTAGCCGATCGACTGGTTGTAGATTGCGATCTGAGCGTCATAGCCGCGCAACTGCACATAGTCGGAAGCGAGCTCCGCCTGAAGACTCAGCCGCGACATGGCGAAATCGGCCGCTTTTTCCTGAGCATATTGCTTTCTGGCGCGCACATGATTGCGTATGGCGGACCAGAAATCCGGCTCCCAGGAGGCAAGGCCGTGATATTCCTCATCCGTCTCCGTGATATTACCCTTGTATCGGAACAGACGGTCTTCGGACTGCTTGTTATCGAAGGCGCCTGCGCCGATGGCAAGATGAGGCAGGAGTTCCGAACGGGCCTGCACTACAAGGGCGCGGGCCTGGATGAAACGCTCCGCAGCCGCTTGTAGATCAGCGTTCGACGTTGTGAGCGTGGCTTCCATCTGATTGAGAAGCGGGTCGTTCAGCAACGTCCACCAATTGGTGGGAAGGGTCGTATCGGCTGGCGTCGCGGTGGCGAAGGGACCCTGACCGTGCCAGCTGGCTGGCACGACGAAGGTGGGGGGCTTGTAGGTTGGCGCGAGGTCACAGGCTGAGAGGCCGAATGCCGTCAGAACCGTGCCGCAGGCCAGAACCAGCTTCTTGATCTTGTGTGTGGTCATTCCGAGGCCCCGAATCCGGACTGGTTATAGCCGCGCTGTGGGGTGGTGACGGTGACCTTGTCACCCTCCAGCAGGTCGGCGGGCGGGTTGGCGATGATGCGATCCTTGGGCGAGATGCCCGCCTGGATTTCGGTCGAGGTGTCGGCCATGCGTCCTACGACGACATTCTTGTAATGCACCGTGTTGTCGTCATTCACGACGACGACCTGCATGCCCTTTTCCTCGAAGACGAGGGCGGAGGTGGGGACCTCGTACAGATGTGCTGTCTCATTATGTGCTTTGAGCTGGACCGAGGCGAAGGTGCCCGGCCACAGGACTTCACCAGGGTTTTCCATGGTGAATTCGGAGGTCACGGTGCGGGTGTTCGGGTCATAGCCGCGCGCCGTGGTCAGGAAGCTCGCGTGGAACTTCTTGTCCTTGAACTGGGGCACGCTGACATCGGCGGTGATGTCGGATTGGAGGATGTAGGAGAACACTTCAGGCACGGAGACAAAGAGGCGCAGCTTGTGCACGTCGGCCACGGTGAAAAGCTCTGACGCGCCGCCTGTGCTGTTGAGGTTGCCACCGCCATCATGGACGTAATCGCCTACGTTGATGCTGCGCGACGTCACAATGCCGTCGAATGGCGCAACGATCGTCTTGAATTTCTCGAGGGCGGCGAAATGGTCGACATTGCGTTGTGCAGCGTCGACTTCAGCTTTGGCCGATTGCTCATTCGCGTTCGAGACCGAGACGGACTGGCCTGATACCGACTGTGACTTGCCCATGGCGCGCCAGCGTTCGGCTGTGACGGCTGCGAGGTGGTATTTGGCGAGCACGGCATTCAGATCGGCCTGGGCCTGCGCGTATTGCGCGTCCAGCGCGGGCGCATTGATCTCGGCCAGCGCATCGCCCGCCTTCACATGGGCACCGTAATCCTTGAACCACATTTTCACGTAGCCCGAGACCTGCGGATAGATCGGGGCCTGATACCAAGCATCGATATTGCCCGGCAGGGTGAGGGCCACCTTGTCAGGTGACTGGATAGGATTCAGCACCGCGACGTTTGGAATGGCGTTCTGCGCCGTTTCGGTGGCGAGGGCGTGATTGTGGTGGACGCGACCGACAACGAGGGCGCCGACCCAGAGCGCGAGGACGCATCCTCCCGCAACAGCGATGATCTTGGGGGAGGTGGCCATTAGACGGTTTCCTTCTGGCGGGCAGAGCGGTTGTGCAGGATCGCGTAGACGCAGGGCACGAAGAGCAGGGTGGAGATGGTAGCCACGATCAGGCCGCCGATGACGGCGCGGCCGAGCGGCGCATTGGTGGAGTTCGATGTCGCCATCGGGATCATGCCGACGATCATGGCGAGCGCGGTCATGAGGACAGGGCGGATACGACCGTAACCCGCCTCGATGGCAGCGCGCAGCGCGTCGCCATGGACTTCGAGGCGTTCACGCGCGAAGGACACGACGAGGATCGAGTTGGCTGTCGCTGTGCCCATGCACATGATGGCGCCGGTGAGGGCCGGAACCGACAGGCGGGTGCCGGTCAGGAACAGGGCCCAGGCGATGCCGCCCAGCGCACCGGGAAGGGCCGTGATGATGATGAACGGGTCCAGCCAGGATTGGAAGTTCACGACGATCAGCAGATAGATCAGCACGACTGAGACGCAGAGCCCGAAGACGAGCTGGACATAGGCACCATGCATGGTGGTGGCCTGACCATGAACATCTACCGCTGTTGTGCGCGGCAGGTTGGGGGCATCCTTGGCGATGGTGTCGTTCACGGCGTCGAGCACGTTGCCCAGATCGGTGCCCTCGACGTTCACGTAGATGTCGATCTCGGACATCGAGTTGTAATGTGAGACCTCGCCTGGCGTACCGGTGGGTACGACATCGGCAATGGCGCCCAGAAGCTGTGTCTGGTCGTTGGGGTTGCCGTCACCCTTGTCGACTGGAACCGTGAGCAGGTCGTTCAGGTGGGTGAGCTGGTCCTGCGACGTATAGACGTTGAGCGGGAAGGTCACGTTATCGACCGGATCGAGCCAGAACTGGGGATCGACCACGCCAGAACCGGCGAGAGTCAGAAGTTCATTGGTGGCGAGATCGTTTTCGCTCAAACCGGTGGCCTGGCTGAAGGTACGGTTGCCATTCACCATGAGGGTAGGGGTGGACATGGTCTGCTGGATGACCACGTCGGCGGTGCCCGGGATCTGGCGGATCTTGCCGATCAGATGCTTGGCATAGTTGTAGTTGTCAGAGACGCTCGGGCCGGAGAGCTGAATGTCGATCGGCGCAGCTGAGCCGAAATTCAGGATCTTGTCGGTCAGATCGGCAGGCTGGAAGGTGAAGACGGTACCAGGAAAGCGTGCCGAGAGATCCTTGCGAAGCAGGGCGCGGTAATCCCAGACGGGGGATTCCTCGTCCTTCAGCGCGATGGTCAGATCGCAATCCTGCGTGCCGACGGTCGGCGTGGGGATGAAGGCCTGGTTGTGCGGACCCTCGGGCAGGCCGCAATTGGAAATGATGTTCTCGACCTTGCCCGGCAGGAGCTGGTTGATGCGGTTATCGACCAGGGCGGCAATACGCCCTGCGACCTCGATGCGGGTGCCGAGCGGCGCGCGCATATGCATTTGCAGCGCGCCGGATTTGACCTCGGGGAAGAAGTCACGACCGGCTACACCGTAGAGGCCGAGCGAGGCGACGGAGATCAGCAGGAATACGCCGACGAACATGCCGCGACGCGCTACGCACCGTGTAAGCAGCGTGTTGTAGCCTTCGCGGAAATTATTGAAGCGATGCTCGAAGCCGCGCTGGAAGCGTCCGAAGAAGCCCTTGGGCGCCGGCGCGTGATCGTCATGGCCGTGGGCGTGATGGATCTGACCGGCGAGGAGGAACTTCGCCATGGTGGGCACGAGGGTACGCGACAGGATGAAGGACGCGATCATGGCGAACATGATGGCGAGCGCCATGGGCATGAAGAGATAGCCCGCGACTCCTGAGAGCTCGAAGAGCGGCAGCCACACGATACAGATGCAGGTGGTGGAGACGAAGGTAGGAATGACGATCTGGTTGGCGGCGTCGATGATGGCGAGTTCGAGATCCTTGCCCATTTCGAGATGGGTATCGATGTTCTCGATCATCACGGTCGCATCGTCGACGAGGATACCTACGGCGAGGGCAAGTCCGCCGAGGGTCATGATGTTGATGGATTGCCCTGCCCAGCCGAGCCCGATGATCGAGCAGAGAATGGCGAGCGGGATCGATGTGGCGATGATGACGGTGGAACGCCACGAACCAAGGAACAGGAGCACCACGATACCGGTGAGGATGGAGGCCGTGATCATCTCACGAACAACATCCTTGATCTGTTCCTTCACCATGACTGAGGCATCGGCGAGGATGGAGACCTGGACGTCCGGAGGCAGGATGGCGCGCAGGCGTGGCAGAAGGGCCTTGGTGGCGGAAACGACGTCAAGGGTGGAGGCCGTGCCGCCCTTCTGGGTGATCATCTCGACGGCCTGGCGGCCCTTGACGAGCACGAGGTTGGTCTGGGGATGACCGCCTCGATACACATCGGCCACGTCACGGATATAAATGACGGCATTGCCTACGCGCTTGACCGGGATATTGGCGATGTCTTCCATCGATTCCGGGGCCGCGTTTGTCTGGACCATCCAGTCTGTCGCATCGATTTTCTGGTCACCGGCGGGGAGAACGATGTTCTGCGCGGTGAGCGCTGCCTGCACATCGGCGGCCGACAGGTGATGGGCGCGAAGCTGCTCCTGATTGAGCGAAACCATCACGAAGCTGTCCATACCCCCATAGGGATGGGCGACGACCGCGCCCGGAACCGTGGCAAGAAGCGGACGTACACGGATGACGCCGAGCTTGAACAGGTCGGAGGGGGTCTGTTTTTCGGAGGTGATCTGAAGCGCGATGACGGGAACCTGCGAGGGATCGAGCGCGACGATCATGGGAGCCGGGACCTTGGGAGGCAGGCCAAGCAGGATTGTCTGTGAGATGGCGGTCACTTCTGCTTCAGCCGTGCCGACAGGAGTGCCGGGCTGGAAGTAGATGTTGACGATCGAACGCCCGTAATAGGAATTCGACTCCATATGCTCGATGTTCTGCACAGTCGTCGTGACTGCCAGTTCGAAATTATAGGTGATTCGTCCGGCGAATTCGTTCGGCAGGAGACCGGGATAGGTCCAGATGACCGAGACGACCGGCACCTTGATTTCGGGGAATACGTCGGTAGGCGTCTTGAAGATCGACATGATTCCGAACATCAGAATCAGGATCGAAAAGACGACAAAGGTAAGGGGCCGCCTTAAGGCAGTTACGACGATGGCGTTCATGAATTCATGCGCTCTCTTCTCGTACGAAGGGAAGATGCCTTACGGCAGTTTGTGTTGTTTCATTAATCCGAATTAACATTAAGAAAATGATAGCGACTGCTTTGCGTCACCCATTACTTATTCAGATCACTCATCTTCGGATCGTATAAGCGCAGACATAAAATGTCGCATAAATGTTGTTTTACAAAATGGGCAACAACCTGATGCGAGGCCATTCTATGGCGCAACGCCATGATGGATTCTTGACATTATGGCTCAATGCCATTAATAAGACGTTAATCGTCCAGAAGTCGGATCGACTTCAAGGCGCAGCTGGTCGGTTGAAGCTGATCAATACGCGACGGCGTGAGACGCGAGGAGCAGGGAAAGCGTGCTTGTTCACGTTCTGTTCTTGCTGCGTGCAGCGTCGCACGCCGTGTCTGCGAGTGAAGAAGGCTGTGTTCTGGATGAGCGATGACAACAAGGACGCTAAAAATGGTCCCCATCTGGTATCCTGGGCTGATCAGGCATGTCGGAAAGCATGTTTCTGCCCTTGTGAGACGCCGTGTCCGTGGGCTGGAGCACCAGCTCTGGGTGCAGAGCGGCAAGACGAAGGGCCATCTCTTCGTCCGTACGTCCGTTCAAAACCCCCTTCAGAAGGAAGTCGGTCGAGACCCGTAGCCGGTTCGACAGAGAGAGGATGAGAAAGACGCTTGGCGCGCGATCCCCTTTCTCGATCTTGTTGAGAGTTGAGGCGTCGACGCCAAGAAGGCGTGCGCATTCACTCTGATTGGGGAAGACGAGTTCCCTTGCCCAGGTGATGCGTTTGCCTATGGCGCGCTGAACGATCGCAAGTGTGTCAGGGCGTTTGTGTTTGGCCATGTGACATTCATAGCAATGGCTCATTGCCAAATCCAGTGGGTATTTGCGCACCCTTGCGCTGCGCACGCTGATGGCAAAATGCCATAAAAGCTGGATCCGGGAGGAAGTGATGAGATTGAGTCGAGATAAGGGTCGGCGTGCTGCGACAGGAGCGGATCTCGTCCGCGCTCTGGCAGGTCTCGGGATGTCAGTAGGGCCGGCTTCTGCGCGAATACCGCGGCCGGGGCCCGAGGAGCGCGATGATACTGGCGCTCTGCCAGCAGGACATCCTGTGAGTTGGCAAGCGCTGTGGAAGGAGGAAATCGCCCCGGACTATCGCAGGGTGGCCTTTCGGAGCGGTTAGCCCCGTGTGCGAGATACAGGGATGACATGGAGCGTCGACTATCTGACGCGATAGGGTTGCGCGGCTGAGGCAGTTGATTGGGTTAGGGGCAGGATATGAGGAGACGGCAGGACATTTTGCATGAGGAGGCGGTTGTGCCGACGCCCGAGCGCATGAAGCGCGATCGTTTTAGAAAGCAGGGCGATGCGCTCAAGGTGCTGAGCACCGTGATCAAGCTTCAAGAGGCAGGGGATATCGGCGATGACGAGGTGGCTGCTGCCACGCGCTGGCGCAAGGAATATGATTTTGCCGTACTAGGGGTGGTCGACTCTCCTGACGCAGATCGTCCCGTCGAGAAAGGCGATATCCACACCTGGATGTTGGGGCGAGGAAAATGCGCCGAGAGACTGAGACAACTCAGCGAGACTCTCGGGACGGCGGTGCAAGCGCGTATCGACATGATGCTCGTGCGGGAGATGAGCTTTCCTGAAATGGCCCGACTGATTTACCCGGCAGGCCCGAGGGCGCAGGCGCGCACGAAGACCGTCGCACAATGTGCCCTCGCTCTCGAGCAGTTGAGTGAATATTATAAGAATAAAAAATATTGATTTATTTGAATAAACATAGTATATAGCTTCTATCATCACATAATTATGGATTAAAGGCGTGACCAGCATTTCTGTTGGAGACGTCGTCGCATGCCGCCAGGGTTTTTTTCTGGTTATCGGTGTGACCATCGCCGCGACATTTGTCTGTCCGTTTGTCGTGTCATCGGAATTGCGTCACCGGGCGGATCTCGATCTGTCCTGGAGTGATCTGGTGCAAGCCAATCTCCCATATCCGAACATGCGGTTACGCGCCGTGCCATGTCGGCGCCAGCGCGCCAGTTTCTCCAGGATTGGAACGGTTCGCTCTGCCTGTGTTCGCAGGGCTATGGACAAGCTGAATGACGAAATGGGGCAGAGCGATCGGGTCAATCATGCCGCTCGCCCGGGGCAGGATCCCAATGAGACGAGAAAATCGCGGCACGCAAGACGACACATGGATCTGCGATAACAAGGTGGAGCCAAAATGAAGCAAGGGCTCGTCAGAAAAGGGCGTGCACAGGGCGTGACCCTGAAAAAAGCCTTTCTTGAGCAACTGAAAAAGAGCGGGAATGTCTCAGAGGCAGCGCGGGCCGCCGGGATTGATCGCAAGACGGCGTATAACTGGCGCCATCATGACCCGGCGTTCAATGAGCATTGGAAGCAGGCTCTTGAGGAAGCGACCGATCTGCTGGAGGCGGAGGCGCGGCGTCGCGCTCTGGATGGGTATGAAGAGCCACTCCTATATGGAGGGCGGCTGATCTGCGATCCGGAAGGGCGGCCTGTGACGCGAAAACGCTATAGTGACGGGCTGCTTCGTATGCTGTTGAGGGCGCATCGCCCAGCCTCCTTCCGTGATACGCGTGCGGTTGAGGAAGGAAGCGAGCCCGAATTGTCGTTGAACGAGGGTGATGACGCGCTTTAGGCCGGGCTTTGCGCTGACGCCTGTGCAGGAAGAAGCCAACCGTCTGCTAGGTGGGGTGGCGCGACATATCTTGCTGCGCGGCGGCTCACGATCAGGGAAGACCTTCGTCCTGATCAGGGCGCTTGTTGTCAGGGCACTGAGGGTCCCGCATTCGCGTCACGGCGTATTCAGGCATCGGCAGATCGCGCTGAGGGCAAGCGTGATTCAGGATACTTTCCCGAAAGTCATGCGCTGCTGTTTTGCTCATGTGCGATACAAATGGGATGGTCAGAGCAACAGAGTGCTTTTCGCCAATGGGTCGTCGATCCTTTTCGGCGGGTTGGATGATTCCACGCGTACAGAGAAGATCCTGGGTCTCGAATTTGCGACGATCTATCTGAACGAGGCAAGCCAGATCAGTTATGGCGCCCGCAACATGTTGCTGACGCGCCTTGCCCAGCGCTGTGCTCTCAGGACACGGGAATATATCGATGCAAATCCGCCAACGACCGATCACTGGCTGTATGCCTTGTTCGAAGCTGGCGTAGAGCCGCGTTCGGGTCTGCCGCACGGGGATCCGGGTCTTTATGCCTCGATGGTGATGAATCCGGATCAGAACCGGATTAATCTGAGTGACGCTTATTTACATCAACTCGATGCGCTGCCGGAGCGCGAGCGCAGACGGTTCCTGTTCGGTGAGTATCAGTCTGCGGTTGAGGGCGCTCTGTGGCGTATGGATATGTTTCGCCGTCGTGCCGCTGTCAGCGAGGAGACACGCGCGGCGATCATCGCAGAGATGCGCCGGATCGTGGTGGCGGTTGACCCCTCTGGTGCCTCTGGGCCTCAGGATCTGGGGGCGGACGAAATCGGCATTGTTGTGGCGGCGATCGATCACGCGGGCATGGCTCATGTGCTTGAAGATTGCTCGGTGCGCGATACGCCAATGGGCTGGGCGCGGCGCGTCATCCAGAGTGCGGCGCTCTGGCAGGCAGACAAGATCGTGGCGGAACGTAACTTTGGCGGCGCGCTTGTCGAGGCGACTTTACGCAGTATCGACCCTGCAGCCTCACTCAGGATGGTGACCGCGTCACGCGGGAAATCTGCTCGCGCAGAGCCTGTTGCAGCGCTCTATGAACAGGGGCGGGTGGCGCATCACGGGCGCTTCGCGGAGCTGGAATCCCAGCTCTGCCTGTTTTCGATGAGGGGGTTTGGCGGCGCCGCCTCGCCTGATCGGGCAGATGCGTTGATCTGGGCATTGAGCGAACTGATGCTCGAGCCGCAAGCGGTTAAGGGTCGCTGGCAGGACCAAGGATGGTTCAGCCTCTCTCGGTGAAGGATAAAGCATGGATTGGCTGGCATTGCAGGAAAAATTCGCCGCATTGCCGGGCATGACGCCGCGTACGAGGCGGCTGCTCGCTTTGCAGCGTGTTCTGGAAGGGACGCAATATGATGTGTTGCCACATCCGTTTGCGCGGGAAAGGAGCGTCTCTGGGGAGTATATTCCTCTTTCGGACCGCAGACCCTCAGTGCGAACCAATCTGTGCCGCACAGTTGTGGATGAGATGGTGTCGCTCCTTTTTGGCAATTCCCACTGGCCGCTGGTTGTGGCGGAAGCGGCAGAGACCGCAGGAGCCCTGAACAACTTTGCCCTGGAGGCAGGGTTGTCCGCCTTCATGATGCAAGTCGCTACGCGGGGTTCTGTGGGATCTGTAGCGATCTGGGTGGAGATTTCAGCGAACAGGCCCTGTCTTACTTTGCTGGAGACGGCCTATCTGACGCCAGAATGGGATCCGACGGGCGCGCTTTTACGTGTTACCGAGCGTTTTATGGTGACCGGGCGCGAGCTCGCGGCAAGTGGTTATCCTGTCGAGCCTAAGGAGTATGCGGCGCGGTTCTGGTGGCAACGGCGCTGGACATGCGATGCGGTCGAGATTTCGATTCCGCGCCCTGTCGAGCAGGAAGGAGAGCCGCCTCTCGACACGATGCGTAGCACTATGCATGGGCTTGGTTTCGTTCCCGTGGTCTGGATCAGGAATCCGGGGGCAGTATCGGTGCGCGACCCGGACGGCGAATGCAGTTTCGAGCGGGCGATCGATACGGTGATCGAAGCGGATTATCTGCTCTCACAAGCCGGGCGTGGGCTTAAGTATGGTTCCGATCCGACGCTTGTTCTCAAGACGCCCGATTTGCTTGAGGGGCCTGCGCGACAGGGAGGCGCCGCGTCGGCGTTGACCCTGCCGCCAGAGGGGGATGCGAAGCTGCTGGAGATCAATGGGGCCGCGGCTGGAGCCGTGCTTGCCCATTATCGGGAGCTGCGCCAGCTCGTCCTCGAGCAGTTGCACGGCAACCGGACCCATGGCGATCGGCTCGGCACGGCACAATCCGGCCGCGCCATGGAGTTGATGTGCCAGCCTTTGATCTGGATGGCCGACAGGTTGCGCGGAACTTATGGCGATTGCGGGGTCCTGGCGCTCTACCGAATGCTATGTCGCTTTTCCAGCGCGCTCCCGAACGGGATTCTCATCGGTTGCGAGCAGTATCGAAATCTGGACCCCACCGGTTTGTCGCTGCAATGGCCGGCCTGGTTCACAGCTGATGAGGCAGAGTTTCAGCCTCTCGCTCATGGGCTTGTCGAGGCGGTTTCAGCCAGGTTGTTGAGCCGGGAAACAGCAGCGCGTCTTTATGCCTGTGCGGTCGGAATTTCTGATCCTGCAGCTGAATGGAAGAAAATCGAGGCACACGATCCTGCCTCGGTGCAGAATTTCTGAGGAAATGGCCGAAATGTCGGATGACGTTGATGTGTTGCGCGCCTCTGTGGCCGCTCTCACTGCCGAGCGGGATGCCCTCGTCCAGGCGCATGAGATGGAATTGTCGCGGATCAGGAGTGAGGCGCGCGAAAGCGCAGTGACGAGCGCCTTGCGTAGCGAGGCGATCCGGCTCGGTGCGCATGATGCGGATGCCGTGATCGCTCTGATGGATCGCTCCGGGATCAGCTGGTCCGATGCAGGGGGGCTATCGGGTGTCGAAGATGCGATGAATCGTGCGCGTGAGGCGCGGGGCTTTCTCTTTCGCGAGGAACGTATCGGGCTGCCAGGATCGACGGGCGTCGGTACGGCGCCCAGGCCCGCACCTGCGCAAGCTCAGGATGCGCGCCTCTTGCCGCAGCAGGATTATGCGGCACGCAAGCGACAGTTTCTTGCCGGGATTATCTGAATAACGGGTCGGGATGGACATCATGGGTATTGATAATTTTCCAGAACAGCTTCGCGCCGCGATCCAGCAGGGATTTCTGGCTCGGGAATTTGAAACCGGCCTGCATGCTCGGCTTGGGTTTCGAGCCATTGCCGACCGGGAGGTTTTCCCCAACGCGATTGGCGAAACCCTGACCAAGACACGCAAAAGCCTCAAGGCGCCGGTCACGACGCCTCTACGCGCGTCGGGCAATACGAATTTCGATAATGGGTTGTCGCCCAGCGGGTGGTCGGTGGAGCAATATACGCTTTCGATCAATCAGTATGGCGACACGATCGATTTGAACATGGTGACGAGCGGGATCGGGATCGCATCGCAGTTTCTGGCCAATGCCCAGACCAACGGAATGCAGGCGATGCAGTCTCTCGACCGGTTGGCGCGCGATGCCCTGTACGGTGGGGTGGCGGGGGGCGTGGGTGGCTATCTCGGCGGTAATACACGCGTGACGGCAACGGCAACGGCGAAGACGACCACGATTGCCGTAGATGATATCAGGGGCTTCCAGTTCGTCATCGCGTCCGGACAAGTGCGCGCTGTTGGGGCGTCATCCGGGATGACGGTAACGATCGGCAGCGGGGTTTATACCCTGCTTGGGGCTGCGGCCGACGCCGTGAATATTTCCACTGCGCCGGGGGGTATTTCGGGTCAGTTGACACTCTCCGCCTCCGTGCCGGTAACCGATGCAACGACGGGTAATGCCGTGATCGCCTCGACTGCGCCTCTGGTGCTCAGGCCAAATGGCAAACGGTCGACCGCCGATCTGCGCGCGAGTGATGGCGATACGCTTGGCATTCAGCATGTGCTGGCGGGTGTTGCGACGTTGCGACGGAACAATGTTCCGATGATAGACGGCGCCTATAACTGCTATCTTGATGATCTGCAGTTGCTTTCATTGTTCCGTGATGCCGATTTCAAATATCTGTATCGCGGGGCTTACGGGTCGGAAGAATATCGTTCAGGGCAGGTCATCGAGTTGCTCGGTGTGCGTTTCGTGCCTACAACCGAGGCGCCGCAGCAGGCCTCGCTCGGTGGCGGGCCGATTCACCGTGCGTTGCTTCTCGGGCAGGGAGCCCTGATTGAGGGCGATTGCGCATGCGCGGGTCACACAGATATTCCCGACGCAGAGCGTGCGCTGATCGAGATGATTGACGGGGTGGCGATGGTGACCCGTGAGCCGCTTGATCGGCTCAAGCAGATCATTGCGCAATCCTGGTACTGGATTGGCGGTTTTGCCCTGCCGACCGATGTCACGGCGGATGTGACGATCATTCCGACAGCGACGAATGCGTATCTCAAGCGCGGTGTCGTGATCGAAAGTCTTGGCACGGATGCTGCCGCTCTCGGGCGCTGACTGAATGACCGGGGATCTGTGGGTAGGCGGCTCCTGCGGGCCGGTTTCCGATAACGTGTTCGATGATGAAGAGAAGTCGGAAATCAGACGATTTTGCGGCTATGCGGCGTTGGGGGACATTACCACGGGACAAAGCTCCTGGCGCTTTTTTCAGTCGGCGGGAACCCTTGAATGGCGTCTTAACACGCTCTCGGAGCCCGAGCGCAGGCGTGCCCGGTGTTTTCTGGCAACTCTGGCGCAGATGGAAAGTGCGCTTTTGGAAGCCTCAGAGACGCTCGATACGGCGCGTGCTGCGGTCTGGACGCGGAACACGCGTGAGCTTGCAGAGCGCGTCAGACTGCTCAGTTGGTGGCGCCGCCGCTTGTGCAGTTTTCTCGGTGTGGCACCCGGATCTGACCTAAGCGATCCAGCATCAGTCATCATGTGATCAAAAAAGCCGCTCTACCCTGCGCCTCGTGGTTTTCCGAGCATCGTGGAACAAGAAGAGGGTAAATGCCGATGCGCAATTTTCAGCAGCCGGTTGAGACTGGTTTTGCCAAGGCCGCGCGTCGGCTTGGATCCAGGGCAGATCATTATCGGATACTCGATCCACTCCTTCCGCTCGGGAATAAAATTGGGACGACGCATATCTGCTTCGATGCAGAGGCGGGGTTTCAGATGCACAGGCCGCGCATGTGGGGGAATCCTATGGCCTACGCGCTTTGCGATGCGCGTAAATTGTGCATTGGCGATCTTTTTAGGCAGGGGAAGGTATTCCATTTCGTATCTGCAATGGAGGCATGTCGTCCGCCGCTATGCGTTGCTTGCAGCGCCCAGATTTCGGTTTCGGGGATGCGGGGAGCGCCAAGACTTCTGGTTGACGGTTGTCCTGCCAGTCTGGTCTTGGCGGGTAAAGGGGAGGATCGGCATAGCGGTATGCCGGGTGCTGTACGCGCCGGAAGCTACATGATGCATATGCCGGTTCTGCCAGGATTTTGCCTGATGCCGTATATGCAGGTCACGGATGACCATGCATTCCGTTATCTTGTTGAGTCGGTCGAGCTGTCAGCGCACGGTATTCGTGCTCTGTTGTCGTTGCAGCAGGTCTGACCGTGGCGGGCTTCAAGGGGGTGGCCTCCGCGCTCGCGCTTTGTTGTGCCAGTCGTTTCGCTGCCTTACGCACAAATTCGATATTGCTGTCGAAGCCAGAGATCATATTCCGTGCCGGGCCATTAATGCCCTCCGATTTGTTTACCTCGCCTTCGCTGCGCGAGACCGTCAGTTATGTGACGGTCTCACCTGTCTCCGGGACGTGTCAGTCCTTGCCGGTTCCTCTTGGAGAGGAATGGCTGGAAACCATGCATGTTCCTCCTGCGATATCCGTTGAGATCGAGCCGCAGAAAGTTTTGATCAGGCTGGATATGACCCGGGATATTCTTGGCATTGCCATGCTTCTCTGGGAACGAGGCGATGGTCTGGCCGCCTCGGCCCGTCACGTTGTGCAGTCGGGGGAGACGCCATCATCGGTTGTGCGCAGCCTTGCGGTTCAGATGCCGGGTGCGGTCTGCGAGGAGGCTGCGATTCTGGTTCCTGACGGTCGTATCAAGGCGGTAACAGGGGGGTATGGCCGATCAAGTCGGCTGCTGATGCGGCAGAGTGCGGCATTCAGGATCTCCCTCTGGACGACCGACTGGGGTTTGCGCGCGGAACTTGGTGATCTGCTCACAACCCAGCTCCTTCCAGTGGACTGGCTGGATCTCGCCGATGGACGCCGGGCACAGATATTTCACGAAGGCGAGGCAGATCAGGACGCCGGGCAGACGCAGTTGCTGTTTCGACGTGATGTGTCTGTGAAGGTCATTTTTGATCGATACCAGTCGATCTGGTCGCCTCAGATGGTGACGGGGGGGGGATGGTTGGCTCTGGCCAGCAGTCGACATGCATTCGGCGTGGCTCCTGACGAGATGACAGGAGAGATTCCTCTGGCAGCGCTCGAAGAGATCGCGGCCACCCGGGATGTGCCCAGTTCATACCGAGGCTGGACTCTTGATTGCGATGGGACAGTGCAAGCCCTGCCTTAGGCCGTTCAGGCCATTTTCAAAAAACTGAAGGATCATTCATGCCACAACTCATACAGAGTGGTGCCCTGAACACGGCCGCACTGCCGGTGCCCGATCTGTATATCCAGATCGCGCAGCCTGAGACACTGCTGGTCTCGAGCAGTACTACGTCTTTACTTGGCATCATCGGAACCGCCTCATGGGGGCCGGTCGATGTGCCGAGCGTGATTGGCAGTGTCGGCCAGTGTCGTGAAGTCTTTGGGGGTAAACGGGCCTGGGGATCCAACCTGAGCGTTGCTGTCGATGTGGCCGTTCATCAGGGTGCGAGTCAGTTCTGCCTTGTGCGCGTGACGGATGACACGGACAGCGCCGCGCAGGCCATGCTGGGCGCCGTCAGGATTCGGGCGCGATATACCGGTTCTGCCGGAAACGGATTGAAAATTAGTCTGACGAAGCAAAGCTATCGGGATGGTATCTTCATTCTCAGCATTGCCCATGAGGATCTGGGATCCACCACCTATAGCGGGGTCGACTGGGCTGATTTGCAAAAGGCGGTCAGCAGGGATGTGCGAGCACTGGTACTCGTGGAAATGCCGGATGACACCGTGGCGGTGGAGACAGGATCTGTACAGCTCGCTGGCGGGACAGATGGCGCAGAGCCTTTAGCAGCCCGCTTCGTCGGTGTCAGCGAGAGCAAGACCGGGCTTTATGCGCTGACCTCCCAGGGATGCAGTCTTGCAACCCTCGCCGGTGTAGGTGACACGCTCCCCATGGCGGCGATGCTTGCCTTCGGACAAAGCGAAGGGGTCTATATGATCGCCGCAGGACCGCGGGGAGAAACTCTGGCCCAGGCGGTACAAAGCAAGACGGCGCTGGGTCTATGGTCGCATGCTCTCAAATATATGCATGGCGATTGGCTCTGGTGGAATGACGATACGCTTGGTCTGCAATTGGTCAGTCCCGCCCTTTTTGCTGCGGGCAAGCTCGCGGCTCTTTCGCCCGAGCAATCAGGGCTGAACAAGCCCCTGACCGGAATCGTGGGAAGTCAGAAAAACGGTTTCGAAGCGACCCGATTTGGCTACAGCATGGCCGAATTGGCCCTGCTGGTCGAGAATGGCATTGATGTCATCTGTAATCCCTCGCCGGGGGGGACGTATTGGGCGATCCGGGCTGGGCATAACACGTCCCTGAATAGCGCGATTCAAAGCGATGCCTATACGCGGCTGACGAATTACCTCGCCCGGGCGCTCGAGGGGACCATGGGGCAGTATGTAGGAAGCGTGATCAATGACACGCTGTTTGGCAACATACGGGCGTCCATTCTGGGCTTCCTGTCAAACCTGCTCTCGCAAGGTATTCTAGGAGTTACTGGGGGCGTCTTGCCCTATGCAGTGTTGTGCGACAGTTCGAATAATCCGATTGAACGGATCGCGACCGGCTATGTCCAGGCAGATGTGCAGGTCCGCTATCAGGGGATCAACGAGAAATTCATTATCAATCTACAGGGCGGTGCTTCTGTGAGCGTCAGCACTGTCAGTGGGAGCGTCTGACCCATGCCCAATCCCTATAGTATTGGCCGGGATTGCCGGATTACGCTCTTGTGGAATGGGTCGCGTATCGATTTGCGTGACGTGACAGGGTTCCAGTCCGAACAACACACGATCATCCAGCGCGCTACACCGCTCAATGGATTGCCTGTGGAGTTCAATACCCCAAGCGGCTGGCGCGGCGTATTCACAATTGCACGTGCCAACGCCAATCTTGATAGTCTGGTGGCAGCGATCGAGGCGGCTTTCTGGAATGCTGGAAGCATCGGCAGCGGTACACTTTATCAGTATATCCGTGAGCCAGACGGCGGCACGACGACCTGGGAATATACCGGTGTATCGCTCTCACTGAAGACGGATCGCTGGCAGGCTGAAGGCATGATCCATCAGCATGTGCAGTTCTATGCCTCATTACGGAGCAAGATTTCATGACGGGACTGCCTGATGAGGTAGAACTTGGCTCGGGTCGCAGTCTCACCCTGCGTGAACTTGACCCCGGCGACATGCTGGATCTGATTGAGGCTGGCGGAAGCGCTGTATCGGGAGCGGCGGCATCTGCCTGGCTGTCCTATGCGCAGATGATTTGCACTGTACGTGCGGTCAATGGTGTGCCGGTCCAGATGCCAGCCAGCAAGGATGAAGTACGAGACCTGGCAAGGCGGATCGGCAATGAGGGGGTCATGGCGCTCCAACCTCTCTTTTTTCCCTCCCCTGAACAGGAGGACGTGATGGTGGACAACGCAAAAAACTGAGCGGGCACCCGGTTTTCAGAGAGATTCTCTATCTGCTGAAGAACGGTGTGCCGTGGTCAGTTATCACCGGTTGGTCGCGTGCACGGCGGGTGGCGGCCTGTGTTGTGCTTGCGGAACAGGATGGGTTTTCCTTCGACTGGGAGCATTTTTCCTATCGGCGGGAGTAGGTGCGTATGATCCTTATAGAGAGTCCAGCACGGCCTTTTCCCTTTTCTGGGCGCAGGGATGCGAGGTGGATTGCGACGATGACGGCACGGCGATGGGTTGGTTCGTTCGTGCCACCATATCGCCTGGGCGTCGGAAATCGCCGCAAAGGAATTGAGAAGTCGGGAGAGCTAGGCTCTATAGACGAGCATGCTGTTTTCGGCAACTTTGATTCCACTCACCTCCCGGTGGATACAGCTGCCAGCAAAGTGACGCGCACACTCAGAGTTCACAATGTCGGGCTGGCGCTGCCGTGGCTCGGAGGTGACCGGCGGGGAGTATGGCGCGCTGCAGGCAGTCCAGTCTCGGCTAACACGGCCCGTTCGACGACCGTCGACCTGCTTGATGAAAGATCGAATACTCGTGCTTCGAAGAACGCACCGGGAAGGACGCGGCCAAGCTGGGTTCCTGTCATTGATTTCCTGAAAAGACGGGTCGCCTCGGGTAGCGACCCGAATGATGTTGCTTCGGGTATCGTCGACAGTCTCGCTGCACGGGGGGTGTCTGCACGCGAGCCTTCAAGAGGCGCGATCGAGGGGCTTCGGCATCTCATGTTTCTAGGACATCGCGCCCAGTCTAGCGATTATTCTGGCGTAGGCGTGGGGATAGCAGAGACCACGCCCTCAAGATCACTCGTGGCGCCAAACATCCTCTCTGCTGTGAAGCGAGGCGTGGAGAAGACCGAGCACCTAACGCGATCTATTCAGCGTCCCGACTTGCTGATCGTCCGACAGGGATATTCTGCAACAGGTCGTAGCGCGGGCTCAAAGGGTAGAGGATGCGCATCAGCGGTGCCTGACTTCATCGCTGCTGCGCGACAGGCGCGCCGTACATCAGCGAGGGAGTTTGCCATCGGCGGGGACGCTGTCTCTGTCGATGACGGCCAGGGGGGGCGGGAGAGCACCCTGCCATATTCCGGCGCGGATTTTGCTGCGTCTGACCGATGGTCCTTTTCACAGGCCAGCGAGAGCGGATTGCGAGCACGAAGCGCGAGCGTGGATGAGATCGCTGTGCCGCAATATCCAAATATGAGCTTCGGTTTCGTGTAGCAGGATGCAGAAATGGGATTATCGTTGCTTGAGGTCGAAAACGCCCTTGGGGCGATAGGCCAGCTCGACAGGGCGGCCCCTGTGCTTTTGGGGGATATGGTTCTGAGCGGGCCTGAAGTGCCTGATCAACTGATCATAGGAGGGCGGCAACTGCTCGTCATCCATCGGTTGCTTGGCGGCGGCAGGGTGATTGACTCCGTCGGCAATGATCCGGCCCGATTAATCCTGACAGGTCGGTTCGTGGGGCCTCTGGCGACGACGCGCGCGCGCCGTATGGAGGCGATGCGGGAGGCCGCGCAGGTTCTCTCTTTTTCGCTGGCTGATCTGGCTGCGCGCGTCTGGATCGCGGAATTTTCCTGGTCCTATCAGGCGCGAGGCACAATCTGTCCTTATCGCCTGGTGCTGGAACGAGAGGCTCTTCCTGCGGTCCCTGTCCCCGGGATGGCCGATCAAGTGGACACGGCCATGCTCTCGGGGCTGGGAACCATATCCGGGCTTTTGGGAGAGATGGCGGAGGCAGGATGGATCGGGACGGCTATGATCACGTCTCTGACCGGCCAGATCATGCCCGTCGCAAAGAGTCTGGGAGCGACCGGGGCCGTTGCGGATGCACAGAACGCGCTCGGTAGGGCGAGTGCCCTCTGGCAGAGCGCGATGAATACCGCTCGATTGACGTCCGTCTTGGATCAGACGGGGTCGTCTCTTTCTGTGGCGGCGAGTGATCTGGCTCAAGCACGCGATGACGCGGAGAGTGCTATGGACCGTACCACGATCAGTTCCTCTGCGGATCTGCTGACGATGGCGCAGAATTCCGGCCTGTCAACGCTGAGCGTTGAGGCTGGGAGCCATGTAACGCGCTCTCGGGCTTTGATCGGAGAGGCTCTGACCGCGAATTTCTGATCCTGAGCATAAGATTAGGGTCATTTCTGCAAGCAAAGCGAGAGAGGACGCGAAATGCGCGTACAAATCACGTCGGACGATGTTTCTCTCTACCACTTGGCTGTCAGGTATCTTGGAAATGCGATGCATTGGTGGCGCATCGCCGAGAAAAACGGATTGTCAGATCCGGATCTGAGCGCGTTCGACGTGCCGGTCATGCTCGTGATTCCAGATCGAGACAGCGGAGATGACGGGTCAGGAGTGCTATCCAGATGACAAGCGCGATGCGCGTGTGGAAGCCGCGTCTCCTGATCGATGGCGAGCGGCAGGACGGGGTCGAGGCGTGCAGTTTTCATATTGAATGCACCCGGTATGAGCGCTGTGACACCGCACGTATCAGGGTGTCAGTACGAGATAAGCCGACGATATACGCGTTTTTCGAAAGTCGGAGCGGTTTGAATCGTCCAGAAATCTGCCTGCAGATGGCCCAGGATGCAAGTAGCGGTACCAACTGGCAAACGGTGTTTCATGGTGTGCTGGATGCGGTAGGACAGGCAGATGGATCGTCTCTTCTGGAGTTGGAATGCCGGGATTACATGGCGTCCCTGCTCGATACGCGTATCGCCTCGTCGTGGGCTAATCAGACGGCGCTGGATATTGTTCGGGAAGCGGTAATCTCGGCAGGCCTTGGCTTTGAAAGTGATCCGTCCATTACCAATGTCGGGCCATATTGCGGTCAATTCTGGCAGTTGGAGCATCGGCGTCTGGCCTCGACCACGCAGAACCGATATCAGACCGCTTTTGATCTCGCGTACTCCCTCGCGCGGGATCACGGGTTCGAATGTCATGCGCAGGGGAAAACTGTGAAATTGCACCGCCCCTACGCCGCAGGCGAGGGCGGCATGCGCGTATTTTCGCCTGCTGGAGTGACGATACGGTCCTTTCGGCGGGACTTGGGGCTCACGGGCGATGTTGTTGTGGGCGTGTATTCCTGGGACTCACGCCAGCGGGCGAGAAGCGCGATCTATTATGACGGTGAGCGGTATTCGACCGACGCGCCGCGCTCCGGTGCCGCACTCTATACTTTTCGTGCCCCCGGTCAGCGTATGGACGATATCAGGCGACTGGCACGCGGCAAATATGCACGTATCGTTTCGCATGCTCTCGAAGCGCGCGTGACGCTCCCAGCCATAGCGGGTCTGGGGCCGCGTCATTTCATGACGCTGCGCGAGGGGCCTTTTGCCCAGCCACTGACACTCGCGATAGATTCCGTTGTGCATCTTTGTGATCCCGTAATGGGGTATCGACAGGAGGTAGTGTTGCGGGACCGCGTATTCTGAGAGGAAGAGGAATGCAGGGATCTCAGTGGGCAGCCGCCCACCAACTGCGCATGGCCCATGCAGTTCATGGCATTATCTCCGCCGTCGATCCTGCTAATCATGCTGTCAAGGTACGGGTGCAGCCCGATGATATTGAGACAGGCTGGTTGCCCGATGCGGCGATGACGCAGGTGGGGGATTTGCGTCTCAGCTGCCCCACGGCGCCTGGCGCCCATGTGCTCTTGATGCCGGTCGAGGGGGATGGGGAAAATTATGTTATTGTCTCGGTGCTTTTCGATGTCGTTGCGGGACCGGCTATTTCACCCCACACGGGCAAATGTGCCCAGCCTGGAGAATTGCTCATCCGCGCAGGATGCGGCGTTCCCTCACGCCCGGGAGGGCGGGTAGATGAGAAGGCTGGCTGGTTTCATCTTGGTCGTGACGGGGTTTTCTTTGGCGCCGGTTCCATGCAATGCGCGCTGACAGACACGGGTATCGTCCTGCGTGTCGGGTCGATGAAGATGAGGCTCGATTCCACCGGGCTCTCTTTTTCGGGTGGCGATGTCTCCGTTTCCGGAGGAGGAATTTCCGTTTCCGGTGGCGATGTGAAGACCGATCTACATAGCCTCGGCGGTCATGTTCATCCCTACGCAAATGGCATGACCGGAAAGGCGGTCGGATGATGGCGCTCTCTCATTATTTCGGAGAGGATCTGTCTCTGGATCAGGAGGGAGCACTGAACACGGTTTCCGGAAGTCTCTCTACCCGGCAGAATATCTTGCGTCGCCTGTGCACCAATCCCGGCGCTTATCTCTGGCATATCGACTATGGTGCGGGTCTGCCTTCTCGTGTGGGGCAACCTGTACGCGAGGATGCCACCAAGGGGCTGATCGCGAGGCAACTCGCCCTCGAGGCGGGTATCGACCAGAAAAGCCCCATCAGCGTGACGCTGGTTCCGTCAGGAATGAGCACGTATGCCTGCACGATCGCCTATAGCGAGCAAGGCGAGGATACAGAACAGGTATTTACTTTCAATCAGGACGGCACGATCTGAGCCCGATCTGGGCTTGGCCGACGAAGTATCGGAATGCCCATGGCTTTTTCCTTGCGTTCTTTCTCGTCGCTCGTACAGACGGCGATCGCGACGACACAGGCGAGTTGCGCCGCAAAATTCACTCTTGATACCGGCTCGCCCGGCCGCGCCCTGATTGAGAGCGTGGCCGCAACCGGGCTGTGGTTTCAGTATCTCCTCATGCAAGTGTTGTGTCGTACACGGCTTGCGACGTCAGTGGGCGTGGATTGCGACAGCTTCGTCGGTGATTTCGGTATGTCCCGTCTGCCGGGCGTGAAAGCCTTGGGCTCGGTTACGATGACCTGTTTCTCTTACGACGAGATATCGGCCGTCGTGCGTCCTGGTGTCACCGTGCGTACCGCTGCGGCGGTTACCTTTCAGGTCGTTAAAGATCCCACGCATGCGCGCTGGTCGGAGCAGACGCAAGGATATGTGCGTCCGGCAGGCGTGGCATCACTCGATTTGCCGGTTGAAGCCCTGCAGGAAGGCGTGCTGGGCAATGTGGCAGCGGGCGCCATTTCGCTCATGGGCACCTCGGTTGCCGGGATCGATATCGTGACCAACAAGGCGATGTTCATGAACGGCGCGGATCAGGAGACGGATGCGCAGCTTCGCAAGCGCTTTCCGCTCTGGCTGGCGGCCAAGGCCAGTGCCTCTCGCTCTGCAGTCGAGAGCGCCATTGCGGAAACGCAGAGCAATCTGAGCTATGCCGTGTTCGAGGGGCAGATCGATGGAGGCCCGGGTCGGCCTGGATATTTCACGGTCATCGTTGACGACGGGAGCGCTGAAACACCCGAACAGGTCCTGCGAAACGTTTATGCCAGCGTGGCGGCGACCAAGGCGCTCGGCATCGGCTTCGCTGTGCGGAGGCCAGAAGTCCTCACAGTCACAGTCGGTCTCACGGTTCAGATCGCCGCAGGCATCGATCGCGAGACCGCTGAAACGGCTTTGAAGCAGGCGATTGCGGCCGACATATCCGCATCGGCGATTGGGGCCGGTTATCCGATCAGCCGTCTGGCGTATGTCGCTTATATTGCCGCCGGCGTCTCGGTTCTGTCCGTAACGGATAGCCTGCTCAATGGCGCACAGCGGGATATTGCGGCGCGAACAAGTCAGTCGCTTTTTCCAGGCACGATCTCCGTTCAGATCGTTCAGGAGGGGTAATGCCGAAATTTAACAGCTACTTCCCGATCCCATCGGTGCAGGGGGCAGAGGTTCTCGTTATCGCGACACCGGATGGTGTCGAGACACTGAACGCGACCGCGAGTCAGATTGCAGGGGCCCCGGCCGATTCACCGCCGAGCGGCGAGTTCTTCGCCGAGGAAGGCGCGAAAGTGAGCCGCTATGGCGACCGTTTCTTTATCGGTGCGGCGTCGGATTACCCAGCGCTCAACACGCGCGATGTGGCGCAGCAGGATTGGCTATCGGCGCTGATGGCGACGACATCGATCGGCCCCTGGGCGCTCGAAAATGCGCAGGCAGCGTCTCTTTCCCGTTTTGGCAATAGTGCTTTTGTCGCAGGTTCGAGAACATCGGATGCCATGAATTCCAGGGACAAGCTTGGTCATGTGCCCAGCACGATCGGTGTCGCATCCTGGGGGGTGGCGGATGACACGACAAATCCGACACTTGCCACAGCCTATGCCTATTATGGCGAGGCATGGCGCATGCCCGGGGTAAACTACCAGCCCAGTTTTGTCATGGAGCTCGAAGCGGTGAATCTGGGGGGGGCTGCAGCAGGAATGTCGACGCCGTACCACCCTAATTGCGGCGGCGGTACCTACGCCATCCAGATCGGTGCGGGCGGCGGACAGACGGAGGAGACGGCGGATTGTGAAGCCGGGATCGTGTTTGTCAGCAATCCGGATTCATGGAAGACGGGTATCCTTTTCGGCAATACGGCGATTGCGGGCACCAATGGCGACGATCATGGATATGGCAACGCGATCTCCATGGCGCGCAACCAGGGTATCGAGTGGCGGACACCGGAGACACGGGAATATGTCCAGGGTCTCGACGCGGGTGCCATGCTGTTTTCTACTGTGGAAAAGACAGCGAATGGGCAGCGTATTCAGTTTTCGGATGACGGATTGCTCGTCACGAACATGACCGGTGATCTGCTGTTTTCAATCTCCCCCAATGCGAGACCAACCAACACCCTGAATATCCAGGCGGGAAGCGGACTTGCGGCGGCGGGATTGTATGTTCAGCGGGGCGAAAACGGCTCAGCGAATCTCGGCCTTTATCCGGCCCCCGGTGGCGAGATCCAGATGTCATCGCCCGTGGCGAGCCCGGGTGCGGCCGTACCTGCAGAAGCGGCTGGCGGTTTTCTGCATCTCAATGTGAATGGCAAGGATTATCGCGTACCGCTCTTCACTGTTGAGCAAGTGGGGGGCTGATGGCGGTTCTCAGAGATCCCGATCTTTCTGGTCTGACGGCGACAGATCGCAAAACTCTTTTTGATACCGGGCTGGCTCCTGGTTCGGCGCGCGATTTTGCCCGGCGTCTCCGGCTTCTCCTCCCGCAGGGCTGGTTTCCTGCATATCGAGGGGACGAAGTTGAGGAGGCTCCCGTGTTGCAGGCGTTGCTGACGGGGTTTGGCGCCGTTCTCTCTGTTATCTGGCACTTGATCATCGACGTGAAGAGGCAGACGAGGCTCGGGACCACGCAGGGTGCCTTTCTCGAAATGGCTGCGGTCGATTTTTTCGGTCCTGGGGCAATGGCGCGGCTTGAGCAGGAAAAAGACGGCCATTACCGTCGTCGGCTCGTGACGTCGCTCGCGGCACCCTTGAACACACGCATGGCTGTTTCGGAATCGGTACGACGCCTATCGGGTGCAGCACCAAGGATCATCGAGTTGGGTAGTGCACAGGATTGTGGGGCCTGGTGCCATGGCGGTGGTTATGGAGCGTCGCGTAGCCGTTACGGGTCACGTAACGGTGGACAGTTCTGCCTCGAGGTTTTTCCGAAAATTCCTGTGGACCAGCGCACAGTTCAGGCGGTGATACGCGTGACAAAGGCTTCAGGCGTGATTGCCTGGGTAAGGATGCTACACTGATGGATCGCCCTATAATCTACGCAGGCGCGGTGCCTTTCGATACGGATCTTCTGAGACTTGGTCGCTATGCAAAAGAAGGACTAGGACGTCTCGCCGAGATTGTGTTCGGGAGTGAAACAGTCCGGGCCTCCGGATTTTCTTGCCAGCTTTCCGATAAGGCTCTGTCGGTGACGCTCGGCCCAGGGACGATCATGGCGCCTGATCTCCTGGACCGCGCGCATATCGGTAGCTCATCTGCGGGACTAGAAGCAGATAATGCCCTGATTCAGAGCCTTTTTTACAGCAATGAGGCGCAGGATTTGGCTATCCCGATGACCGGGGCGTCGGTGACGATCTATGCCCTGTGCAGGGAGGTGGACGATCTGAATGATGTTTTGCCGTTTTACAATGCTGACAACCCCGAGCAGACGATGGCTGGGCCCGATAACCGGGGGAAAGCCCTGCCGACACGGCGCGCCGGACGAATTACGTTTTATGCTGGGACGAGTGCTCCGTCAGTGGAGGGGGGGCGTGCTGTCCCACTTTATGTGCTGTCGATACCAGAAGGGGCTGAGAACCTCAGCGCTGTAACTGCTCGGCAATGCGCTGCGTTTCAGAGTGCCATGACCGATCTGGCAACGATCGAGTTCGTGCAGCGGATCAGCCAGCCACAGGCTCTCTGCTCGACAAGCACACTTCTCACGGTGCCGAACTGGGCGCGCCAGGTCGAATTGCGTGTCATTGGCGGCGGTGGAGGGGGCGCGTCTACCTCCGTGCTGTCGCCGGAAGCTGGGTCTTTTTCCGGTGCGGGCGGAGGAGCCGGAGGCGATTGCTGGGGGGTCTATGCGGTCGATGCGTCGCGCAACGCGCAGCTTTCAGCGACTGTCGGTGCTGGGGGTGACGCCGACAGGCGGGGTGAGCCGAGCTTTGTGACTTACGGAGGGCAACCGTTGCTCACAGCCGATGGCGGTGGGGCTGGCGTCTTTGGCACTGCTCAGAATTCCTATGGCGGGAGCGGTGGCGGTACGGGTGGAGGCACGCTCTGGAACCAGACGGGCAGTGCTGGCAGCGATGGTCAGAATGGTCCCTACGTTTTTGCGGGGAATGGTGGCGCGGGACCCTGGGGTGGGGGCGGCCGTGCCGGTTATCTTGGGGGAATGAACGCGACCCGATATGGCGCAGGCGGTGGGGGAGCCTATTCTACCCGCGTGGCGGGGCAGAGCGTTGCGGGGGGGAAAGGATATCAGGGGCTGATTCTGTATCGTTTTCTCCCCTGAGGGGGGGGCGACGCTTAATTGAGTGGATTGACCGTTTCCTGCCTGATCCATTCGGCATTATGCGCGCGGAAGCGACGCACGTCCTCCTCGGTCACGCTGGCCGCCGTGTTGCCCCAGCTCTGTCTGATGAACGTGACCAGATCGGCGATTTCCCGATCCGATAGGATCTTGTCAAAGCCGGGCATGGTGAGAGCGGAGGGAGCCTTATCCGTTGGTGGAACGGTTGCGCCGCGCAGAATGATGAGGATGAGCGAGCCGGGATCCTTGTCCATGATCACAGGGTTGCCGGCCAAGGGGGGGAAGGCCGGGGCATAGCCATGACCATCAGTCCGGTGACAGGCCGCGCAGCGATCGACGTAGGTGCGCGCTCCCGCACCGGGAAGCACGCCCTTGTGCAGGGTCTCGGCCACTGCCGGATCCGGGTGCCAGGCGGTCTCGTTTTTGGAGGCGGGAAGAGTCGCTTTGAGATAGCGCGCGATGGCATGAAGGTCTGGCTCGCTCAAGTGCTGCGTGCCATGGGCGATAGCGTCACTCATGCCACCGAACGCTGAGCCGCGATCATTCCTTCCCGTTGCGAGAAAGGTCACGATGTCATTCTCGCTCCAACGACCAAGCCCTGTTCGATCGTCTTCCCTGAGATTGACCGGGGTCCAGCCATCCACAGCGGCACCGCCTGAAAGATAGGCACTTCCCTGATCGCTCGAGAGCGCTTTTTCCTGCATGGTAAGGGCGCGTGGCGTATGACACGCGCCGCAATGGCCCGGGCCCTCCACCAGATAGGCGCCGCGGGCGATTTCCTCAGAGGCGAAACGCCGATGCGCGTTCGCCATGGCAGTCTTCGGCGTCGGAGCGAAGGCCCAGCGCCACAAGGTCATTGGCCAACGCATCGAGAGGGGCCAGGGAATTCCATTCTTTGGAGGGGCTTTGGCGAGGGGTGAGATACCCTCATGGAAATAGACCCATAGTGCATGGATATCGGCGTCGCTCATACGCGCATAGGACGGGAAGGGCATGGCCGGGTAGAGCGGTTTGGCGTTTCGTCCAATTCCCTGACGCAACGCCCTGGTGAAATCGGCTTCGGAATAGCCGCCTATTCCGTAGCGTGAGTCGGGCGTGATGTTGGGCGCATAGAGTGTGCCAATTGGGAGTACGAAGGGATTTCCGCCGGCATAGGGAGCGGAGGCATCATGGGTGTGGCATGCCGCGCAGTCTGAGGCGGCTGCAAGATAGCGGCCTTTGTCGATGAGATCCTGCCTTGTGTCGGCGAAAGCGGGACGAGCCAGCGCCAGCAACGCAAGGAGAGCGAGGCCGGTGAGCTGATGCCGCTTCACAGGGACACCAGGGGGCCCGGCTGGGCAAGATAGGTCGTTCGGATATGATGCGCAGCCCAGTACGCCAGTGCCGCCACCGTGCCGGTGGGATTGTAGCCCATTCCCTGAGGGAAGGCATTGGAGCCGATGACAAAGACGTTCGAAACATCCCAGCTCTGCAGATAGCGGTTGAGCGCACTATCATGCGGGCTGACACCCATGACAGCGCCACCGCCCAGATGGGTTGTCTGGTAGCGTCTCGTATCGAAGACCTCGCCATGTTCCAGACGGCCCAGTTCATAGCGTCTGGCACCAAGGGCCTTCATGATTGGCTCGATACGCCCCACCACATATTGATTCATACGGATATCATTTTCCTTCCAGGTGAAGGTCATGCGGAGCAATGGCTGCCCGTAACTGTCCTTCCAGGTCGGATCGAGATCGAGATAGACGTCGCGATAGGCCATATTGCTGCCATGCGCATCCATGGCCATTGAATGGCGGTAGGTATCGACGAGCCCGGCCTTGTAGCCCGCTCCCCAGCGGGGAGCGGTCTTTCCACCGCCGGTCATGGCCGCAGCGATAGGTTTGACCCCTGCCTGATTGACCCAGACGGGAGAACCACCGATGAAGCCGAGCGGGCCGTGATCGAAATTATCGCTATTGAAATCGTCGATGGCGACGCCCGCTCCGCCCGCGCCGACGAACTGATTGGTGAACTGGTTTTGAGGCAGCCAGGCGCGTGAGGTGGTGATGGTCTGATAGACGAAGTTGCGCCCCACGACACCGGTATTGCTTATCGGGTCGTAAGGTTTTCCAATGCCAGAAAGCAGCATGAGATGGACATTGTGAAACTGGAAAGCCGCCAGGATGACCAGCTCCGCCTCGACCGTCTTTTCCTGCCGGGTATGCTGGTCGAGATAGATAACGCCTGTAGCCTTCCGGCGATCGCTGTCGAGGTTGACGCGCAGAACGTGCGCGTCTGTGATCAGGGTGAATTCCGGGTCATTACGCAATGCCGGCAGGATATTGATGTTGGGCGACGCCTTCGAATACATGTAGCAATCGTAACCGCTACAATAACCGCAGAAATTGCATGGCCCCATCTGCAGGCCATACGTATTCGTATATTGCATGGAGGCATTGGCGGCTGGCAGTGCATAGGGGTGGTATCCCACCTCGGACGCAGCTTTTCGGAACAGACTTGCTGTAAAGACATCCTGCATAGCCGGCAGGGGAAATTTGTCACTTCGTGATGGGGCAAAGACATTGCCGTTACCGACAACCTGCCCATTGATCTTGTAGGCCTGTCCCGATGTGCCGAACACCTTTTCGGCCTTGTCGAAAAAAGGTTCCAACTCCTCGTATGTGACGCCGTAATCCTGAAGATTCATATCCTCCGGAATGAATTTGGCACCATAACGGTCGATGACATGGCTGCGCAGGCGAAGATCATCGGGGGCCGCGCGAAAATGAACGCCAGACCAGTGCAGTCCGGCTCCTCCCACCCCTTCTCCTGGAAGAAAAGCGGCGAGTTGTCGGTATGGCAAGGCGGTCTGATTGATCGTGTTGCGGATCGTCACCGTCGTTTTCGCAGGGTTCTGGAAGAGGCGATGGCGTATGGCACCCCGTAATTCGTCAATGGACCCCGGATAGGTGCCCTCTTTCGCGGTCGCTCTTTCGGGGCCGCGCTCAAGCATGACGACGCTTCGTCCTGCTTCACGCATCTCCTTGGCGAGAATGGCACCGGCCCAGCCAGCCCCAATGATGACAACATCGGTCCGTTTTGAAGGCATGAATCTTGTACTCGACTGATTCTGGATCAGGCTTTTTGGCCAGAGATCGATACGGGTCCGAAAGGATACGGAGCGCCTTCCTGATCAACCCAGTCCATAAAGTCGGCGCGCGCGCCAGGGAAACCAAGCAGGAGCCAACCCGCCATATTGCGGTTGCCGCCGTGGACTGGGTCGGCAAAAACGCCTTCAAGTGTGTTGCGTCGCAATTGTTCGAAGAACAGGCGGGCGTTCAGTTCGGGAAAATGGACTGCGCCACCTTCAAAGGCTGTGAGAATTTCGATCTGATCATGGCTTGTCAGATCAATGAAATCCTTGCCGCGTTCGGACTGGGCATAGGCATTCGCGCCCGCAATCCCCTTGCGATACAGGTCTCGCGGCGCGAAAGGGAGCTGGTAACCCAAATTGGCAGGTCCATCCTCGAAAGGTCCGGCCATGTACCAGAGCTCCCCCCTGCCGTAAGGAGTGTCCATTTGTCTGTCGATAAAGTCAGGTACGCCGAGCATCGAGGCACCAGGACCCAATGAGTCAGCAGGGTAGATGCACTCGCAGGCAGCGTGCAGGAACCGGAATTCGGCAGGCGTAAAATAGACCGGTGTCGTATCGACTGATGTGCCAGTCGCGAAGGCACGACCGGGCAGATCTTGACCGGCCAGGAGGAGGAAAGCGGTTGTACCCGCAGCGTTCCTGACAAAGCGACGTCGTGAAGATGAAGGCGCGCTCAAGCCGGTCTCCTGACCAAACACAAAAGGCATTACCCACATAATGGGTAATGTCTCCTTCTTCGCGATTGTCGCCCGAAATGCAAGCGGCTTTATGGGATGTGCTTGTGTTCGGGCGGCCGGGTTTTTTCGTCAGGAATGCTTCGAGGGCAGGGCGAGAACGCCAGCCTTCGGGGACTTGACCGAAGGAGTAGCCGCGGGTGCGGCGGCACCTTCATCGCCCAGAGGGAAAATCGCGTCAGGCTCCTGGGGTTTCGCGGGCGCACTGACGGGAACGGTGGAGGCGGACGCCGCCCCGGTCGCGACCTGGGGGGCTGGGGGGGCAGTACTCATTGCGGGGGCATTGTTGCTTGATACGGTGGGGCTGGCAGTAGGTGCGTTGGGACCGATGTCCTGCTGCTGGATTGCTCCTGGGAGGGGCGCGCCGCTTGCGTCAACCAGCCAGTCATGCAGCGATTTCTTGATCTGGAACTCTAGTTCGACATTCATGTCCTGCATCATCTGCGATGTCAGATCATAAAGAACGGCACGCGATTCCGGGTCTTTATCTCCCGGATTGAGACTGCGCGTTATGTGGGCGGCTGCATAACCGGCGCGTCCGCCGGACGGAGCGGACAGATCGACATGCGCTTCGAGCTCGCCCAGCAATGTGCCGCCGGGGGCATGGAGGATGCTGGCCTTGGTTATGGTGAACGTACCGCTGCCTTCCGAGCCGCTCGCGATCAGGCGATCATGGGCCATCTGTTCGAGTGCCTGCTGAGGCGAGGTCGGAGCCTTGGCCGAGATATCGCCCGGAGTGTTTCCGGGGGGGGCAGCGTCGACCACCTCGATATGCGCCACATTCAGGTGCATCTTGCTCAGATAGCTGTAGTCCATCGGGGCAAAGCTCTGGGGTTCGCTGTCACCACATGCGGTGAGCACGGGAGAAAGAGCGCCCAGAACCAGGCATAGAGAACCGTAGCGGAGTAGCGTTTTTACACGTGACGGGCTGCGCGACATGACGGGCTCCTTGAATAAGCAGCAGGACATTATTTCTTTTTCACATAAGAGCGCAGCTTGTCGAACAGGCGCCCTGTTTGTTTCTTTTCTGCTTCCTGCCGGGTTTCGGCGGGTGAGGCGGGCCTCGTCGGGTTCTGCGCGAGAAACGCCCAGGATTCGGAGATCATATCAGCTGAGGCTGTGCTCGGAGGCGGTGGTAATGCGGCCTCGGTTGCAGGGTCGAATTGAAGTGAGGATGCCGTACCCAGCCCGTAATCACGGGCCTCAAAGGCAAGAGCCTCGGCAATCGAGGCAACATGCCCGGGATTGCTCAGATACCAGCCAAGAATCAAAGAGGGCAGCATGCCCGCCATTGCTTCGTCACTCACGAGAATAGCGGCCTTGGGGCAATAGAAGGACGGGGGCTTGTCGAGCTGTTTCTCCCACCAGGCGAGATAGAATACGCAATCGGCTTCCGGGTCATGGAAGCGATAGATCAGCTGATGATCGACCACGAAAGAGATCTGCGCACGCAGTGGGATATCGGTGAGCGGAGACAGCACGACCAGTGTTTCGGGCCCTACGCGTGAACCGAGAATACGTCTGATCTGCTTTGCTGACAGGGAAGACTGTCCGATCTGGGCCAGGATCTGCTCCTGACCCGCCAGAGACGTCTGGATCTGGCGCAAATCCATGAGCACGCGTACCGACCAGGCTGCTGCAAGCTGAGTTGCGAGGAAGAGCGGCATCGCAGGCGCATCGCGCAGCGGAGTAGGGGTTGCACTCAGCGCATTGCGGGCGAGTTCATCAAACCAGGGGGCAACAGCGCCGAGGATATCATCCGGGCGCATACGTTGAACGACCTCGATATGCGAGCCGCAATAATTGTGCGACTCATCCAGGTACCAGACAGCGTTGCGTCCCGTCAGCGGATCGGAAAAAGTGAGACAGGTGATGTCATCTGCAAGGGGGACGACCGCCTGAGGCGTCCATTGGTCGTAGAGCGCCGAGAGTGTCTCGCCCCCGACCCGGACGCTGCGCAGGAAATCATCCGCCGCGGTCATCGTGCGATCTCGGCACGTTCGAAACGAAAGCCAACATTGCAGAACTCGCAGTTCATGGTGATCGTGCCCTCTTCCGCCATGTGATTGAGATCGTCCTCGGGGAATGTGGAAAGGACGCTTGCGAGCCTTGCGCGGTTGCAGCGACACCCAAGGCTGACCGCGCGCGGTCGATCAATCAGGACATCCTGCGAGCCGAAAAGACGTTCGATCAACGTGGTGGCACTCAGGCAGGGGTCGAAAAGCTCGGCGGCGGTCAGGGTGTTGCCCAGAATGCCCGCTGTCTCCCAGGCGTCCTCATCGTCGGTTTCACCCGTGGCGATACCGCCTTCTTCGGCAATTTTTTCGAGCAGCAGGGCCCCGGCTTGCCAGCCATCCGGTGTCTTCTCACAATAGAGGCGCATCCAGCACTGATGCTGCTCGCTGGTCGCGAAATAATGCATCGCCATATCGGCAAGGGTTTCCCCCTCAAGCGCGACGATACCCTGATGGCGTTCCGTATGCGCGCCCTGATCGATGGTGAAGGCAAAATACCCTTCTCCCAGAAGGGCCTTGGCCGGCGCAGGATCGATGTTCTCGGGCGCGCGCAGATAAAAGCGCAATTCGCCCGCATCCGTGCAATCTGCCACCAGCATGGAAATCGGGCCGTCCCCCTTGATCTGCAGGGAAAAGGACCCTTTGAACTTCAGCCCGGCACTCAGTCCCGCGACGAGAGACAGCGCCTCTCCGGCAAGCTGACGCCCGCAATCGGGGATATCATGGCGCGACACCATGATATCCGCGAGTTTGCCCAGACGAACGAGACGTCCGCGGACCGGTCGCCGCGCCAGATGGAAAGGCGTTATTCCATGCGAGATCACCAGATCAGGCACGGTTTCGGGGCGGTGTGTATCCAGAAAGGCAGGTGTCTCGATCATTGGTGCTTCGTCGGTTGCTTCTCAAGGTGTCGGACGGTTGGACGCGCCGATGCCGTTCAGACGGGCTTACCGTAGGAACGCCAGTTCTCACCGCCCAGCACCCAGAGGAGCAGACCCTTTTGGGCGTGGAGGCGATTTTCGGCCTCGTCAAATACGACGGAGGCCGAGCTTTCGAACACCTCCTCCGTCACTTCCTCACCGATATGGGCAGGCAGACAATGCATGAACAGGGCATTGGGGGCGGCTTTCTGCATCAGGGCCGTGTTGACCTGATATGGGCTCAACGTGGTCAGCCGTGCTGAGGATTCCTGATCGGACATGCTCGTCCAGGTATCCGTCACAATGCAGTCAGCGCTTTGCACCGCCTCGACAGGGTCATGGACCAGCCGGATCTTGCCACCTTCGGCATGCGCCCAGTCCAGGATCTCCTGACGGGGTTTCATGCTTTCCGGCGTCGCCAGCGTCAGGGAAAATCCGAAGCGTACAGCGCCCTCGATCAACGACACGGCAACATTATTGCCATCCCCAACCCAGGCCCAGTGCGAGCCGCCCACCGGGCCACGATGCTCCTCATAGGTCATGATATCGGCGAGGATCTGCACGGGATGGGAATCCGGTGTCAGGCCATTCACGACGGGAATCGAACTCCAGCGGACGAGTTCAGTCAGCATGGCGGTCTCGCCCGTACGCACGACCAGCACATCGAGAAACCGCGACAAGACACGCGCGGTGTCCGCCAGGCTCTCGCCACGGCCAATCTGCATGTCTGCAGGCGACAGCACCGACACATCGCCGCCCAGCTGGCGCATGCCGACCTCGAAGGAGAGGCGGGTGCGTGTGGAGGGTTTGGAGAGCATCAGCCCCAGAGTGCGTCCGGCGAGCGGATGGGCAGGATGCATGGGCTTGCGGCGCTTGTCCTGCATCGCCTTGACCGCACGGCCCACATCGAGAATGTCGCGCAGCGTCGCTGCGTCGAGATCGCGCAGATCGAGAAAGTGACGAATAGCCGAAGCGTCTGCCTGTGTGCTCATGCCTGGCTCTCCACCGGGTTTGTCTTGTTGTTTTCAGCGGCTTCAAGGATGGTGGCGGCCCGCGAGAGGATCGCACAGGCTTCCTGGCATTCTTCCCTGCTCACGATCAGCGGCGGCAGCAGGCGCAGCACGTTCTCACCTGCGGTGACGGTCAGGAGACCCTCTTCCATGGCCTGAGCCTGAACCTGTGCAACAGGCAAGCGGCATTTCAGCCCCCACATCAGGCCACGTCCACGGGCGAGCTCGAAAACGGTGGGATGTTTGCGCACGAGGTTCTTGAGCCCCTCGCCCAAGGTCTCTCCCGTTATCGCGATCTGATCGAGGAAGCCTTCGGCAAGAATCACGTCGAGCACGGCATTCGCTGCCGCACAGGCGAGAGGGTTGCCCCCGAAAGTGGTGCCGTGGGAGCCTGCTCCCATGGAGGCAGCCACTTCCTCATTGGCGAGGATCGCCCCCATCGGGAAACCGCCCGCGATGCCCTTGGCGACGGAGATCACGTCCGGCGCGACGCCATAAGCCTCATGCGCGAAGAGCTGACCCGTGCGCCCCATTCCGGTCTGGACTTCGTCGAGCGCAAGAATCAGGCCAAATTCGTCACAGACCTGGCGCAGCCCGGTCATGAATTGAGGGTCGGCCTGTTTGATGCCCGTCTCGCCCTGGATCGGTTCGAGCATGATGCCTGCCGTCTGGGGGGTAATGGCGGCGCGCAGGGCGTTCATGTTATTAAACGGCACATGGTCAAAGCCTTCAACCGGCGCGCCGAAGCCTTCAAGATAGGCCGGATTGCCCGTTGCCGCGATCATGGCCAGCGTACGCCCGTGAAAGGCCCCCGTACAACAGATGACCCGTGTACGCTCGGGATGGCCACGACCCGCCTGCGTCTTGCGGATCATCTTGACCATGCCCTCATTGGCCTCTGCACCGGAGTTGCAGAAGAACACACTGTCCGCGAAGGAATGGGCGACCAGCCTGTCCGCCAGTTTCTCGGCCTGCGGAATGCGATACAGGTTGGACACGTGCATGACGCGCGCGGCCTGCTCGGCAATCGCCTTGACCAGACCCTCATGGCCATGCCCCAGCGACGAGACGGCAATGCCCGCCCCGAAATCCAGGAATCGTCGTCCGTCAGCCGTGTACAAGCAAGCGCCCTGACCATGCTCGAAAGCAAGGTCGACTCGTTTGAATGTTGGCATCAGAGCGGAAATCATGGCGATCAGAAAGCCCGGTTGGAATGGAAGGGAAAAGACGCAACGGCAAGAGCCCCGCACCTGAGAACTCAGGGCAGGGCACAGGCTGCTGCGTGCTTATGATGGGGTTATTCCCCCCCCGACGTCAAATCCCGGCTCAGATGCGCCTGTAAAGCAGATCGCGGGCAAGCCAGCATCCTGCGCGCAGGCCGGTCAGCTTGTGCTGTGCGTCACGCTGAAACGCCAGGGTCCAATACCCGGGCGGCGAGTGGTCGAGTGCTCGCAGGCAGGGCACGAGCCAGACGTCGTTGCCGAGTTTCTGCAGGCGCTCCATGCGTCCCTGGCCGAGCATGCCGGAGAAAGCGCCATAGAAGGCCTCTTCGCTTCCGGCAATTGTCAGGATGCTATCGAGTTCCTCGCATTCATAGCGTCCGGCCAGATCCTGAAAGCGCTGCATCTCTGGGATGGGTATCAGGCGTGTTTCTCGGTTTTCCTGCGGGCGGGACATGACCAGCCCTTGATCATCCAGGGTCAATGTTGTTGCATCGCGACCGGCCTTGTCCTGAGTCCAGTCATCAAGAATTTCGGGCGGATAAGCATAGCGCAGCGAAAGCCGCGCGTTCGAAACCGTCGGGGTGATCGAGGCGGAGAGCCCTGTTTCGGGCTCGAGATAGTGACCGATGAACGCGGTTGAGCCCGGCATTCTCTCCTGCGCAGTTCGGGTGATCTCCAGGGCTGCGGCGGCAAGCTCGGCAGCGGCGGAATGCGCCTCCGACATATGATTGAAGAGCACCACTACTGAGAGCCGCTCTTCGGCCAGATGGAGCCGGTGACTGCGCCAGCCGCGCAGGGCGCCCCCATGCCCTGTCATGGCCCGACCAAAAAGCTTGCCGCGCTGCAATCCAGATCCGTAGCGGGCCAGTCGGCCATCGCGAAAGTGAACAGGGCGGGAGAGCCGGTTATAGAAGCCCTCGGGGTCGTCGCGCTGCGCGTCAATTGCCTTTTCCCAGGCGATCATATCGTCCAGACTCGCCCCAAGCCCTGCATCCCCGGTCCACAGGATATTATTGTTGGCGGCGCGATACCCCGTGGCCTCGCTGCCCTCGTAGCCTTGGATCCCATCGGGCATTGATTGGGTGTTAGCCGCGAGGAATGCCGTTTTCATGCCGCAAGGGTCGAAAATCTGCGTTTGCAGCAATTCGGAAAAGCTGCGACCCGAGCAGGCTTCCAGCGCTTCGGAGATCAGATAGAAATTCTGGTTGACATACGAATAGGCCGTACCTGGCCTGAAATGCAGGCTGCGCGTGCCTGCGATCACCCGTTTTGCCTCGGCGCTGCCGAAAACCGATTCGGTGGGCGCACCGTGCAGCATGGCTACGGCCCAGTAATCGCGCAGGCCGGACTGGTTATGCGCGAGATCCATGACACCCGGCGGAGGCTCCTGCAGATTGGGGAGGCTCGATGCCACATAGGCATCAAGTGCCGCCTTGTCCGACCAGGTATCGAGCAGGGCACAGGTGAATTGCTTGGTGATCGAGCAAAGGCGGAACTGCGTACGAGGCGTGAAGGCCAGACGCGTTTCGGCATTGGCAAAGCCCCAGCTATGGCATCCGATGACCTCGCCATTGCGGATGACCGCAGCCGCCCCTCCCGGTCCGGGATAGGAAGAGGGGAGGGCGGCCAGCGCGCGATCGAGCGATGAGCGGGGCATGAGGGGTCTCCGACCGATTTTCACCATGTTACTGCCATGAAGTTATGGCACAGTGTCTCTATGTCAGCGATTCCGGATCAGCTCCCTCCGCCGACTGCGGAAACACTGCGCGAGGCGGCCCTGCGTCATCTGGCGCGCTTTGCCGCGACCGAACAAGGCCTGACCCAGATCCTTGACCGTGCCGTGATGCGCTGGGCGCGTAGATATGCCAGCCAGGGTGGAGAGAGCGAGCGGATCGAGGCGCAGCGCGCGGCCAGCCGCGCCATGATCGACGCCATTGTGGGCGATATGCGGCGGATAGGTGCGCTGGATGACGCAGCTTTTGCGCGATCGCGCTCGAAAACTCTGACGCGTACCGGTCGGTCCCGCCGTGCCGTCGCTGCCAGCCTTGCCCAGAAGGGAATTGATGCTGAAACGCTTGGCGAAGCGATGGAGGAGGCGTTGGGTCACCGGCATGACGAGAGTGCCAGAGAGCACGAACTGGGTGCAGCGCTCATCCTGGCACGTAAGCGCCGTCTGGGCCCGTTCCGTCGTAAGGATGCGGATGAAGCATCGGGCCCGGAACAACACCAGCGGGCTCTCGCTGTGTTCGCCCGCGCGGGCTTCGGTCGCGATGTGGCCGAGCAAGCGCTCTCCTTTGATCTGTCAGAAGCGGAGGATCGCGTCATGGCGCTGAAATCGTCATGAAGAAAATGGCTCTTGGATTTGGCTTTTGTCTCAGTCTCGCGGCCTGCGGCGGTGGTCCGAGAGAGTACAGCCGTGCGAGTTTCAATGGCCCCCTGCAATGCGCCCCTTATGCCCGTGCCAAGACGGGCGTCGCGCTCTACGGTGCCGCTGCCTCATGGTGGCGGGGAGCATCGGGTAAATACAGACGCACCCAGACCCCGGCGCAGGGTGAAATCCTCGTGTTTCGCTCCACCGGACGGCTGCCTTCGGGTCATGTATCGGTGGTGCGCAGCACGGTATCCTCGCGTAAGATCCTTGTTGAACATGCCAATTGGGAGCCAGGGCGTATCGATCGTTCCGTACCCGTCATCGATGTCTCCCGCGATAATGACTGGTCACTGGTGAGGGTCTATTGGGCCCCCATCAAAAATCTGGGGTCACGCGCCTATCCGACCTATGGCTTTATCGTACCGCGCGACCTCGATGATATTGCCCGCTTGCAAGAGACGCCTGATCACGCCATGTGAGAAGCAAGAGACAAGACGGCGAGACGACCCCGTCGCACAAGGAGAGAGATTATGGGTAGCATGAGTCCCCTGCACTGGCTGATAGTGCTCGCCGTTGTGCTCATCCTGTTTGGCGGTGGCAGCAAGATCAGCGGCCTGATGGGTGACTTCGCGAAGGGGATCAAATCCTTCAAGAAGAACATGGCCGAGGATGAGTCCATGGAGCCGAACCAGGCCCATACCCAGCCAAACGGACAGATTTCGCCGCCGCCTCAGAGCGGGGTGCAGCAGCCTCATTACACATCTCCCGTTTCGAGCGGCAATGTGAACAACGTCAATCACTGAGCTTGTCATGACCCAGTTTTCGGATCGTCTCTGGTCAGAGGCGGTGCAGGACGTCATCCGGGCCGGGGAGCGTATGGACCAGCGTGGCTGGGTGCCGGCGACGGCTGGCAATCTCAGCCGACGATTGGAGGATGGCCGGATCGCCATCACCCGCTCAGGCGGGCACAAGGGCTTTCTGGCCGTGCCGGACGTGATCGAGATCGATCCCGCGGGACGTCCGATTGATCCTATGCAGAAATCCAGCGCAGAGACGCTTCTTCACACGCAGCTTTATGCGGCTGATCCATCGATCGGGGCTGTATTGCACGGTCATTCCGTGGCCGCCACCGTGCTGTCCATGGCGCTTGCCGGATCGTCGCTGACCCTGGCTGGGTACGAGCTGCTCAAGGTGTTCGAAGGGCAATCGACCCATGATACGGCGATCGACGTGCCTGTGTTCGACAATGATCAGGATATCGCCCGTCTCGCTACGGTGGTTGCTCCGCGTCTTGGGGCAATGCCCGCCGGATACATCATCCGTGGGCATGGTGTTTATGTCTGGGGGCGGGACATGAAAATGGCCCTCGCCCGTCTCGAAGGGCTGGAGTTCCTGCTGGCCTGCGAACTCGAAAGGCGGAAATCATGAGCCGACTGACGATCTATCGCGATGACGCGCCGGAAACCGTGCTGCTCGACACGGAAAACCCGCGCGAGATTGCCGAGACCCTGCGCCCTCTGAATGTCCGTTTCGAGCGTTGGCAGGCCCCCGTCACTCCGGCCAAGGATGCCCCGCCGGAGCAGATCCTGGAGGCTTACCGCCCGTATCTGGACGGGCTGATGGGGGAAACCGGTGCGGGTAGCGCCGATGTGGTGCGCTTCGACCGCAACACGCCCCAGATCGCTGCGATGCGGGAAAAATATCTCTCCGAGCACACGCATAGTGAAGATGAGGTGCGGTTCTTCGTGCACGGTCAGGGCGCGTTCGTCCTGCATGTGGGCGACAAGGTGTATTCGGTGCTTTGCGTGCAGGGCGACCTGATCTCGGTGCCTGAAGGCACCCCGCACTGGTTCGATGCCGGACTCAATCCCGATGTGGTGGCGCTTCGCGTCTTCACCGACACGACGGGTTGGATCGCTGAATACACAGGTGACGAGATTGCCCGCCGCTTTCCCGTGACCATTCCGGACATTGCTGCATGAGCACCATCCGCCTGATCCTTCTTGATATCGAAGGCACAACCCTGCCGATCTCCTTCGTGAAGGATGTGCTTTTTCCCTATTCCGACAGGGTCATGCCGGAGCTGCTGCGTCAGCAGGCCGGTAATCCGCTGGTCAGGGTGGCGCTGGCTGATATCGATGCCGCCAATCCCGGCTGCGATCCGGTTGCCCAGCTTCATGACTGGACCATCCGGGACGAGAAGGTAGCCCCCCTGAAATCCCTCCAGGGCCTCGCCTGGAAAACGGGTTTCGAGTCCGGTGAGCTCAAGGCACGTCTCTATCCAGATGTGCCGCCTGCGCTGAAAGCCTGGCATCAGGCAGGCCTGCGTCTGGCGGTTTATTCCTCTGGGTCGGCCAGCGCGCAGCGCCTGCTATACGGCTACTCCGATGCGGGCGATCTGACGGGGTTGTTCGAGGCGTTCTACGATCTGGACATCGGGGGAAAGAAGATCGCGGAGAGTTACCGCGAGATCGCCCAGCGCGCGGGTGTGACCCCGGCTGAAATCCTGTTCCTGTCCGATATCGGAGCAGAACTCGATGCAGCCGCCGAAGCCGGGCTCAAGACCTGCCAGCTGGTCCGCAAGGAAGATGGCACGACCCCGCATCATGGAGCGCGGCAGGCTTCTGATTTCGCTGAGGTCAGCCAGTATTTTGCACTGCCCGTCTCATGACCCTGTACGAGGACTGGACGGCGATCCCGCCTGAGGCGCGCGGCGCCGCCGTCGCCCTCGGCAATTTCGATGGGGTGCATCTCGGGCATCGGCATTTGCTGCGCTCGCTCCATGCGGCCCGCCCCGAGCTGCCGCTCGGCGCAGTGACATTCGAGCCCCATCCTCGCGAGTTCTTCCGACCGCAGGATCCACCGTTACGCCTCATGCTGCCCGAAATCCGGGCGCGTATCCTGCAAGAGCAGGGCGCGCAGCGTGTCTTCCAGCTCCGCTTCGATGCGGATTTCAGCCATCTCAGCCCCGACGCTTTCGTTGAATCTGTGCTCGACCGGGCGCTCGGTGTGAAACATGTCGCCTGTGGTCCGGATTTTGCCTTCGGGCATCGACGTGCAGGCAGCATTGCCTATCTGGGACACAAGCTCGAGACGCTCGGGATCGGCCTGACCATCGTCCCTCCATTGACCGATATTGGCGGCCCTTTTTCTTCCTCGCGTATCCGGCGCCTGTTGCAGGAGGGCTATCCCGAGCGCGCTGCGGAAGAACTCGGTCGCCCCTGGTTTATCGCCGGGGGTGTCGCCCATGGCGACAAGCGTGGTCGTCTGCTCGGCTTTCCTACGGCCAACATCCCCCTTGGGCGGCATATCGAGCCTGCACGCGGTGTCTATGCCGTGACGATACGCCATCCCGATGGGCGCGTGACCCGCGGCGTTGCAAATATTGGCCGACGCCCGACCATCAATGACGGGCAGGAGAGCCGCCTCGAGGTACATATCTTCGATGTGAGCGAGGATCTCTACGGCCAGACACTGGAGGTCAGCCTGCACAAGCTTCTGCGCGAGGAGCGACGTTTCGAAGGGCTTGATGCGCTCAAGGCCCAGATTGCCGAAGACGCCGCCAGCGCTCGCATCGTTCTCTCAACCCTTTCCTGATCCTGCGGGTGTCGGAAATGCCCGTCGTCTGACACGCCTCTGATATCGGGCATAAATCACGTGACGCTCTGCGTAGGTGATCTTGAGCGTTCCATCCGCTTTTATCGCGATCTTTTGGGCTGCGTCCTGCGGGCTCGATGGGGCAAGGGGGCGTATCTAGAGGCAGGGGCCCTCTGGCTGTGTCTTGAGGTGCGTTCGGAGGCAATTCTGCCGGACGGTTCGGACGATTCTCATCTTGCCTTCAGCGTCGAGCAGGATGGTTTTACGGTACTTTGTGCCAGGCTGAGCGGAAAGGTGGCGCGCTGGAAGGAAAACAGGAGCGAAGGCGACTCGCTCTATTTCCTCGACCCCGATGGGCATAAACTCGAGATTCATGTTGGCACTTTGGCGACCCGCATGAGGGCCTGGCGTGATCGGCCCCCTAAGGGGCTGGTCATTCAGTCTCCAGAGGACTGATACGAACTTGCCTGTTTTGTGAAGTTTTACATGTTTCACTTAACATCGAAAAATGTTAAAGATTACCCACGGTTAATGAGGGGTGGGAGTCTGTCATGTTCGGCGCGATGCAAATGTACCAGATGCAAGCGATGGAACAGCACATCGCCCAAAAGGAATCCCGCAGGAAGGAAAGCGTTTCCCGGCTCGTGCGACTCAAGGAGTTCCTGCGCCGCGATCTTACGTCACTGGGCTGTCAGATCGATGAGACGTTTGAAAGCGTCTACGCCCCCTCTACTTTTTCGTCCCGTAAGGGTCTGCGCTGAGCTTGGTATATAGGGGCAAGTACGGTCGGAAGCAGTCTTTGTCCTCAGTTCACCACCGTGCAGAATGCCGGGCTACGCGTTGTTCTGAAGAACTCCCTCCCGCGCAACATGTATATGAATTCGACTGTGACGTTACCTTCCATCAGAAATTTCATGTTGGTTGAGCAATAGCGCTCAGTATCGGCATTCGTAATCATGCGCTTGAGCTCAGTTTCGGAAAAATTGAAGATCGCCTCGTCTGCCACATGGGTGAGGGCAATCGTCTCGACGATCTTGCGTCCTTCACGTCGTAGCGAGAGGATCGTCACCATTTCGTTATCCCTGAGCGGCGTCTTCTCATTCATCAGTGTGACGAACCGGTCCAGCACCCGGATCGACATCTGAGGAGGTGTTAGACTGGTTTGTGCTTCGGCAATGACTGGACCGCCTGAAAGCAGAAGCAGGGCGGTAGCGACGAATATTTTCATTCCATGAATCCGTGCTGAGTTATTATCAAAATGATGCATGGAAATAGGCGTCGTCTAGGAGTGAATAAAGCGTGTAAATGGCAGAAAGCTTGATCCAAGCACCCGGCACTATCCCGGTGGGCATCGCGCCCGGGTCATTCGCCTTCGCTGCCCCTGCGAGGGCGAGGGCGAGGCGGCATGACGCCACCAGGGTCGGTGGCCGGTTTTCAGCACAATTTGACGGGCCGAAGCGACCCAATTGTGAGTCCTTGCCAACCCTGCGCTCTTGACCCTTTGCCCCGCATCTTCGCATAACTCCCGGTTCCCTGACTCCGTCGAATGATCGAAGATGCCTGATTCCAAAAGCCCCGATCCTCAGGACCGTTATCGCGACACGGTCTTTCTGCCCCGCACCAGCTTTCCGATGCGCGGCAATCTGCCCACGCGCGAGCCGGAAATTCTGGCGCGCTGGGAGTCGATGGGACTTGATGAGAAGATTATAGAGGCAGGGCAGGGCAAGCCCGTCTTCACCCTGCATGACGGCCCGCCCTACGCCAACGGCCATCTGCATATCGGTCACGCGCTCAACAAGATCAACAAGGACGTGGTCAATCGCGCCCAGCGCATGAATGGCGCGCGTGTGCGTTATGTGCCCGGCTGGGATTGTCACGGCCTGCCGATCGAATGGCGCGTCGAGGAAGAATATCGCAAGGCGGGCAAGAACAAGGACGACGTGCCGGTCCTGCAGTTTCGCGCAGAGTGCCGCGACTATGCGCGTCGCTGGCTCGACATCCAGGCCGAGGAATTCAAGAGGCTTGGCGTCCAGGGCGAGTGGAAGAACCGATACGCCACCATGGATTTCTCGTCGGAATCCGCGATCGTCCGCGAGATCGGCAAATTCCTGCTCAATGGTGGTCTCTATCGCGGCCTACGCCCGGTGATGTGGAGCCCGGTCGAGAAGACGGCTCTCGCCGAGGCCGAGATCGAGTATCACGACATCACTTCCACCACGGTTCACGTGGCTTTCCCGATCGAGGCGGATCCGACCCCAGGCCAGGCGCTTCAGGGGGCTTCAGCCGTGATCTGGACGACTACCCCCTGGACCATTCCGGCGAACCGCGCCATCGCGTACGGGCCCGAGATCGCCTATGTCGTGCTGCGTGCCGATGTGATGGAAGAAGCCTCCCTCGTGGCGCCGGGATCGCGCTTCCTGGTGGCAGAGGAGCGCGTCGCGGATTTCTGCAAGCAGGCAGGCATCCAGGACCATCATATTCTCTACACCCTGCCCGGAGAGGCGCTTGAGGGTACGATCTGCGCCCATCCCCTGCGTGGCTGCGGCTATGAGTTCGACGTCCCCATGCTTCCCGGCGATTTCGTGACCACCGATGCCGGTACGGGTCTCGTGCATATGGCACCGGCCCATGGCCAGGACGACTTCCTGCTCACACGCCAATATGGCATCGAAGTGCCTGAGCTCGTGCAGGATGACGGGACCTATGCTCCCTGGGTGCCGCATTTTGCCGGTATCCATGTGTTCAAGGCGGCCGATCCGGTCTGTGCGGCCCTCACCGAGGCCGCGCAGCGCTGGGCGGCCAATGGCGATGCGGCGGCCGGGCTCGTGGCGCGGTCGAGCATCGTGCATTCCTATCCACATTCCTGGCGTTCGCGTAAGCCGATCATCTTTCGTGCTACCCCGCAATGGTTCATCCGCATGGATGGTGACCAGGCCCTCCGTCACAAGGCGCTTGACGCGCTTGCGGATGTCACCTTCGTGCCGGAGGCTGCGCGTAACCGCCTGACTTCCATGATCGAGCAGCGTCCCGACTGGTGCATCAGTCGCCAGCGCGCCTGGGGCGTGCCGATTGCCGTCTTCGTCGAGAAGAGCACGGGCGAGGTTCTGCGCGATACCGAAGTCATGCAGCGCGTCGTCGATGCAATGGCCGAGCATGGCGCCGATATCTGGTACAGCGCCGACCCGGCCCTGTTCCTGGGTGAGGGGCGTGACCCCGCGCAGTATGAGCAAGTATTCGATATCGTGGATGTCTGGTTCGAGAGTGGCTCGACGCACAGCTTCGTTCTGGGCGAAGACGGGTTGAACTTCCCGGCAGATCTCTATCTTGAAGGGTCCGACCAGCATCGTGGCTGGTTTCAGTCTTCCCTGCTCGAAAGCGTCGGTACGCGCGGCATTGCGCCCATGAAGGCCATTGTGACCAATGGTTTCGTGCTCGATGAGCAGGGGCGCAAAATGTCCAAGTCGTTGGGCAATGTGATTGCGCCCAAGGAAGTGACCGACAAGCTGGGCGCCGATATCCTGCGTCTATGGGTCGTCAATTCCGACAGCAACGAAGATCTGCGCATCGGCAACGAGATTCTCAAGCAGCAGGGCGAACTCTACCGCCGTCTGCGTAACACGCTGCGCTGGCTGCTGGGCGCGCTCGATGGGTACACCCCTGAAGAGGCGGTGCCGTTCGATCAGCTTCCGGAACTCGAGCGCTATATCCTGCATCGCCTGACCGAGCTGGGTGGCCAGATCAAACAGGCCGTGCATACCCATCAATGGGTCGGCGTCTATCCCATGCTTCACGGGTTCTGCACGACCGATCTCTCGGCGTTCTATTTCGACGTTCGCAAGGATGCGCTTTATTGTGATGCGCCTTCCTCGCAGCGGCGTCGCGCGGCGCGTACCGTGCTCGATATCCTGCATCGCGCGCTCGCCATCTGGCTCGCACCGGTGCTGGTCTTCACGGCGGAAGAGGCCTGGACGTCCCGCTTCGGCGAGGACAGCTCAGTTCATCTCCAGAGCTTTCTCGAGCCTGATCCGACCTGGAACGACGCGGCACTGGGCGAGCGCTGGAACCGCCTCCGCGCCCTGCGCCGCGTGATCACGACCGAACTCGAAGGCGCGCGCCGCGGCGGGGTCATCGGCTCATCGCTCGAGGCGCGCCTCAGCCTGCCGCTGACGGAACAGGAGCAGGCCGTGTTCGGGGATGTGGACTGGGCGGAGCTCGCCATCGTCTCGCAGGCCGATATCCAGCTTCTGACCAATGTACCATCGCTCTATATCGATGACGTGGCGACCACGGAGCATGAGGGTATCGTCGGCGCGCATCCTGGCCCAAGTGTGGCCGAAGCCGATGGCAGCAAATGCCTGCGCTGCTGGCGCGTTCTGCCTGAGGTCGGCAGCCAGACTGCCCATCCGGGGCTGTGCCTGCGTTGCAGCGATGTGGTGTCGATGTGAAGGGCGCCAAGCTCACCGTCAGCTTCGGTCGACCGGCGACGCTCGTCGCCGGGCTGGCCGCCTTTCTGATCGTGCTCCTGGCCGATCAGATCAGCAAATGGTGGATTCTCGCTGTGTATCACCTGCCTGACCGGGGCAGCGTGGCCATCATGCCTGGGCTGAATTTCACGATGGTCTGGAACCATGCGGTGACCTTCGGCATGCTCGGGGGCGTGGGGTCAAAGGGCCCTCTTCTGTTTTGCACCGTCGCCTTGATCGCGGTACTTGCCCTGCTGTGGCAGACCCTGCGCACGCCGCGCATGGTCGTGGCGATTGCCTCCGCCGCCATCGCGGGCGGCGCCGTGGGCAATGTGATCGATCGCATCCGTTTCGGGGCGGTGGTCGATTTCATCCACGCGCATGCCTTCGGCTGGAGCTGGTATGTCTTCAACGTCGCAGATTCAGCAATCGTCTGCGGCGTCATCGCCTGGGTGATCGACTCGATCTGGTCGGATCGTCGTGATGCAGCCTCCCGTACGCGCGCCGAAACGGGTGCCGCCACCGTCCCGGGCCACGGCCCCGCACCGCATGAGCATTGATCTCTTGTCGATGCCGAAACGCTCCATTAGGATCGGGTCCGATATGGCTCAGCTCTCCCTCCCGTCCGTCCTTCGCGTCCTGCCGGTTCTCGGCCTGACTGCGCTCCTCCCGGCTTGCTCCGGCTCCGACGTTTCGCGGGCTTTCGGCCTCGAACGGTCGATGCCGGACGAATATACGGTGACGACGCGCGCGCCACTGTCCATGCCGCCTTCCGAGCAGCTGAGCCTGCCGGGTCAGGGTGACCACACAGCGGATGAAAATCCCCGCACCCAGGCGCTCGAGACGCTCTCCCCCAACGCGGCTCTGCATTCCACCTCGGGCAGCGCCAGCGCCGGACAGCAGGCTCTAATCGGGGCGGTCGATCAGGCTTCGAAGGCCCCCAATAACGCCGAGCTCGGTGCCGCAGGCGCAGGACTGACTGATGAGCTGATGTTCTGGCGTGGCGGCAATGCAGGGAGCGTTGTTGATAGCGAAGCCGAAAACCGTCGGATACAGCGCGCCTCAGCCCTTGGACAGAGCCCCTCGACCGGTGCCACCCCGACCAAGAAGTCCAAAAGCTCTTTCCTCGGCGTCTTCTGAAGGGCGTCATCTGATGCCTGAACATGCCCCCCTCTGAACGTCCTTTGCTCCAGCCCCGACTTCGCCGTCTTTCCAACCACGTTATCGATCTGATCGCGGCCGGTGAAGTCGTCGAACGGCCCGCCGCCGCCCTCAAGGAAATTGTCGAAAACGCCCTCGATGCCGGAGCGACCCGCATCGAGGTATCGTTGCTCAACGGGGGCTGCGACAGAATTGAGGTGAGCGACAACGGCTGCGGCATGTCGCCCGATGATCTCGTGATGGCTGTCGAACGCCATTGCACCTCCAAACTCAGCGATGAAACACTGACCCATATCGTCACGCTGGGTTTTCGGGGTGAGGCTCTACCCTCCATCGGCGCCACGGCGCGTCTCACGCTCACATCGCGGCGGCATGATGCCGATACAGCCTGGACGCTGCGTCTTGAGGGCGGTGCCCTGACACCCCCTAGTCCGGCCGCCGGGGCGCCCGGAACACGGGTCGTGGTCGAGGATCTCTTCTTCGCGACACCCGCCCGGCGCAAATTCCTCAAAAGTGCGCGTGTCGAAGGCAGCCACGCTGAGGGCGTGATGCGCCGTCTTGCGCTTTCTGCCCCGCATTGCGCCATGCGTTTCACGCTGGACGAACGCCCTGTCTTCGATTTCCCGGTTCAGAGCGTCATCGACCGTGTCCAGGCCGTTCTGGGCGAAAGCGAGTCCCTGATCGCGCTCGATGAGACGCGCAACGGGCTTCACCTGAGCGGTTTCATCTGCGGCCCGGCAGCCACGCGCTCCACGGCGGCGTCGCAGTTCCTGGTGGTGAATAACCGCCCCGTGGCCGATCCACTCATGCGCACGGCCATACGTGTGGCCTATCGTCCGGTCATCGAACCGGGGCGTCACCCGGTGCTCGCCCTGCATCTGCGCCTTCCCCATGACAGGGTGGATGTGAATGTCCACCCGTCCAAGACCGAACTGCGCTTTGCCGAGGAAGCTGATGTCAGAGGGCTTATGATCGGCGCCATGCAGCGTGCTCTGGGGCACGGTGCGGGCGAAGCCGGGGTCAGGATGCGTTTTGCTGCGCCCGCCAGACAGGCCATCCACTATCCGCCCCCGGACCCCGTGAGTCTTACATCCGGATTTATCGCCGCGCACTCGGCTATGGCGGGTTCTGGTGCCCCTGTCGCACTGAGCCCCGGAAGCGACATACAGGGATTTGCAGAGGAGCTTGGAGGCTTCGCGCCGGCAACTCGCCCCTTGATGGAGCCTGACCCGATCCAGCGCGCTTCTTTTCCGCTGGGGGCACCCGTCGCGCAGGTATTCGATACGTATATCCTGTCCGTCGGGCAGGATGGCGATCTGATTTTGGTCGACCAGCATGCAGCGCATGAGCGGCTGACGCATGAGAAACTGCTCGCGCAATATACGAGCGGCTCTCTCAAGGCACAGCGCCTGCTTTTACCTGAAGTGATCGACCTGCCTCCCGGTCAGGCAGGACGTTTGCTCGAGTGGAAGACCGCATTGGAGGCGCTCGGGCTCGAAATCGAGTCTTTCGGTGGGGGGAGCGTTCTTCTGCGCACCATGCCCGTCCTCCTTCAGGGGGGAGACGGCGTTTCGCTTTTGCGCGATCTCTCGGAGGAGCTGACAGCTGATCCGGATCTCGTGCCGGGTGACAGCGCGGCACTGGAACGGCGGATCGATGCCGTTATCGCGCGTATGGCCTGCCATGGCAGCATCCGCGCCGGACGTCGTCTGCAGCAGGATGAGATGTCCGCTCTGTTGCGGCAGATGGAGCAGACGCCGAGAGCCAACACCTGCTCGCATGGGCGGCCGACCTGGCTACGTCTTGGGCGGGATGAGCTCGAGAAACTCTTCGGGCGCATCCGCTAACGCCGAGAATAGACGGCCCTGAAACTTTCACCCGGCAGGGAGCGCGCCGAGCCGGGGAAGGTTAACCGTTCAGGAAGGGCTGTTCGCCATCTTGTGGCGCTTGGCGGTCGTTGGGTGGGTTACGGCAACGACATCGCCAGAGACGAAGAGGATCGAATCGACCGCGTTCTGCAGGGCGTCGCCTGCCGATTTCGTATCGCCGCCATCCATGAAGACCGAGGCGCGATGAACGTCACCGGAAATCATCTCCAGTGGCGCGAGGGCCACCACATACTGAACCTTGGTGCCTACAACCTGCAGGTCCTGGTTGACCAGCTTGGTCTCACCCGTCTTCATATGTTGATTGGCATTGGCCAGAGCCGTCTGCTGGGCCGGGGCCAGTGTATCGGTCACGGCGTATTCGCCCCCAACCGGCAGCCAGTGCAGCGGCACGCCGCTTACCGCCAGACGCTTGGGCGCACCATGGCTCGGGACGGGCTGCATCGCGTCTTCGGCCTTGATGAAGGCGCGATTGTCCTTGGCAGCCTTTTCGAGGCGGGCTTCCGCCTCATTGATCAGGCTTTGAGCCTGTCCATTCTGGTTCGAGGCGAGAGCCTGCTGGGCCAGAATGATATTGGCCAGAGCTTTCTGTCCATCCTTGGACAGACGGGCGAAATCGCGATCTGCATGAGCCTGGTCAGCCGCCATGGAGGCGTCCGCCGAAGGGGCGGCAAAGGCCGGTGCCCCGGCAAGGGTCAGAAGGGCAGATCCGGCAATCATCAGGCGGCGCATGGATGTTCTCCTTTTAAGGCGTCTCTTGATGAGACGGTTTGGGAAGAGAACGGACCCCGGCACGGCATGTTGCATGACAAGCGCGTTAACACGACGCCATACAGGGTCTAGGTTGGGGGAACGGTCTCGCCGTCCGGGGGCGGCTTACGCGAGGTGAGCACGTTCCCGGCAGAGGCTCCGGCAATGCAGAGCACTCCCATCCAGCGTGCGACCGAAAGTGTTTCTCCCAGCAGAAGCAGCCCCGAAATCGACCCGAGAACAGGCTCGAGGCTGAGCAGGATACCCAGATCACGCGGCCCGAGCCGCCTCATGGCCATCATGTCCAGAATATAGGGCACCGCCGATGACAGGATGGCGACGCCCACAGCCTGTATTCCCTGATGGGGATGGGTTACGGCCGGCGTAAGGGCGGGTATCAGCCAGGGGAGAAGCAGGATGCCGGCCGTTGTCATGCCCAGCGTTGTGGCCTGGGCAGCAGGCATGACCCGCCCGATACGAGTACCGGTCAGGATATAGATCACCCATCCCACAGCACTGATCAGCGCCGCGATGACGCCGATTGGGTCGAGATGCCCCTCGATATGGTCGGGACGAAGCAGCAGATACAGACCGGATACCACCATGCCCGCCCAGACGAGATCGAGCAGTCGGCGTGACCCGATCAAGGCGAGGGAGAGCGGTCCCATGAATTCGAAAGCGACCACAAGCCCAAGGGGCAGGCGAACGAGCGCGATATAGAAGGCGAAATTCATGACGGCCATGGAGGCGCCATAAGGCAGGAGCAGCTTCCACATGCCCGGTTTGAGCACTGAAGGGCCCGGACGCATCACAGCAAGCAGAATGACGGCGGCGAGACAAACGCGCAGCCCCACCATGCCTTCTGCCCCAAAGAGCGGAAAAAGGCTCTTGGCCAGAGCCGCTCCGACCTGAAAGGACGATATGCCACCGATCAGAAGGGCCAGCCCTCCCAGCTTGTCCAGCGGCGTTGCATGAGGGTGCTCGAGAGAAGCCATCAGACGTCGAGCAGTTCGGCCGAGCGGGCATGATCCTGAATGAAGCGGAAGCGCAACTCCGGCTTGCGGCCCATCAGGCTTTCGACGCGGTCGCTGGTCAGGGCCCGGTCCTCGGGGGGCGTGACTACGCGCAGCAAGGTGCGCTTCGCTGGGTCCATGGTGGTCTGCTTGAGATCCTTGACCGGCATTTCGCCCAGACCCTTGAATCGCGAGATCTCGACCTTGGCGCCCTGCTTGAAGTCGCGTTTGAGACGCCGCACGCGATCCTCGTCATCCATCGCATAAATGGTCTTCGCGCCATGGGTCAGACGATAGAGTGGGGGCTGGGCCAGATAGAGATGCCCCTTGCGTACCAGATCAGGCATTTCCCGGTAGAAGAACGTCATGAGCAGCGAGGCGATATGGGCGCCGTCCACGTCAGCATCTGTCATGATGATGACGCGTCCGTAGCGCAGACGGGCGACGTCGAAGGTCGATCCCGACCCGCAGCCCAGTGCCTCGACCAGATCGCGAAGTTCCTGATTGGCCTTGAGCTTGTCCGCCGTGGCCGAGGCCACGTTGAGAATCTTGCCACGCAACGGCAGCACGGCCTGGGTCTCACGATCACGCGCCTGACGCGCGGACCCCCCTGCCGAGTCGCCTTCGACGAGAAAGATCTCGGTATCGGCCGCGTTTTCGCGCGTGCAATCTGTGAGCTTGCCGGGCAGACGCAGGCGCCTCGTGGCGCTTTTGCGTGGTGTGTCCTTGCTCTCACGCCTGCGCAGCCGCTCCTCTGCCCGCTCTATGATGAACGCTAGCAGATTATCGGCCTGAGCCGGATTACCCCCCAGCCAGTGGTCCAGACGGTCGCGCAGCGCGCCTTCAACCAGACGGCTGGCCTCCTGCGTGGTCAGCTTTTCCTTGGTCTGACCCTGGAAATGGGGATCGCGAATGAACACCGAGAGCTTGACCGCCAGGGCGCCCAGAGCGTCTTCTGCCGTCACGGCGGCCGCACGCTTCATGTTGCGGCTCTCGCCCCAGGCACGCAGCCCCTTGACCAGCGCGGCCCTGAAGCCAGCTTCATGCGTGCCGCCCTGCGGGGTCGGAATGGTGTTGCAATAGGAGGTCATGCTCGACGCTCCCTGCTCCATGAAGGCCACAGCCCATTCGAGCTTGCCACCGGTCCGTCCATCGGCGGCCTGAGGCAGTTCCGCCTCGCCCGCCCAGACAGGAGCCAGGAGCGCAGGGGATGCGCCGAGCTCAGCATTCAGGCTGTCCGCCAGCCCGTTCGGGAAATGGATGGTTGCCTCGACAGGGGTTTCATCGCCTGCCTTGATCAGGGCCGGGTTGACGCTCCAGCGAATGGTGACGCCACGAAAAAGGGCTGCCTTGGAACAGCACAGACGGTACAATCGCTGTGGCGAGAAGCTGAGCGGACCGAAGATTTCCGGATCGGGCGAAAAGCGGATGGTCGTGCCACGGCGATTGGGTGCGTTACCCACCTGCTGCAGCGGCGTGATGGGCTTGCCCCGGGCGTAATCCTGACGCCAGAGCAGCTTTTCGCGCGCCACCTCAACCTCAAGGCGATCCGACAGGGCATTGACCACGGAAGAGCCGACGCCATGAAGGCCGCCCGAGGTATCATAGGCTTTGCCCGAGAACTTTCCGCCTGCATGGAGCGTGGTGAAAATCACCTCGAGTGCGGAGCGATCCTTGAATTTGGGATGCGCATCCACCGGGATACCGCGCCCGTTGTCGCGCACCATCAGCAGACGCGATTCTTCAAGCGCCAGATCGATGACGCTGGCATGGCCCGCCACGGCCTCATCCATCGCATTATCAAGAATTTCGGAAGCGAGATGATGATAGGCGGTATCGTCGGTACCGCCGATATACATGCCCGGACGCCGCCGTACGGGTTCGAGCCCCTCGAGGACCTCGATCTGATCGGCACCGTAATTTTCGGGTACGGGAGCCTGCGCCGTCTTGCGGGGCCGACGGGCGGGCTTTTCATCGCTCTGGAAGAGGTCGTCGTTCATATTGCGTTCTTGACGGCCTCGCCGGGGCGCCGTCAAGCGCCCCGTGCAGGGTAATGGTAGTTTTTAGGCGCGCGTCTTGCGATGGGTGCGACGCGTGCTCGTCGTGCGGCCATGGGTGACGGCCTCAGGAGCCGAGCAGGTCTCGAATGAGGCCGGTTGGACGACGTCCTTGGCATCCGCATAATGCGCCAGATCGGCACCATCATCCAGCGCGTCAACCTCATCGAACATCGCCACGCGCTGCTGGCAGAAGATCGTTCCGGCCTTCAACCCGCCTTCGGACTGCACATTGGCCAGCTGGGTAATGTAGTCGTCATGCGCCTTGGTGGCGTTACGACCATAGGCGGACTTGAAATAGGAGTTCAGACGCTCCTCTTCTGCGGCCAGCTTGGGACGGAACTTGGTCACGAACGCATTGTAGCGCTCCTGAGCGCTGCAGGAGAGCGCCGTCACCATCAACTCGCTCTTGAGACCTTGCACGTTGAACGCTTCATGCGCCGGGGATTCGCCACAGCCTGCGGCGTAGGCGGCGCCCGAAGCGAAGAACGTCGTGGCCATAAGGCCACAAGCGGTGAGGCGTGCGAAAGGACGCAGGAGGCGTTGCCGGGTCGAAAGCGACATCAAGGGGCTCCAGAAGGGCAGGTCAGACAGGATCGGGCGCCGCGCCGGGCGGGCGCAAACGGGACAGGGAAATGCGGCGCGATTATGTCGCAGCAATTGCGGCGAGAAAATGCCCGCGAGCCGCTATCCAGGCCGATTCAACAAAAAAAAATACCCGTTCCCTTTTCTTTCGTTTCCGCCCTGTCTTCCCCCTTCCTGTGGAACGCGGCTTGCGCTAGGGCCATTGACGAAACTGTTTCCCCAGGCGTTGATCCTGTCCGGAAATATCTCGTGTCGGGCCTGCTGGAGCAAAATGGCAGAATCGACTTTCGATGACATGTGTTCAGTGGAGTTGATGGTGCGACTGCGTGGTTCTGCAATTACTCTCGTTTCGGCCCTGACCCTGGCGGCCTGTGCGCAAAAGCCCGTCGTCCAGCGCGTCGTGCCGCCCAATCCCTTCGGCTACCAGAAAGTCTCTGCGGTCTGCACGACTACCCCGGTCAAGACTGCGGCTGATGGCAGCATGAGCGTCGATATGACCGTGCGTAGCGATGATGGGCTGTGCGCCCTGTCCGTTCAAAAGCCGGGTAACACCAATTACCGTTCTTTCGGCGTCTCGCCTGCTCCCGAGCATGGCAAGGCGTTCATGTATAATTTCGACGACCACACGTACATTACCTACACGCCCAGCACCGCCTATGCGGGCAAGGACAGCTTCACGGCGATCCTGATTCCCGGCGGTACCGATCCGCGCACCAGGCTGACCGTCAACGCCACCGTCGATGCGACGGGTGTCGTGCGCGCTGCACCCCCGCCGGCTATCGTGGCGCCCGCCGCCAAGAAGCCTGTCGTCAAGCGCACGACCCGACACACCACCAAGAAGTAAGTCAGACCCATCAACGGCGGCCCGTTCCAGACGGGCCGTTCCAGCGGGCATGGCGGCCTCAGGTGCCGGACTTGGGCGTCGGCACTTGGGCGCCGGCACTCGGGGTGCCCCGTATGAGGCCTTGTTCATGAACCCGTCTGAATGGACGTGACGGTTCGCCCCGGTAACATCAGAAGGCGGTTTTTCTCAGATCGAGAATGAAATCGGCTCATGCACCGGGCGGCGCAGTCCGGCCGCCTCGGCCCGCCTCACCATTTCCTCGAGTGTCAGCGCCGCCATTTCTGCACGCACCGATTCGTCCAGGATCTGCCAGCAGGGTTCGATCACGTGGCGATAGAGCGCGCCCTGGGCCGTTTCTTCGGCGCCGGGCTCTTCCGACACGACAACGCGTACGATCTCATCCAGACCGATATCGCGTTGCGGACGGCCCAGCCTGTATCCACCGCGCGGACCGCGCACACTCTCCAGCAGACCCGAGCGGGACAAGGCCTGCAACAAAGGCTCGATCCCGCGTCTGGCCAGCCCCGCCCGTTCGGCAATATCGCCGCCACTCACGAGGCTCGACCGTCCGGCATGAAAGGCTACGTCGACCATGATGATCACGGCGATCATCGCCCTGTCCCTGCGGAGATACATGCGGCAATTTCCTTCATGACAAATTGCGCGCAATATAGCAGTTAATGCTGACAAATCACAGAGCGGCATCGCGGGAATAGACGTTGTGCCGCAGGATACGAAGGATATGTCCATGACAGCCCGACAGGAGCCCACCTCGTCCCAGGCAACTCGGGAGGATCTGGCGATCGGCTACGCCGCTCCGCGTGGGAGGGTTTTCAATTCGATCCTTGAGACGGTGGGTGGCACCCCTCTGGTAGCGGTGCCCCGCCTGACCGAGGCAGACAAGCTGCATGCGCGGCTCCTGCTCAAGCTCGAATTCTTCAACCCGCTCGGCTCGGTTAAGGATCGTATTGGCCTGGCGTTGATCCAGCAGGCGGAAGCTCGGGGCGAGATCACACCCGGGCGCACGGTTCTGGTCGAGCCCACTTCGGGCAATACCGGTATTTCCCTTGCCTTCGCCTCGGCCGCCCTCGGTTATCGTCTGATCGTCACCATGCCGGAAAGCGCCTCCATCGAGCGGCGCAAGATGCTGCGTCTCATGGATGCCCAGCTCGAATTGACCCCCGCCGCGCGGGGCATGGCAGGTGCGATCCTGCGTGCCGAGGAACTTGTGGCTTCTCTGCCCGATGCCTGGATGCCCAGCCAGTTCGATAATCCTGCCAATCCGGATATTCACGCCCTGACGACGGCAGAAGAAATCTGGGTGGATACGGATGGGGATGTCGATCTGGTGGTCGCCGGGCTCGGAACGGGGGGAACCCTGACAGGCATCGCGCGTACGCTCAGGCCGCGCAAGCCCGGGATGCAGTTCTGGGGTGTGGAGCCCGCCGAGAGCGCCGTGCTGAACGGTGATGACCCTGGGCCCCATGGCATTCAGGGCATTGGCCCAGGTTTCTGCCCCAACACGCTCGATTCCGCGTTGCTCGATGGGGTACTCGTCGTATCGGAGCGCGATGCCATGGCGGCCTCACGCCGCTGCGCGCGGATCGAGGGTATCCCGATCGGAATTTCCTCGGGTGCTGCGCTCCATGCGGCTCTGGCCCTTGCCCAGCGCGAGGAAAATGCGGGCAAGACGATCGTGTCGATCGTGCCCTCCTTTGCGGAGCGCTATCTTTCTACGTCGCTGTTCAACGGTCTGGTCTGAAGTCCCAGGCAAGAAAAAACCCTGATCCCGCAGGCGGGTCAGGGCTTCTCTGGTGATCACCCGTTCTCCGGTTCATAACCGGGGCGGGTTTGACGCCTGGATCAGCGCAGGATGATCTCGACGCGGCGGTTCTGGGGTTCGCGCGTGTTCGGCCCTGTCTGCACCAGAGGGTTGCTCTCTCCATAACCCTTGGTCGCGATCAGCCCGCCGGGCACACCATCACGGATCAGTTCGGCCCGGACGGCATCGGCGCGACGCATCGAGAGCTTCATGTTGTAGCTCTCGCCACGAGCGCCCGGATGGGCGGCGCTGTTATCGGTATAGCCGTTGACCTCGATACGCGTGAGCTGCGTGTGGGTCGAATTCTGCGCCGCTGTCCCGACAATGGAGCGGGCACGATCGGTCAGATCCGCCCGATCCCAGTCGAAGAAGACCAGATAGCTGCGCGCGGGAGCCGGAGCCGGAGCCGTCAGGACCGGCGCGGTGCGCGGCGGCGGCGGGGCCGGATTGAACTCGTAGCGCAGGCCCAGCATCAGGGAGTGATTGAAATCCGTGCGTGTGACACGGTTGCCTTCCATCGCACCGGCCGGACGCGCGGCATCATAGCCGCCAATACTGCCATAGCCCTTCGCATAATGGCCGTTCGGCCCCAGCAGGGAGTAGAAGCGATATTCAGTCGTGAAGGAGAGACCGACTGCGAAAGGAACAGGGAAGGACAGGCCAAAAATGCCCTGATAGGCAAAATTACCCGTCGTCCCGCCAATGGTCTGGTTCAGATAGTTGTTCGGTGCACGCACAGAGGCCTTCATCGCCTGCCAGCCATAGCCGACACCTGCGCCAAAATACGGATAGATCCAGTTCGCACCAATATCCATGTCGAACAGCGCGTTGGCCATCACGCCATATTGCTGCTGGCGCCCCCCGGCGGAGGACGGGAAATAGCTCGACTTGAACTGCTGGAGACGATTGTTGCGGTAGTTGCCTTCAACCTCGACGCGGAATCCGTTGCCAAGTCCCCAGCCAACTGAGCCGAGACCGGTCACGCCCGCATCATAGTGATCGCGGCCACTCGGCAGAACCGGCGAGAGTCGCACGGTCTGATCCTGGTTGAAGCTCGCACCACCGGCGCCAGCAACGTAGAGACCCTTCACAACCTGCGCCTGCGCGGGGACTGCGATGAGGGCAAGACCGCTCAGCGCGGTAAGACCCAGCATGGACCTGCGGAAAAGCCGGGAGAGCGAGCCGACCGCCTGCCGGACATCGGAAAACGGGCGGCAAACGGCTTCACCGCGCGTTCGGTGTTCCAGCGTCATATCGTCTTCTCCATCCTTTTCACGCGGCAGACTGAGAGAGGGCCACAGTGTCGGCCGTCCGCAGCGATCTGAATGCCGTCTTTTCGCTGAACTGTCATCCCCGTGCAACGCATGTTTCCCGCTGCGGTGCATTCACGTCGTTGCGCCATTCTTTCTTCCTGAAACGAGTGTGGGATGGTTGCAACAGTCGACCGGCCGCTTCGATGCGGCCGTTTTGCTGTCGGTCTTGCCCTGCCAGGGCCGTGCGGGTGCGCGCATCAAGGCTTAGCCCCCGCGATTGGGAAGCTGGGTTTCGATGGAGGCACGCGCATCATCGAGGGTGAATTCCAAGATCCACAGATCCGGATCATACCGTTTCTGCCGTTCCAGATAGGTTTCGAGCGCCTCATCGCTTTCCATGGCAATACGCTCCCACCCCTTGCCCAGGGCAGCTTCACGCAGCACCGCGCAGTGTCTGTTGCGATCGGTCAGGATGATCAGGACCGCGCCCGCATCCTCATCACCCCGCTTGAGCAGCATGGCGTCGTGGCCCTGACTCTGGACCATACGCATGAGCCCTTTTGCCCAGAATCCTGCTTTCAGCCGGTTCTCGCTCATGGCGTGGCATCATCCATGTCATCCGGCATGGCAGCCAGCGCTGCACGATAGCTATCAGGACGCTTCAGGATGAGCGCTGCGGTGTCGAGATCGGCATCCGTACCCAGAGCCGCAGGACAGTGTCGGCGGATATCGAGAATGCGCGACACGCTGACCGGAAAGCGTAATTCGCGGCTGGCCCTCACGCTCTCGGCATCCAAGAGCTTGCCCTGTGCGAGTGACTGAAGCTGCTGATCGAGCGCCTGTGCCCCGCGCGATGTACAGATCTGGGGCGTGACGCCCAGCCCCTGAAGCGGCCAGCCCAGAGGAGCCAGAACACGGCTCCACGTCACAAAGAGCTCACCCCCATCGGGCATCTGGCCGACGGCTTGAACCAGTCCTTTGCCCAGCGTCGCACTGCCTATCACAACTGCGCGACGATGATCGGAAAGGGCGGCGGCCATGATCTCGGCCGCGCTCGCCGTGCGCCCGTCCACGAGGGCGATGATCGGCAGACCATGGGTCATGTCGCCGCCCTGCACCGCCCAGATATGGTTGGATTTCGGATCGCGCCCCTTGGTGACCACGGCAATCCCCTGATCGAGCACCAACGCGGTGGCAGTCACGGCCTGCTGAAGCACCCCGCCGCGATCGCCGCGCAGATCGATGATGAGACCTGCGAGCTTCTTGTCCTCTAGCGCCTGATCGATGTTCTGGCTCAGCTCCTCCGCCGTGTCGGAGGAAAACGAGGCGATGCGTAGGACCGCCATATGGTCATGCATGCTGGCAAAGACGGTCTGGGGGGGCACTACCTGACGCTGAAGATGCATGATCGCGCCGTGATGGCCCGGATCGGCCAGAAGCAGTCTCACCTTGCTGCCCGGTGGGCCCGTCAGCCAGGTCTCGACCGCGGCAAGGTCCTGATTCCGTGTGGCGCGGCCGTCCACCGCCAGAAGCTTCTGGCCGATATTGGCGCCCGCCGCCCAGGCTGGGCCGTTGGCATTGATGGCCGACACGACGAGTGAGGACCCATCGCGGGTGAGTGAGATGCCCACCCCGGCCAGATCGCCCGTACGATTGGCGCGGTCATCCCCGGCCGGAGCCGGCGCAACGTAGCGCGAATACGGGTCGAGATGATTGAATAACTCGTCGAAGAAACTCTGCACCAGCGCATCACGCCCCGCCATACGCAGCGTGGACGAAGCGTGCCATGCGGAATCCATCACGGAAACGATGGCTTTGACCCAGCTTGCCATGTCGTCATCGGCAGGCTCGCGCAACTCGGTGATCGTCTTCTGGCCCATGGTCAGCCGCAGCATGGCTGGCTGTTTGGGATCATGTGGCGGTTCGGCCATGGTGAGTGAGGGATCGATCGCGGTCAGCCCGTCCAGCCCCCACAGGCTGTAGGTCTTGCTCGAATGCGCATCGAGGGTGCGCGGGCTCAGAAACCGGAAGGCGCTCGAGAGAACGGAGTTGAGGATGCCGGTATCGAGTGAAGCCGTTTCATCGGCACGGGCCGTGCCCAGACCGAGGGCCGCCGTCAGCAGCACCGCAGCTCCCAGTCGCCTTCCGGAGACCGCGCCAGAGAGGAGAGCGCCAGACAGGAAAGGAACGTGTTTCAGAGCCAGTGACCTTGACCATCAGGAAGATGGCTTCCCCCATCGAGTTCCGATTTAGCGACCCATCTTGGGATGCGATAGGGAGCCTAACAGGGGGAGCGACGTTTTTGCCACGGTCTGTGACTTCAAAAACGCAAATTATCCGGCGTCTTCACCATCTGTTGTTGTCGCCGTGCGCGATTTCCTTGCCGGCTTGCTGCTGTCTTCGGAGGCGGCTGATTTTTTCCTCGTCGTGGCGGCTTTTTTTGTGGCGGGCTTCTTGGCGGTTGCCGCTGTTTTGGTGGCTGTTTTCTTGGCGGCGGGCTTCTTTTCTGCCTTTGCCTCGCTGGTGCCGCCTTTGCCTGCCGCCTTGCGGGTGACCTTCCCCTTGGCCTTGAGGGGTTTACCCTTCTCGGCCAGCAGGGCGAGGGCCTCATCGAGGGTCACGTCGTCCATCGCCTGTCCCTTGGCGAGATTCGCTACGACCTGACCATGTTGCACATAGGGGCCGAATCGTCCCTTGCGCACCATCACAGCCTCGCCATCCTTGGGATGCGTCCCAAGCGTACGAATGGAGGCGAGCTTCTTGGCCAGGGAGTCGATGGCGCGGTTGAGCCCGACCGTCAGCACGTCGTCATCGGCATCCAGCGTCCCGAAGATCGAGCCCATTTTGACATAGGGACCAAAGCGCCCCAGTCCGGCTTCGATCATCTCGCCGGTCTCGGGATGCGGCCCAAGTTTGCGCGGCAGGGACAGCAGGCCGATGGCCTTGTCCAGTGTCAGCTTGTCGCCCTCCAGCCCCTTGGGAATGGTGGTGCGCTTGGGCTTGATCTTCTTGTTCTCAGGGTCGGCCTCGCCGCGCTGGATATAGAGCCCGTAGGGGCCGCGGCGCACGGTCACTTCCTCGCCCGTTTCCGGGTCCTGACCGAGGCTCTTCATTCCCTCCTTGAGCGTCTCGCCCTCAGCGCCATCTTCGGCCACGAGGCGCCGGGTGAACTGGCAGGTCGGGTAGTTCGAGCAGCCGATGAAAGCCCCGAACTTGCCAAGACGCAGCCCCAGACGCCCCGTGCCGCAGGCCGTACACTGGCGCGGATCGCCGCCATCTTCGCGCGCGGGGAAGAAATGCGAACCCAGATCCTCGTCGAGCGCATCAATGACATCCGAGATCTTGAGGTCCTTGGTCTGCGCCACGGCCGCCGAAAAGTCACGCCAGAACGCGGCCATGATATCGTGCCAGTCGGCACGACCATCGGAAATGTCATCGAGCTGCTCTTCGAGTGTCGCCGTGAAATCGGTGTCCACGTAGCGTTCGAAGAAGGAGGTCAGGAATGCCGTCACCAGACGGCCGCGATCCTCGGGAATGAAGCGTCGCGCATCAAGGCGCACATAGTTGCGGTCTCGTAGAACGGTCAGGATCGAGGCATAGGTCGAGGGACGACCGATACCGATCTCTTCCATGCGCTTGACAAGGCTGGCTTCGGAAAAGCGCGGCGGCGGCTGGGTGAAATGCTGATCGGCTTCGACGCCCCGGGTCGAGAGCGAATCTCCCTCGCTCATGGAGGGCAGCACGCGGCCCTCTTCCTCATCCGACTTCGTGTCGTCGCGTCCCTCACTATAGAGCTTGAGAAAGCCGTCGAAAGCGATGATCGAGCCATTGGCACGCAAAACGGTGCGGTTGGCGGGATCAGCCAGATCGACCACGACCTGATCGAGCTCTGCGGATTGCATCTGCGAGGCGACGGCGCGCTTCCAGATCAGATCGTACAAACGCATCTGCTCGCCCGAGAGATGGCGGGCCATCGATTCGGGCGTGCGCGTGACGTCGGTGGGGCGAATGGCCTCGTGCGCTTCCTGCGCGTTCTTGGCCTTGCTGGTGTAGACGCGCGGCTTTTCCGGCAGATAGGGCGCACCGTAGCTGCCCGCAATCATATCGCGAATCGCATGCACGGCCTCTGCCGCCATGGTCACGCCATCGGTACGCATATAGGTGATCAGACCGACCGTCTCACCGCCCAGATCGACGCCTTCATAAAGCTGCTGCGCCGCCCGCATGGTTGATTGCGCACTCATGCCGATCTTGCGCGAGGCTTCCTGCTGCAAGGTGGAGGTGGTGAAAGGGGCTGGAGGGTTACGCTTGGCCTTCTTGCGTTCGACCGACCGTACCTTGAACGCCGATGAAGCGACCAGATCGCGTGCGGCATGGGCCTTTTCGGCGTTGTCCAGGTCGAATTGGTCGAGCTTGCGCCCTTCGAGATGCGTCAGGCGCGCCGAGAAGCCGGCATTGCGCGGCGTGGCGAAGGCCCCTGTGACCGACCAGTATTCGCGGCTCTTGAACACCTCGATCTCGGCTTCGCGCTCGCAGATCAGTCGCAGTGCTACAGATTGCACGCGACCCGCGCTGCGGCTGCCTGGCAGCTTGCGCCACAGAACGGGGGAGAGGGTGAACCCAACCAGATAATCGAGGGCGCGGCGCGCCATATAGGCATCGATCAGCGGCTGATCGAGCGCACGCGGGTTCGCCATGGCCGTCTGCACGGCCGATTTCGTGATTTCATTGAAGGTGACACGCTGCACGTTCTTGCCGCGCAGCAGGTTCTTCTCTTCCAGTGCGGCGCGCACATGCCAGGAGATGGCCTCGCCTTCGCGATCCGGGTCAGTGGCGAGATAGAGCGTATCAGCGTTCTTGACCGCTTTTGCGATGGTGGCGATCTGTTTCGCCCCACGCTCATCGGTCTGCCAGTCCATGGCGAAATTCTCGTCCGGCCGCACGCTGCCGTCTTTGGGCGGCAGGTCGCGGACATGGCCGAAGGATGCCAGAACGATAAAGTTATCGCCCAGATATTTGTTGATGGTCTTCGCCTTCGCCGGGCTTTCGACCACTACGACATCAGTCATCTCTACTCCAGAACCGCACCGGCCTGCTCGGACACCGCAGATCAGGTTGCAAGCACAACCTGACCCCCGGGAAGGAAGGTCGCCATGCCGCCCAGTTCGAGTTCCGACAGGGCGGACAGCACCATGGAAACCGAGAACTGGCAGCGCGCCACGATATCGTCAACTGCCACTGGCGTAGGAGAGAGGAGTTGATGGATCTGCGCCAGCACCTCGCCAGGGGCAGGAGGGGACGCAAATCCCGGCGGATCAGCCTCCGCAAAGCCAGGCAGGCCAGTCCATTCCGTCATGCGTGCTGCAGGCGTGGTCGTTCCAATCTGGGTCAACACATCCTGTGCGGTTTCCGTCAGAATCGCCCCCTGGCGGATCAGGTCGTTCCCGCCGCGTGACCTCGGATCGAGCGGCGATCCCGGAACGGCAAACACATCGCGCCCGTATTCGAGGGCGAGCCGTGCCGTGATCAGTGTGCCTGACCTCAGCGCGGCCTCCACCAGCACCACGCCCAGAGACAGTCCGGCAATCAGACGATTGCGGCGCGGGAAATGGCTCGATTGCGGGATCGTCCCCAGCGGGGCCTCCGTGACGATACAGCCGCGCTCCGCGACAGCGCGGTAGAGTCCCTCATTTTCGGGCGGGTAGAAACAATCGAGCCCGCCTGCCGCTGCTCCGACCGTCATGCCCTGATGCAGCGCCGCGCGATGAGCCACTGAATCGATGCCACGCGCAAGGCCCGAGACAATCACGCAGCCCTCATGCGCCAAGGCTCCGCTGAGCGCCTCGGCCAGACGAAGCCCCCCGGCCGAGGCATTGCGTGCGCCCACAATGCCCACCGTACGCTGCGAAAGCCGCGCGACCTGCCCCCAGATGCTCAGGACGGGCGGTGCGTCGGGAATGCGGGCCAGAAGCGCAGGGTAATCGGAATCGCCGAGCACGAGCATCCGGGCGCCGAATCGCTCCAGCGCTGCCTGTTCCTCGCATACGGAATCGCGTGTAGGAATGGCCACGCCGCCGCGTCGCCCCGCTTTGCGGGCCCGTTCCGGCAAAGCCTCTATAGCGGCTGTAGCCGTGCCATGCTCCTTGAGCAGTCGTCGAAAATTGACCGGTCCTATCCCGTCGGTGCGCGCCAGACGCACAAGGTCCACACGGTCATCACCGAGGGGAGACGCGCTCATGAGCGGTCAGATTTCCTTCTTCGTCTGCGGGGGCGGGTCGATATTGATCCGCGATTCCCTACCCGTGAGCAGACGCCTGATATTGCTGGTATGGCGCAGCAGGATAATCAGCGTGAGGAGCAGGGTCGCGATGGGCAGCGGACTCTGCACCGGTTGTTCGCTCAACGGGGCCATGATGAACGGCGCCACGGCAAACGCGGCCAGAGCTCCCGCCGAGGAGATGTGCGAGAGCTTGGCAACGGCCAACCAGACGAGACAGCAGGCGATACCGACCGGCCAACAGAGGGCGTAAAGCGCACCAAGCCCTGTTGCGACACCCTTGCCGCCGCGAAATCCCAGCCAGATCGGGAAGCAATGGCCGATCACGACCCCTATGGCGGCCACGGCCATACCCGTCTGGATCCCGCCATCCAGAATCAGCCGCACCACGAGCACCGCCAGCGCACCCTTGAATCCGTCCAGCAGCAGCGTGGCCGCAGCCAGACCCTTGCGCCCCGTGCGCAGCACATTGGTTGCGCCGATATTGCCCGAGCCGATCTTCCGGATATCTCCCGCCCCGCCCAGATGGCTGATCAGCAGGCCGAACGGGATACTGCCCAGCAGATAGGCGATGCCTGCGCAAAGCAGATAAGGCGGCGTCAGAAACGTGGCGATCATGCCGCCTCACCCCCGAACACGCGCTGGCCATTCTTCCACGTGCCCAGAACCCGTCCCTTGAGGCGACGGCCGTCAAAGGGGGTATTCTGCGCGCGCCCCGGTTGTTCGCCCGCTTCGACCACCCAATCGATATCAGGGTCGAATAGACACAGATCGGCGCTTGCGCCCTCGTTCAACGTCCCGGCCTCACTGCCCAGCAGGCGTGCCGGATCGCAGCTCATCAGCGCAATCAGTCTTGCCAGCGGCAACACCCCGTCCTGCACGAGAGACAGCCCCACGCCCAGCAATGTGGTCAGCCCAGTGCCACCTGCGCTGGCCTGCGCAAAAGGCAGACGCTTGTCATCGGCATCCCATGGGGCATGATCGGAGGCGATGGCGTCGATCGTGCCATCGGCCAGCGCCGCACAGACGGCCAGCCTGTCCTCTTCCGCGCGTAGCGGGGGCGACAGCTTGGCATAGGTGCGAAACTCTCCGATCGCCTCTTCATTGAGGGCGAAATAGGGAGGCGCCGTATCGCAGGTGATGGCCAGACCGCGTGCCTTGGCCTGACGGATGAGTGCCAGCCCTTCCCCGGTCGAAACATGGCCGAAATGCAAGCGCGCGCCCGTCATTTCCGCCAAACGGATATCACGGGCAATCAGAATGGCCTCTGCCGCTGCCGGGATCTGGGGCAGGCCCATGCGGGTGGCCAAAGCGCCCGCGGTGGCCGCGCCCCCCTTGGCGAGAGACGGATCCTCGGGATGTTGGACCACGAGCGCATCAATTCCCTTGGCATAGGCCAGAAGCAGTCTCATGCGCTTGGTATCGGCGATCGCATGAATGCCATCGGTAAACGCGACCGCCCCGGCCTCGCGCAGCATGCCGAGTTCGGCCATTTCCTCGCCCTTGCACCCCTTGGTGAGCGCGCCATAGGGCAGGATCGAAACCAGTCCGGTCTCTTCGCCGCGACCACGCAGCAGACGCACGAGGGCGGGTTCGTCGATGGCGGGCTTCGAGTTCGGCAGGGCAGCGAGCGTCGTCACCCCGCCTGAGACGGCTGCGCGGGCACAGGACGCGATGGTCTCGCGATATTCAAAGCCCGGCTCCCCGATAGCCACACGCATATCCACAAGGCCCGGGCAAAGCACGGCACCTTTGCCATCGATACGCTGTGCCCCATCAGGGGCCCCTTCGGCACCGGGCTTGTCACGCCCTGCGAGACGTCCCTCCCGGACCAGAAGACGTGAGGGCGCATCATGGCCATCGACCGGATCGATCAGCCGTACATTCTCAAAAACAAGATCGGTCATGATGCTGTCCGCATGCGTGAAAGTCGGTCGAGCACGGCCATGCGCACGGCCACACCCATCTCGACCTGTTCCTGAATGACGCTCTGCGCCGAGTCCGCCACATCGGAGGCAATCTCGACACCCCGGTTCATCGGCCCAGGATGCATGACCAGAGCGCCGGGCTTGGCAAGGGCGAGGCGACGGCTATCCACCCCGTAGAATCGGAAGAACTCGCGCGCGCTTGGCACCAGACCCGCCCCCATGCGCTCGCGCTGAAGGCGCAGCGTCATCACCACGTCAGCGTCGCGCAGGCCGCTTTCCATGTCATGATGAATGGATACCGAGCCTAGGGAAGCCAGCGATGCAGGGACGAGGGTAGGCGGTCCGACCAGACGCACCTTGCTGCCCATGGCGGTCAGCAGATGGATATTCGAACGTGCCACGCGACTATGCCCGACATCGCCACAGATCGCGACGGTCAGACCGTTCAGCGTGCCCAGATGGCGCTTGATGGTCAGCGCATCGAGCAGAGCCTGTGTTGGGTGCTCATGCATGCCATCGCCAGCGTTGACGACGCTGGCCTCGACCTTCTGGGCCAGCAGGGCCGGTGCGCCTGAGGCTGCATGGCGCACTACCAGCAGGTCGCAGCGCATGGCATTGAGCGTGGCTGCCGTGTCGAGCAGGGTCTCGCCCTTGTTTACCGACGAGGTGGCGACCGTCATGTTGATGACATCGGCCCCCAGACGTTTGCCTGCCAGTTCAAAACTGGTGCGCGTGCGCGTGCTGTCCTCGAAGAACAGGTTGATCACCGTCCGGCCACGCAACGCATCGCGCGGAGCGGTGCGCGAACGGCTCAGCAGGGCATAATTGGCCGCGAGATCGAGATAAGGGGTGATCTCCTCGGCGCTCATGCCCTCAAGGCCGAGCAGATGATGCCGTCGGGTGAGCGTCTCAGCCATGCGCGATCGCGGCTCCTATGCGGGCCAGAACCTCGTCCCGGCCAAGGGCTTGAAGGGTCAGATCGATACCAGGCGACACCGTGCTGCCCGTCATGGCTGCACGCAGGGGCTGGGCCACCTGTCCCAGCTTGATCGCCTTGGCCTCCGCAAATTCACGCAGCGCCCCATCGATGGCCGAGGCCTCAAAGGGCTCGACCAGAGCAAGCGCCTGCGCCACGCCACGCAGAACGTTCTTGCCTTCTTCCGAAAGCTGCTTCTCCGCCTTGGCATCATAGGTGAACGGCAGGGATCGACCGAGGAAAGCCGCGCTATCGGCAAGGTCCGTCAGCAGCTTGGCGCGCTCCTTGAGCCCCGGCATCAGGGTCAGCACCCGGGCGCGCAGGGCATCATCTACCGTGACGTCCTCACGCGCCTTCAGGCGATCCACCACATCATCGGTCAGGCGCGCATCCTCGGCATCACGCATATACACGCCGTTCAGATGCGTCAGCTTAACGTAATCCATACGCGAGGGCGAGCGCCCCACGCCGTCCAGATCGAACAGGCGGATCTGCTCTTCACGGTTCAGAATCTCGGCATCGCCATGACCCCAGCCCAAACGCAGCAGGTAGTTGCACAGCGCCTCGGGCAGGAACCCCTCATCGCGAAATTCCACTACCGATTGTGCGCCATGACGCTTGGAGAGCTTGGCGCCGTCCGGTCCATGGATGAGCGGCAAATGCGCGAAATGCGGCAGATCCCAGCCCATGGCGCGATAGATCATGGCCTGACGAAAGGTGTTCGTCAGATGATCATCGCCCCGGATCACATGGGTGATCGCCATGTCATGATCGTCGCACACCACGGCATGAAGGTAGGTGGGCGTCCCGTCCGAGCGCAGGATGATCAGATCATCCATCTCGGCATTCGCCACGCGAACCTCGCCCTGAACCAGATCGTTGATGACCGTCTCACCCTCACGCGGGGCTTTCAGGCGGACGGCAAAGGGCGCCCCCTGGGGCGCTTCGGAAGGATCGCGGTCGCGCCACATGCCGTTATAGCGTGGCGGCTGACCCTTCGCGATCGCGTCCTCACGCATCTGCTTCAGTTCGTCGGCCGTGCAATAGCAGCGATAGGCCAGACCCTTTTCCAGCAGTTCCTGTGCCACCGCCGTATGGCGGCCCTGGCGCGTGGACTGGAACACGGGCTCCTCATCCGCCGTGATGCCCATCCAGGCCAGCCCCTCGAAAATGACATCGACCGCGCGCTGCGTGGAGCGCTCGCGATCCGTATCCTCGATGCGGAGCAGAAATTGCCCACCGTGATGACGGGCGAAAAGGAAATTGAACAGGGCCGCACGGGCATTGCCGATATGCAGCAAGCCGGTGGGAGAAGGGGCAAAGCGTGTGCGAACGGTCATGGCGCGTGCATAGCATGGTTGAGTGCCGCACACTACCGGATGGCGATTTGTTGTCCGGCCCGGATGAGCGAATGCGGCCCAAAAATTTCTGTCATGGGGCCTCGCCCCGCGGAGGCTTCCCGCTGCGAGAACCTCTCTCCATGGGGCTCCGCTCCATAACCCGCCAAAGGACGGTCGTCCTTTGGAAACCTGTCTGACCAAATCGGGATGAGAGGGACGCGTCCCTTTCCGGGGAGCGGGGCAGCGCCCCGCAGGCACCTCTCTTCACGGGGCTCCGTCCCGCTTGGACAATGGAAGGCCTGCCCAATCAGGCCCCGTTTTTGCGCGCGTGTTTCCTCCTGAAAACCCCTCGGGGTACGATTTGTGCAATTGGGATTTGCAGAATTCTGTATTCGATGTAACGGTCTCGATATGAAAACACGCTTTCTCCTGTCCTGCCTTGCATCCATTGCCTGTGTTGTCGGTCTGGGGGCATCGGCTGTTGCCGCACCGGTGGCGCCGCGCGTCATTATTGTTGCGGGGTGGGAAAACGGGGCGGATACGGGGGATGCGCCGGGGGAGTATCAGGACTGGGTCGAGCGCGAGCACCTGACGCGCCAGATTCCGGTCAGGGGCGTGAAAGAGCCGATCCTCAGAGCCAATGACTCGGGCGTCTACGGGCTTGTGCTGCGTTCCGGCCCTGCGGAACTGATGGCGCTGGCGCTGGCGCTGGCGCTCGATCCTGCTTTTGACCTCAAGAAGACCTACTGGATCTTCACCGGCATCTCGGGCGTGAATCCCAATGTGGCCTCTGTGGGCAGCGTGGCTTGGGCACGCTGGGTGGTAGATGGTGATGCCCTGCGTGAGCTGGATGACCGGTCCATCCCGAAGGACTGGCCCTACGGACTTTATGCGATCGGCGCCGACCGACCCAACACCTTGCCGAAAGACCCGAATCATTATGGCTCGGTCACGGATGTGGCGCAGTTGACCAAGGCCTACCCGCTCAATCAGGGGCTGGCGCGCTGGGCGTTCGGACTGAGCAGGAATGTCACCCTGGCCGATGACCCCGAGATTGCGCGCCGTCGCGCGGCGTGGCCCGCTTCCTTGCCTGCCAGCAAGCCGCCGATGATTCTCATGGGGGAAACGCTCGGTGCGCTCCGCTACTGGCATGGTGAGGCGCGCAACAAATGGGCGCAGGATTGGGTCAGGCTCTGGACCAAGGACCAGGGCGTTTTCGTCATGACCAATGAGGAAAGCCAGACCAACCAGAAGGCCATGCGGCTCCTCGCGAAATGGGGCTATATCGATCCGGATCGCGTCATGGTGCTGCGCTCCGGCTCCAATCCTTCCATGCCTCCGCCGGGCGTGTCGCTCACCCAGTCGATGGGCGATGAGGGGCCGGGACAGGATCTCGCTTTCGATAATAACGAGCGCGCCGGGGCGCCTGTCGTAGCGGAACTGGTCAGGCATTGGGACCATTACCGCGACCATGTGCCCAGCGCGCCCTGAGCGCACGGGATCGATCTCTACCGGAGGGAATCACACCTCCGGTATCGAACAGGCTGAAGAGCCGTGAGGCGTTTGGCTTTCGCCAAGAAGGTCGAAGCCATCCTGCTCGGTCAGGGACGCGCCCTTGCCGCCTGGCTGCCTGTCGCGTTCGGCGCGGGATGTCTCCTCTATTTCCTCCCGCGCCACGAGCCGGGCCCGGCCTGGGCCAGTCTCACCGCCTCACTCGGGGCGCTAGCGCTGTGGCGGGGCTGGAATCGCCTCATCCCGCGCAGTCTCGGTCTTGTAATCGTCATGGGGGCTCTGGGTTTTCTCGCGGCGCGGGGGCAGGCGCTGCGCCAGCCACCCATGCCCGCCTTGCCCGCTCTGGCGGTCGTGATGACGGGGGAGATTGCTGGGATAGCGACGAGCCGCGATCAAGGAGAGATGGCGCAGAGGATACGCCTGCGCCATGCCGTATTCGAAACCGGTGTCGATATCGGCATGGCGCCTATGCGACGCGATCTGCTCCTGTTTACCCATGACGGACAGGTTTATGAACCGGGCATGATCCTGCGTGTGCGGGCTGTATTGCGGCCACCCGACTGGCCCGATTTTCCCGGCGCACGTGACCGGCAAAGAGAAGCCTGGTTTGATGGATTGGCCGGCACAGGGCGTATTCTCGGTCGCCCCGAGATACTTCAATCCCCTCGACGCTATTCCCTTGGGCGCTGGCGAAGCACGATAGTGACGGAGATCGACCGTCATCTTGCCGGACAACGTGCCGCCATCGCGGCTACCTTGCTCGCTGGCCATGGTGAGGGGATCAGCAAGGTCACGCGTGCGGCCTATGCGGCATCGGGACTGGCCCATATCCTTGCGGTAGCCGGGCTGCATCTGGGGCTTGTCATGGGCGTGGCTTTTATTGCCACCCGTCAGGCTCTTGTGCTCTGGCCATGGCTCGGTCTCAGGGTGCCCTGCCGGGAAATCGCGGCTCTGGTCGCCTTGCTTATCGGGATGGCCTATGTTGCGCTTACCGGATTTCATCTGCCAGCTTTGCGCAGCCTCGGCATGGCTGGCCTCGCCAGTCTGGCTTTGCTGGCCGGACGGCGGGTGCTGTCCATGCGCTCCCTCGCCGTTGTGGCGCTGATCCTGCTCATCGCGTCTCCTGTTCTGGTCCTCGATCTGTCGTTCCAGATGTCCTTTGCGGCTGTCATGGCACTTGTTGCAGGATATGAGGCGCTCCGCCCCTGGTTCATCAGTCGTGCCGAGCGAGGGATAAAAGGGGGGATCGGTCATCATCTGATCCTGCTCTCCCTAACCAGCGCCCTCGCAGGCGGGGCGACATTGCCGTTGGTCATGGCTGGGTTCGGGAGTTTTCAGCCCTGGTTCATCATCGCCAATCTGGTGGCGGTACCTGTTGCAGCGTTCTGCGTCATGCCAGCCGGGCTGGTGGCGCTTTTGCTCATGCCTTTCGGTCTGGCCGCCATACCACTCTGGGTCATGGGGCAGGGGATCGGCCTGATCTCCTTGATTGCTGACTGGGTGGCGGCCCTGCCTCTGGCCCATGTTGCGGTCCCGGTCATCGGGGGCAAAGGGCTCGCACTCTATGTGCTTGGGCTGTCCGGATTGTGTTTATGGCGAGGGAGGGCGCGTTTCGGCTTTCTTGTGCCGGTCGTGGCCGGGCTCGTTTCTCCGTTTCTGAGCCCCTGGCCTCTGGTGCTGATTTCACCCGATGCCGGTCTGATCGCCTTTTCCGAGAATCGTCGCTGGGTGGTCGGTGCTCATGGCGGGCTGGAAAACAGGGTGCTCGACGCCTGGATGCAGGCATGGCCCGGCCCGATGCGCGGGATAAATGACGCAGCCTCGTGCACCGGAGTGCGCTGCACTCTTTCCTATCCTGGTCAGCGACTATGGATCTGGCTTGCGCCTCTGTCGCCTGAAGAATGGGGCGCGGCCTGTCAGAATGACGGGTTCGTCATCACTGCGCAGCCCCTGCCCGCAGGATGTCAGCCGGGTCGGTTCATCGATCGGTTTACCGTCTGGCGGGATGGGGCTGTCCTGATCATGTCCCGCCAGGGGACACTGGAGATCCGTTCGGACCGCTCATGGCGCGGGGAACGGCTCTGGGTGCCACGAGTAGGGTTTCGAGGCGTACCCAACCTGCCCCAGGCCCTGTCGGAATAGGTCAGGAGTTCTTGGGATAGAAGCGCAACGCGACACGTTCCATTGTCAGGCCCTGCACCAGAATAGTGAACACCACGATTCCATAGCAGATTGGCGCGAGGATATCCTTCATCGGCCCCGGCGGCAGGGTGAGAGCGAGGGAGAGCGAAATTCCTCCGCGCAGACCGCCCCAGGTCAGTACCGCCAGCATGCGCCCGCGATCCTCGCCATAGAGATGGATCGGCAGGATGGCGAGAAACACGCTGAGCGCGCGCGCCGCGATGGAAAGCGGAATCCCGAGGAGAAGCGCCCAGACGGCGCGCAGGCTGGGAATGGCGGCCAGAACCTCGAAACCGATCATCAGGAACAAAAGCGCATTCAGGATCTCGTCAACGAGTGTCCAGAAGCTGTTGAGCTCCTCACGTGCATGGTCGTCCATGCTGCTCTTGGCGCGTTCGCTCCCGAGGCACAGCCCGGCCACCACCACGGCAATTGGACCGGACATTCCAAGTGCATGAGCAAGGCTGAACGTGCCTGCGGCCAGACTGAGCGAGACGAGCAATTGCAGATGGCTGTCCCTTGCTGCACGGAAACACAGCAAGCCGATCAGCCCTGCCACAAAGCCCAGCCCCGCTCCGCCCACCGCTTCGACCCCGAAGGCTTCGGCGGCGTCCATGAGGGTAAGGTGATGCGCTTCGCCCGTGACCAGTGTCATGGCGAGACCGAAGATGACGATGCTCACCCCGTCATTGAACAGGCTCTCTCCGGCAAAGATCGCCTGGATGGGGCCGGGCAGTCCGAGGCGGCGCAGCATGCCCACCACCGAAACCGGATCGGTTGGCGCGAGGATCGCACCGAGCACCACGCACCACAGGAAAGGCACCGGCAGCCCCACCTGCGCCATCACCCAGTACATGGCCCCACCCAGCATGAAGACGGCAAGAATGGTGCCGACGATGGCGAGAAAGAAGACCGAGAATTTCCGCTCCATCAGATGACGCGTATCGACCTGAAGCGCCCCGGCGAAAAGCAGAAATGACAGCGCCCCATCCAGCAGATTGCCTGGCAGATCGGCCGAAGCGAGGATCGTCATGGGCAAGGTGTGCAGATCCACGCTCGGCAGGGCGATATCCAGCCCCTTGACGATCAGAGACATCACCAGCGCGATTAGAAGAATGCCGATCGTCATGGGCAGTTTGAGCAGCTTGTAGTTCAGGATGCCGCAAATCGTGCAGAGCGTCAGCAGGATCGCGAAAAGGCTGAGTGATGACATGGAATCTCTTCGTCGCTGGTGCCGGGGAGGGTCGTTTTACCGCAAGGAAACGTGAACGCACGCCCTTCGTCCAGCTTCTCACATTATGTCATCCGAGCGACCAGGCTTTGCCCTGCTGAGCATCCTCTCCCATTCCGTTCATTGCGATGACCTGTCCTATGGGCCTAGCTTCGAAACAGGACACAAAGTGTCGGTTGGTTTCGCATCAACGGAGGACATCTGTATGGGCAAGACGGGAAAGATCGCAAAAACAATCTGCATCACCCTCCTTATGACGGCACTACCTCATGCTGTATCGCGTGCTCAGGCCGCACCCTCAGATAAAAGCGCGCTTGCCGCCTATCAGCGGGAATTGCGATCCATGGGTCTGCCGCCGGGACTAGGGGATCTGGCCAAGCCTTCCGATCCGATACGTGAGGTCACGCTCGCCCCTCTTTTCCACGAGCCTTTTGTTTGTGGCGAGCATCCGCTGGGCCAGTTACTGGGGGCAGGCGATGCCTTGGGAACGGACTGCATGATTGTGGGGGGCGCCACGGATGAGACGCACGGCTACAACAGGTTCTACCGGGGACTGGGTGAGAAAAACGAAGACTGGTATGGCTGGCATAAGGAAGTTCACGCGCCGTTCGACTCAGTCGTGACCTTCGTTCACGTGAATCCGGTCACCAATCTGCCCGGCAGCATGGGCAAGCCACCCGCAAGTATCATCCTGTTCCAACGCGCTGACGGCCTGAACGTCGTCTACGCTCATATCACCGATATCCGCGTCAAACCGGGCGATCATGTCAGAGCCGGGGATGTCGTAGCCCTCGACGGTAATAATGGATTTGCGCGCAACCCACATGTGCATGTCGGTGCCTATAAGGGCACGGAGCCGTTCCAGATCCGCTGGGACCTCAAGGCCATGGGGGCCGTCCCGGCACTTCGCGCCAATTAGGCTTGTTTGAGCCGCCCCCGAACGGCTCAAACAACGATCCCAACCGGATCATACGCCTTCGACGATTGTCGCGCGATATTTCGCACCGGCAAAGCGATGCTCGCGCACCTTGCGATAGGCCTCGCCGTCATACCAGGCCAGAGCCGACTCCCGATCGGGGAACTCGACAATCACCACGCCATCGGGACCGGTGCCTTCAAGGGTCTCCTGGTCGCCATAGGCAGCCAGAATCTTGACCGGGTGGCCCTTGAACGTCTCGCCGACGAGACGCGAATAGGTCGCCATCTCCTCAGGATCGAGAATTTCTTCACGCGTAAAGACGATATAGGTGCTCATCCAGCTTCTCCTTTGTTGCTGCTGATCTGGGCCTTGAGCGGGAAAAGGCAAGGCGTGAAGGCAACGCAGCGTCCGCATTCAGGACTGCGTGCCTTGCATACATAACGGCCATGCAGGATCAGCCAGTGATGTGAGGGGCGGAGCATGTCAGGCGGGATACGCTTGATCAGCCCCTCTTCGACAGCGCGCGTCGTCTTGCCCGGCGCCAGCCCGGTGCGGTTTCCAAGCCGGAAGATATGCGTGTCCACCGCCATGGCACTCTCGCCGAACATCACGTTCAGCACGACGCTCGCCGTCTTGCGTCCAACCCCGGCCAGAGCCTCCAGCGCGGCGCGGTCTGAGGGAACCTCGCCACCATGCAGGGCCAGAAGCTGCTCCGAGAGCCTGAGTACGTTTTTCGCCTTTGCGCGCCACAGTCCGATCGTCCGGATATGCGCGGCAATGCCCTCCTCCCCCAGAGCCACCATGGCACGGGCATCGGGCGCGTCGCGAAAGAGCCCGATCGTGACCTTGTTGACCGATTTATCCGTTGCCTGCGCCGAGAGGACAACGGCCACCAGAAGCGAGAAGGCGTCGGTGTAAACCAGCTCGCTCTCGGCATCGGGCATGGACTCGGCAAGGGTGGTGATGAACTGGCGGGCCTGCGCGCGGGTCATGGCCCGCCTGGCCAAAGGAAGAGACATCAGAACCATTTCATCATGTTGCATAAGGGCGTTCGACACCCCACAATAAGCGCTTCCCGCCCGAGACTTCCAGTATGCCCGCCCGGTCGATCGTCAGGCGGAGGAGCTTTCTTTCGTGTCCGACACTGACCAGACTACCCGCCACAAGCGCGACATCGCGTTTGTCGATATCGTGCGCTTCGTCATGCGCCGCTGGCTGGAGCATCCGGCTTTTCTGACACGTACCGTGCTCGGGATCGGGCTCGCGACCATTGCCGATGTCGCGACACCTGTGCTGTCGGGTCGCCTCGTTACCGATATTTCCAGTCATGCGGGCGGCGGGCCGCATGATGCGGCTCAGACCGCTCTCCGCAACGACGCGCTTCTGATGGTGGGCGGGCTGATCGCTCTCGGGCTGGTCGGACTGCTCGGGCGGCGCTCCTCCTATCTGGGGATCACTCATCTCAGCCTTGCCATCATGCAGCGCGCCCTGTCGCAGGGCTTTGCACGCGTTCAGCGCTTCTCGACCGACTGGCATGCCAATAATTTCGCCGGCTCCACCGTGCGCAAGCTCACACGCGGCATGTGGGCCATCGACACCCTGGATGACACGCTGCTCCTGCTGATCGCTCCGGAAGTGCTGGTCCTGACCGGCACCACGCTCGTTCTGGCCTGGCACTCCCCTTTCATGGGGGCGGTGCTTGCGCTCTCGGTGGTGCTCTTTACCTGGCTCTCCGTGGTGCTGACGCTGCGCTATGTCGCGCCCTCCGCCCGCTCGGCCAATCGTTGGGACACGAAAGTAGGGGCAGCCATTGCCGATGCCGTAACCTGCAACGCCGTGGTAAAGGCATTCGGTGCCGAGCATCGCGAGGAGCGCCGTCTCGGGCGTGTTCTGCGTGCCTGGAGCGCGCGCACCGCACGTACCTGGATCAGGGGAACGAACAGCGCCAATCTGCAGGGCTTTGCCTCGCTGGTCATGCGCATGTCACTCGTCGCGCTTATCGTCTGGCAGTGGTGGCAGGGCAAGGCGGGGCCGGGCGATGTGGCCTATGTGCTGACCATGGTGTTTCTCGTGCAGGGCTATCTGCGCGATCTCGGCCAGCAGGTGAGCCAGGTGCAGCGCTCAGTCAATGAGATGGAAGAGCTTGTTGCGATTTTCGACGAGGCGCCCGGCGTTCAGGACCGTAAAGGCGCCCGCAAGGCCGCCTTTACCGAGGGGCGCGTCCGCTTCGAGAACGTGACCTTCCAGTATCCCGGACAGGACACGCCGCTTTACGAACATCTTGATGTCTCGATAGAGCCGGGTTCACGTGTGGCGCTGGTCGGGCCGAGCGGTTCGGGGAAGACCACTTTCACCAAGCTCATCCAGCGCCTGTACGATACGAGCGACGGGCGCGTGCTGATCGATGATGTGAATGTCCGCGACGTCACGCAGGAATCGCTGCGCGCACGTATCGCCATCGTGCCGCAGGAGCCCATGCTCTTTCACCGTTCCCTTGCCGAGAACATCGCTTATGCGCGCCCCGGTGCGACCCAGGCCGAAATCGAGCGGGCGGCGCGTCTGGCCAATGCCAGCACGTTCATCGAGCGCCTGCCGGAAGGCTATGCCACGCTCGTCGGGGAGCGCGGCGTCAAGCTGTCGGGCGGCGAGCGCCAGCGCGTGGCCATCGCCCGTGCCTTTCTGGCCGATGCGCCTTTGCTCATCTTCGACGAGGCGACGTCCAGTCTCGACTCCGAGTCCGAAGCTCTGGTGCAGGACGCCATGCACCGCCTGATGGCCGGACGTACCGTCATCGTAGTGGCCCATCGTCTTTCCACGGTCATGGAACTCGATCGTATTCTGGTCTTCAGCAAGGGCAAGCTGATGGAAGACGGAACCCATGGCGCGCTCGTGCAGCGCGAGGGCGGGATCTATCGCCGTCTGTTCGAACTACAGTCTCTCGAGGGCTAGGCCGCAACATGCATCCTGCACCGCCCTCCGGGGCGAGCAGACACTCCTGTCAGAGCATGATCAGGAGGGGGCGATCAGGGCGCGTCCGCTACGGCCCTGAGGCCGAATGAGACGATTGGGTTCGCACGGGCGCTTCATCGTCCGGATCTTCATCGAGGGGACTTCGAAAGCCTCCGCGCATTTTATGGGCTTTCAGGCGCGGTGGGCTGTGGCAGGGTTCGCCTGCACATTTTTCCCTCCTGCAAGACTTAGGGACGTCAATCATGACCCTGCAAACCTGGTGGCTCTTTGTCGTCACCGTGTTCTTCATCTCGGCTACACCGGGGCCGAACATGATGCACGCGCTGAGCCGAAGCGTTCAGGTGGGGTTCAGGCGCAGTATCGCTGCCATGGCGGGCTGTATCAGCGCGTTGCTCCTGGCTCTCGTGCTTTCGGTGGTCGGGATCGGGGCGGTGCTGGTGGCCATGCCGCATCTATTCGAGATCATCCGGTACGCAGGGGCAGGATATCTGGTCTATCTGGGTATCAAGGCCTGGCGGGCAAGCGATGATCCCGAGCAGCCCGAGGCGCTTGTGGAAGGGCGTGCGGTCATGACCCCTTTCATGCTGTATCGCACCGGATTTCTGGTCGGGATCAGCAATCCGAAATTGCTGCTTTTCGCGGCGGCGTTTTTTCCGCAGTTCATCGATCATCATCAGCCTGTCCTGCCGCAATTCGGCATTCTGGTCGTGACCTATCTGTTTTCGGATGGGTTGTGGCTGACGGTTTACGGGTTGGGTGGCCGTTCGCTCTCGCGCTTTCTGGCGCGCCGACCGGTCAGACGGGCATTCAACCGTCTGACCGCCATCGTGTTCGTGGCGTTCGGGATCGTGATCTTACGAGCGAAGGCGTGATGAGGCGACACCGTGGCGGGCGCTCAGCCCGGTGAGCGTGACCACCACCTGGTCGGGCGTCGTGCCGATGTCATCCACGACGTGAGCCCCGGTGCGGAACATGACCGGAATGGCGAGCGCCTTGGGCGCAAGGTGGAACTGGCTCTGCGTCCCGTTGATCTCGGTGCCTACCAACCCGTCCGGACGGGTCTGGAGCACGATATGCGCGCTATGGGTCGAGTCCAGTGTGCCGAGCGTCATGCCATTGGCAGTCGCCTCGTTGATCTGACCGTGCAGGACGATGCGATCGCCATCAACCAGAATGCGCATGACGGGCGCGTTATCGTCATCAGGCCCAAGCTCTGCCAGAATGACCGAGCCGCGCTTGGGAAAGCGGTCGATATGGATCGTGGTATCGAGCGACGCGCTTGCATCCTGTACCCGCCAGGGGCGGATTTCTGACAATTCGGTGCGCGGCTGGCGGGCATGATAGGCTGTTGGCTTGCGTGCCTCGCTGCTCAGCACGATGCCGCCCGGCACCAGACGATACGGAGCCGTCCCCTGAGCGAGGTTCTGCTTCTCGCCGAGTGAGGCGGCAGGCTCCACGGCAATGCTGAACGCCTTGGTCTCGCGCAGCTCGAAGCCGGCAGGGTCGAACGAGGGAACTGCAAGGGCAGCAAAAGCGACCATCTGCGACGCCGCCATGAAGGGAGCGAGCGCACAGGCAGCGAGAAGGAAGGGGCTCTTCATGGGGATGACTCCTGCAGGGGCTTCAGCATGTCTATGGCGCGACACAGCTTTCCAGAAACCGCGCCAACGCGCGACCCCGATGGCTGGTCGCATTCTTCTCATCCGCCGAGAGTTCGGCAAAACTGCGGCGCTCGCCCTCCGGGACGAAAATCGGGTCATATCCGTGCCCCTTATCGCCGCGCGGTGGCCAGCAGACCTGACCCGAGCAGCGTCCTTCGACAAAGCGCGTCACGCCATCGGGCCATGCCAGACAGAGCACAGCCACGAAAGCCGCCGAGCGGTCTTCATGTGCGCCCATTTCGTCATGAATACGCTGCATGGCATGCATCATGTCCCCGTCCGGACCGGCCCAGCGTGCGGAATACACGCCAGGTCGGCCATGCAGAGCCGAAACGCAGAAACCGGAATCATCCGAGAGCGCAGGCAGGCCTGTGGCTTCTGACGCGGCACGCGCCTTGATGGCGGCGTTGCCCTCAAAGCTGTCAGCCGTTTCCTCAGGCTCGGGCAATTCGAGTTCGGCAGCGGAGACAATTTCGATACCGCTCCCGGCCAGAAGGGCCTGGAATTCGACCAGCTTGCCCTTGTTATGACTGGCAAGCACGATGCGCTGGCCAGGATGCAGGCGACGGGACGCTTCTGCCTCGCTCATGCAACGCCCTCAAGTGCAGCGCGCTGCGCGTCGAACAGACGTGCCGTGCCGGTTTTGGCGAGTGCCATGAGGGCATTGAACTCAGCCTCGGAGAAGGGGGCGTCTTCGGCCGTGCCCTGAATCTCGACGATGCCGCCTTCACTGGTCAGGACGAAATTCGTATCGGCCTGGGCAGAGCTGTCTTCGATATAATCGAGATCGAGCACGGCGCCGGCTTCGGTCAGCCCGCAAGAGACGGCGGCCACCTGAGCACGCAGAGGCGAACGCTTGAGCACACCCGCCTTCACCTGCTTGTCCAGCGCAATGGCCAGAGCCACCCAGGCACCGGTAATGGCAGCACAACGCGTGCCGCCATCGGCGTTCAGCACGTCGCAATCGAGCGTGATGGTCATTTCACCCAAAGCGCGCAGATCGACACAGGCGCGCAGGGCACGGCCAATAAGGCGCTGAATTTCCTGCGTGCGGCCCGATTGCTTGCCTTTTGCAGCCTCGCGGTTGCCACGCGTGTGGGTGGCGCGCGGCAGCATGCCGTATTCCGCGGTGATCCAGCCTTGGCCCTGCCCACGCAGGAAGGGCGGCACGCGATTTTCGATGGAGGCCGCGCAGAGCACCTCCGTACCGCCCACGCGGATCAGAACCGAGCCCTCGGCATGGCGGGCGAAGCCCGGCTCGATCGAGACAGGACGGTTTTCATCGGCCTTGCGGCCTGAAGGGCGGGGGCTGGACATCGGATTTTTCCTCACTCAGTGGCGCAGGCGCGCATGCTCGGTGCAGCCTTAGCGCGTCAGACCCGGATTGACAAAGCCGACGGCCCTGGGCGCGTCTCTGCTCAGCCTAGGATTTCCACGACATCGCCCAGCCCGATCGACCCGCTCCGGCCGATCACGGCATTCTCCCCGAACATCACACCACCAGGGCGGAAGCGAAACCCGGTCAGTGTCTTGAGCGGCTCTCTCGGTACGGGGATCACGCCGGTTTCCTGATCGATGGTCGTCACGATGCAGCGGCTGCACGGCTTGACGAGTTCCAGCTCGACCGCTCCGATACGCAGCCGGGTCCAGTCATCTTCCCCCCAGGGCGTTTCGCTCTCGATCACGATATTGGGCCGAAAGCGTTCCATCGGAACAGGCTCCCCAAGTCGCGTATTCAGATCGTCCAGCGAGGCCGTATTGGTGACGAGCAGGGGAAAGCCATCGGCAAAACTCACACTGCCGAAATCCGTCGGTCGGGCTCGGTCCGGCTCAGCCATATGCACCAGACGGCACGGGGTATCGAGCTGCGCACTCAGCCAGTCTGCCGCCTCATCTCCGGCATCACGTGCCGCAATGGCGTGATCCTTCCAGACGCTGACAGTGCGCGCGTGGGCGTCGGGGGCAGGGGGCGCTACGCTGAGGGTAAGGCCAGGGTCCTGTGCCGCGCTCAGGGTCAGGATCTCGCCATCGAGCCGCGTCAGGATCAGCGCCATCGCCGGAAACTGACGCTGCGTCATGAACCGCCCGTCGGGTGTGATGACCAGCCAGCGCCTGTCCCCTCTGGGGCCCCAGGGGTCGAGATCCATCCGCTCGACATCGATCCGATGCAGGCTTTTGACAGGATGAATATATAAGGCTGCAATACGGGTCACGGTCACGACTCCAGATCCGGAATTTGAGGCAGGCAGACCATGGCCTTTCTCGTCGGGCGGGTCACGCGAAAGGGCAGGGCATGATCGATCTCTCCAACCTGCCGGGCGGCATGGATGCGCGGTCAGCCAACGTGCTGCGCGAGATTGTCGAACAGTATATGGAAACGGGTGATCCTGTCGCCAGCAAGACCCTGGCCCAACGCCTTACACCTTCTCTTTCCCCGGCGACCATACGCAATGTGATGGCAGAGCTGACCCAGGCAGGGCTCTTGTTCAGCCCGCATGTTTCGGCAGGGCGCCTCCCGACCGAGAAGGGGGTAAGGCTGTTTGTCGATGGCCTCCTGCAATTCGGCGCGCTGGACGAAACGGAAAGGGCCCAGATTGCGGGGCGTCTCGCATTGAGGGGGCGCTCGATGCAGGAGACCCTTGCCGAGGCCTCAACCATGCTGTCAGGTCTCTCGGCAGCCGCCGGTCTGGTGCTGGCACCAAAGGGTGATGGTGCGCTCAAGCATATTGAATTCGTGGCCCTTGGGCCGGGCAAGGCGCTGGTCATTCTGGTGGCGGCCGATGGCCAGGTCGAGAATCGGGTGATCGAAACGCCGCCTGGATTACCGCCTTCGGCTCTGGTCGAGGCTGGGAATTACCTGAATTCCCTTTTGGGCGATGTGACGCTCACGGCGCTACGACAACGTGTGTCGGAGCATCTGCAGCAGAATCGCTCCGATCTCGATGCGCTTGCCACGAGTGTGATCGAGAGCGGTCTGGCCATGTGGGACGAGCAGCATGGCACGCTCTATCTGCGCGGTCAGGGCAACCTCCTGACCGATATCACCGAGATCGAAAAACTCACCACGATACAAATGCTGTTCGAGCGTCTCGAGGCGCAGGAAACGATGTTGCGTTTGCTGCAACTCGCGCAGGAATCCGATGGTGTGCGGATCTATATCGGGGCGGAAAGCGGTTTTTTCGGCATGTCGGGCGTGTCGATGGTGGTGGCTCCGGCGCGTAACGAACAGAATCGTATTGTCGGTGCGATCGGGGTGATCGGGCCGACGCGCCTCAATTACGGGCGTATCGTACCCGTCGTGGATTACACGGCGCGCGTGATCGGACGCTTGCTGAGCTGATTTCGGATGCTCCGGTCCAGAAAAGGGGTCTCCTGACGACGGGCTCTGCCATCAGGGGCGCCATACGGGTCATAGCTTCAGCGCGAATGCCGATCCCGTGCGTAAGAGCTGGATGAGCAAGGTCCTGCCCCGCGATTCACAGGCGGTGGATGGATAGGGAGAAGAGGGCCGTAGATCGACGAGCAACTGAACTCCGTCTGCCGCTCTCCTCAGAGAGGTGAGGGTGGGTTGACATGTTTTTTAAGAATCGCTCGCAATTTATCTATTGAGAATTATTCTCATATGCTGTTAGGGTCGTGCCGTTCTGGAGTGGAATGGCTGATGATCGTCTGTTCGTGTAACGCCCTGACCAATCATGATATCGCCGACGCCGTTCGTCGGGGCGCCTCACGACCCAAGGAGGTTTATGCCTCCAAGGGCTGCAAGGCGCAGTGCGGCAATTGCGTACCGGGCGTCGTGTGCGCTTTGCGCAGCCTCATTCGTGAACGCAAGGAGGCCGCAATGGCCTTCGCCCCTGTTGACCAGGGTGCGGGTAGTGTCGCCTACGCCTGAATGGGGGCGGACCTAAAAGAAAACCCGCCAGCCTCTCGGCTGACGGGTTCTCCATCTCATCTTCGCAGTCTGGATCCTCGAGGGACACAGCTGACCCAGCGTTGAGTGCCGGAACGCTTACTCTGCCGTCTGTTCGGGGGCCGGCGAGGAGTTCAGCGTGATGTAGCGCTGGATACCGACCTGCTTGATCAGGTCGAACTGGCGATCAATGAAGTCCTCATGCTCTTCCTCATTGGCGAGGATGCGGATCAGCAGATCACGCGACACGTAGTCACGCACGCTTTCGCAATAAGCGATGCCTTCGCGCAGATCAGCCAGAGCCTTCTCTTCAAGCTTGAGATCGCAGGCCAGGATTTCCTCGACGCTCTCGCCGATCAGGATCTGGTTCAGGCGCTGCACGTTCGGCAGGCCGCCCAGATACAGGATGCGCTCGATCAGCCAGTCGGCATGACGCATCTCTTCGATGGACTCGTCATATTCCTTCTTGCCGAGCTTGGTCACGCCCCAGTGGTTCAGCGTGCGCGCATGCAGGAAGTACTGGTTGATGGCGGTCAGTTCGTTCGTCAGCTGAATGTTCAGATGCTCGACGACTTTCGGGTCCTTCAGCATGGAATGCTCCTTTCTCTGTCCTGTGGCGATGGGGCAGCACAAGGCTGTCCCTGACAGGCTGTGTGCAGTCCTTCAAGCATGGAAAAGATATCAGTGCAACAGAAATAACGTTGATGATAATAAAAGTATCGGTGTTGAGAATGACTCTCTTTATTTATACAGAATCAATAAACGAAGTTGATTTTCAGTCGCAACAACATCCCATATTCTGACTCTGCCTCTCAAACGCAAAACGCCCCGCACGAGGCGGGGCGTTTTGTGGGGCACATTCGAGGCGCGCCCGTTAGTGGGCCCGACAGGGCAGGCTCATATCAAGAGGAGGGCGGAAAGATCAGTAGCGCTTGCGCGAAGAGCCCTTGCCGTTGCCGACATTGCCGCCCTTGCGGAAGGACGGACGATCCCCGCCCCGGTCACCACCACGCTCCCCACGGTCACCACCGCGCTCGCCGCGATCCCCGCCACGCTCGCCACCGCGATCTCCACGGAAGCCACCCTTGCCACGGGGCGCAAAGCCCCCTTCACGCGGGCGGCGCGGTCCACGCGGCGGAGCGGACGGGCCGGTCGGTGCCGAAGCGGGTTCGATCTTTGCTTCGTCAGCATCCGCACCTGCCACGCAGGACCGGAAACGCTCGGCGCTATCGGGAGCGATTTCGAACAGGGTGTGCTCCACATCGATATGGATCGCCCCGATCTCGCTCTTGGTCACGCCGCCCAGACGGCAGATCAGAGGCACGAGCCATTTCGGGTCGGCACGTTCGTTACGTCCGATGGCGAGGCTGAACCACTCACCCCCGAGACGGTCCACGCGGCCGGTGAATTCACGCGGAGCGCGATCGTCACGGGTGCCACGCGCCGAGGCATCAACGCTGACAGGGCGAATGGACTCGACGCTTGGCAGACGACTCTTGTAGAGGCGGACCAGAGCGGTCGCGAGCTGATGAGCGTCATGGACATCGGCAAGCTGCGACGCCAGCGCGTCTTCATTCGCCTGTGAGGGCGCGAAGAGCGTCTCGTCTTCCATAAGGCGCTTCGCATCCTGCTCCAGAATCGCGTCGGCCGAGGGAACGCTCTCCCACTCGGCATTGCTGATCTTGGCGTAGGAGAGCAGACGCTCTGCCTTGCGACGCTGATTGACCGGCACCATCACCACGCAGGTGCCCTTGCGTCCGGCGCGGCCCGTACGGCCCGAACGGTGCAGCAGGGTTGCGGCCTCGCTTGGCATATTGGCGTGGATGACCAGAGAAAGAGCCGGAATATCGATGCCGCGAGCGGCTACGTCGGTCGCAACGCATACGCGGGCAACTCCCGAACGCAGGGCCTCGATGGCGCGCGAGCGTTCGTTCTGACCCATCTCGCCCGAAATTGCGACCGAGGCAAAGCCGCGCTCGACCAGGGCTGCCTGCACCTGCGCGACCATGGCGCGCGTGTTGCAGAACAGCATGGCCGTGGGGCTCTCGTAGTAACGCAGTACGTTCACGATCCCGCGGCCGATATCATTGGGCGACGTCAGCACACATTTATAAGTGATGTCGTCATGCTGTTTGCTGGTTGATACCGTGTTGATCCGCTCAGCGTTCTTTTGAAAACGACGCGCCAGATTGGCGATTTCCTTGGCGATGGTCGCCGAGAAAAGCAGCGTGCGACGCTCTTCGGGAGCGGCGTCCAGAAGCTGCTCCAGCTCTTCGCGGAAGCCAAGATCGAGCATCTCGTCGGCTTCGTCGAGAACCACGACGCGCAGATCCGACAGGTTCAGGGCGCCGCGCGACAGATGATCGCACAGACGGCCCGGTGTCCCCACCACGATATGCGCACCGTTGGACAGGTTGCGTGCTTCGCGGCGCGCATCCGTACCACCGATGCAGCTCACGATACGCGCGCCCGTCTCGGCATAAAGCCACTGCAATTCGCTCTGCACCTGAAGCGCGAGTTCACGCGTCGGGGCGATCACCAGAGCCAGAGGGCTGTTCGCGGGGGGGAGGCGCTCACTACCCTCGGGAATGAGGGTCGGGGCGAAGGCAAGACCAAAAGCAACCGTCTTGCCCGATCCCGTCTGCGCTGAAACGAGCAGATCGCGTGTCTCCAGCCCCGGCTGCAACACAGCTTCCTGCACGGCGGTCGGTGTTTCATATCCGCGTGCCGCCAGAGCGCGACTGAGAGACGGGACGGTATCGGGAAAGGGCATGCGGTTCGGACTCGATCAGGACTATGCGAAGGGGGAACGCCGTAACAGGAATGCGCTGTCCGAGCGTGGCTCGCGGCGTAAGGAAGGCGGTCAATAAAGAATATGCGAGCCGAAATCTAGGATTAAACGGCAGAGATGCCGAAAAGGCTTCTCTCCTGGATGTGACTCGTGTCTGCCCCAATATATGGGATTGTCGACATGATTTGAAGCGATCACGGCCATGCCTTGCCTAAATTTCGGGTAAGACGCGGGGCATGATTGCAGCTTATCTTGCCCGACAGAACGCGGCGCTCGCGCGTTGGCGGGGGCGTCCCCGGCCTTTTTCGTGGCTCTTCGCCCCAAGCATGAATGCGGTCGAGTTTGCCTTGCGCAACACCATCGCATCGCTCGTCGCCCTCGGTATTGCTTTCTGGATGGAACTGGGCGAGCCGCAATGGGCGGCCATGACCGTCTGGATCACCGCCCAGGGCTCACGCGGGGAAAGTCTGTCCAAGGGACGGTGGCGCCTCGTCGGAACGGTGCTGGGGATGGTGGGCGCGGTCGCGCTCGTCTCAGCCTTCCCGCAGGCACCCTGGCTGTTCATTCCGGCCCTTGGGCTCTGGGCGGGGCTCTGTACCGGTCTCGCGACATTATTCCAGAATTTCCGCGCCTATGCGTTTGTGCTGGCGGCTTATACCTGCGCCATCATTGCGACCGGAGCGCTGAACGCCCCCGATCATGTGTTCGAAATCGCCATGGCGCGCGGAACCTACATCTTCCTCGGGGTAGTGTGCGAGATGGTGGCCGGGTTGGTATTTTCGGCCTCGCTCGCGGTCAAGGCGCGCCGCACCATGAAAGCCTGGCTGAACGAGGCAATAGGCGCCGCCTCTCATCTTATCGGAGATGTGCTCGATGGCGCCGCCCCGCCGGAGGCAGCCATACGAGCCGTTTTCAGCAGGACGCTGAAACTCAACGAGCAGCTTGAATTTACGGTGGTCGAGGTGGGGCGCAGTGATCATGCGATCGCCTGTGCCTATGCCACGATCGGCATTCTCTCGAAGATTGTCTCACGCAGCCTCGGTATGCAGGCGCGTCTTTCGACAGCGTCCGCGTTCTCGCCCGCCACCCTGACCGATCTGCATGAGGCGGCGTCATTCATCCGGTCCCTGCCGACGAGGCTGGAAGACAAGACGATGAGAGCCGTGTTGCGAGCAGAGCTCACGCAACTAAGAGCGCGTTTCGATGGCGCTTCTCGTCTGGCCAATGAGTCTTCCGAAACCCGGCTTCACCCGGAGGAGATCCAGCGCCGCTCGGCAGAGGACAGGATCATCCTGCATGGCATCAGGCTCATTCTGGAGGAATACACGACTCTGTTGCTTTATCTCGAGGCAGATCCGCGTGAGGCGCTGGCTCCCGCGCGGTTTCGCCTGCGCCGGGTGGTCCATCTTCACGCAGCCTTTCACAACGCCATACGCTCTGCGATTGCGATCTGTCTGGCAGGATTGATCTGGGAGGTGACAGCCTGGCCCCAGGGGGCGTCCTTCATTTCTTTTATCGCGGTTGTGGTCGGTCGCTTCGCCACGACCGATAACACGGTCCTTGTCAGCAACAGGTTTTTCTACGGTGCCTGTATGGCCGCGCTCGCCTCGATCATTCCCGTATTTTTCGTCATCCCCACAGGGACCGGATTCGAGGCCCTGATTGTCGCGCTTGCGCCCCTCATGTTCATCGGTGGTCTGGCAGCGCGCAATCCCGCCACCGCCACAGCGGCGGGCGCCTATAATACGTTTCTGCCTGCCCTCATCGGTCTCGATAACCACGCGCGCATGGACGAGCTGACCTGGTTCAATGCAACGATCGCGCTTGTTCTGGGCCTTGGCGCCGGAGTGCTGGTCTTTCGTTGTATTCTGCCGTTCAACATTCATCAGCTTTGTGTGCTGCTCCGTCGCCGCGCCCTACACGGGCTGATGCGTATCTGCGCGCCCAGACGCCGAATACCTGCGGAGAATCGCTGGATCGGCCTGATCACCCAGGGGATGGAACGGGTCATCCGCTATGCGGGCGCGCGGCTCACGCCTTTCATGGAGCTCAATCTCCACGGCCTGCTTTCGGTCATGACGTTGGGCCGCAACCTGCTTTTCCTGAGGATGATGGCGCGCCGTCCCGCCCTTCCTTCCGAGCTGGCGGAACTCATCGCCGGGTTCTTTACGGGGCTCGGACCCCATCTTCTGCGAAGCGCGGCGCGCGAGGAGGCGGGCTTCACCCGAAAGATAGAGCAAAGCATCGCGATCTTGCGCGATCGCCTGGATACGGTCGGGGAGGAGACGCGCCCCGCCTATTGCGAGGTACTGGGCAGCCTGATGGTGGTCGATCATGAATGGCGCAACAATCAGACCTGGCTGAATGACCGGAGCTTCAGGCGCGCCTTGCAACAGGCGCGGCTGGAGGGCGTCTGACACCTCAACGCTGCCGCACTGACCGAGTTAACACTGAAGTCACAGTGATATGATGCTTTCATAACGAATTAATGTTCCGATTCTTCCGCTTAAAGAGAATATAAATTCCCGGACCGGCAGCATCTTCGCGATGCGGCCCGATTTCACTGGGAGTGGTGAGCGCATCATGAAGATCGGATTTGTTTCTGACAGTCTCGGGAGCTTCTCGCTCGAGGCGGTGCTGGATCAGGCTGTGGCCCTTGGCGTCTCTGGGGTCGAGGTGAACACGGGGGGCTGGTCGCATGCGCCGCATCTCGATCTCGCCCAGCTGCGTCAAAGCCCGGCGGCACGGCGTGAGTTCACGCAGGCATTCGAGCGCAGAGGGCTCGAGATCATCGCTCTCAACGTGAATGGCAATCCGCTTCATCCCGTGGACCATCGTCAGAGCCATGATCTGCACGAGACCATCCGTCTGGCCGGAGATCTCGGAATCACCAAGATCTGCACTATGTCCGGCCTGCCAGAGGGGCGCGAGGGAGATCTGTTGCCCAACTGGGTGGTGAGTTCCTGGCCGCCTGAAGGGCAGGTGGCCAAGGAATGGCAGTTCAGGGAGCGCCTGGTACCCTATTGGGAAAAGATCTGTGCCATGGCCCCTGATCATGGGGTGACCCAGTTTGCGCTGGAACTTCATGGCGGACAATGGGCCTATAACGTGCCCAATTTCCTGCGTTTGCGCGAGGCGCTTGGTTCAATAATCGGCGCCAATCTCGACCCGTCGCACATGTTCTGGATGGGTGCCGATCCGCTGGCGGCGATCGATGCGCTGGGCAACGCGATCTGCCATGTCCATGCCAAGGATGCGGGCTTCAACGAGGCGAAGCGCAGCGTCACATCCAATCTAGAAAACGGGCCTCTGGGTCTCCCCTCCAACCGGGCATGGTCCTATCTGACGCTGGGTTACGGTCATGACCCGCTCTGGTGGCGTCAGTTCTGCTATCGCCTTCGGATGGTCGGTTATGATGGGTGGCTATCGATCGAGCACGAGGATCCGCTTCTCGATCCGGTGGAAGGGCTTTCCAAATCCGTGGCCCTGCTGCGTGAGATTGCACCCGTCGCGATCGGGGGCTTCACCCAGCAGGAGATCTGAGAGCGTTTCGCCTGGGTGACGGGATCGGCACGCCAGGCTTTGTTCCGCACAGGACATGGCGCGCGGCTCCGTTGCCCGGAGCCGCCGACAGGCTCACGCCGTCAGTTTCTTGCGTCCGATCACGGCATGGACCGTGTCGTTCCACGCGGTCAGGTCTTCGGGCGGGACGACCTCGCCTGTATCGAGATCGGTAAGCCCGGCACGATCGAGAAGCAGCGTGATCAGGCGGGTGCGGTCTGCGGGCTCGAGCGCCTGCCAGAGTGCCACCGCCTTCTGCGGGATGAAATTGTCAGAGAAGGTGACGATCAGCGGGGCACCGGGGCGGAGCAGTCGATTGATCTCCGTGAGAATCGCAACCGGGTCGGTCAGGTAGGCGAAACCATCACAAAGGCAGACCGCATCCAGCGAGGAGTCCGGCAGATCAATACGGGGCTTCTCGTTGATGTCCTGCACCACACGCTGCGTGAGGGATTTGTTTGCTTCAAGCGCGGCCCCGTTCACATCGAGTCCGATCACCGTGTCATGGGCGGATTCTTCGGGCAGATGGCTCAGCGTTCCGGCCATCAGATCGAGGATCACCCCCGAAGCGGGCAAGGCGGTCTGGTAGAGCGCTGTCACGGCAGTGCGCGCGCCAGCGTCCATCTGGGTCGAGTCGCTACGCCCGGCGTAGAATTCGGGATCGGGGTCATTATTGGCACGGGTGAAAGCCGCAGGATGCAGCCCCGACGGGGTATCAGTCATTGGCTCTGTCCTGTCTGGTTCAACGGAGAATCAGGCAGGGATGCAGGGGCTGCGCCATGGCGTCAAGGCAGGGCGGGTCAGAGTGCCGCGCCATGCCATTCGAAGGGACCGTTCGATATTCCTGCAATACGCGCATGGCCATCGAGCGGAATCGATTGCTGGCGCAAGAGTGGCATCAGCGTTTCGCAGACGGCGCGATAAGGTGCACGAGCGCAGGGCGCCATGAGTATGACGTCGAAAATGCCGAGCTTTCGATAATCGTTCAGGCGCTGCGCGATCTCCTGCGAAGTTCCAATCAGGGCGGAGGCTGCAATCTGGGTAGGTAGACCCTCATGGATGAGGGTCTCGGCGTCTTCCCAGGCCTCCTCCGTGTTTTCACGCAGGACAATGTCCAGCGCGACGACCGAGCGAGCAGGGTGGTCTGCAATCTGCGAGGGCAGGCAGTGAAGATAAAGCGCCATCGTTTCCGCCAGGCTGCCATCGAAGCGCAGGCGCTCTATTCCGGCATCGGTCCGACGCAGCAGATTATGGCGCGGCGCCTGCTGGCGGAGCCAGTCGATATCTTCATCAGCAACGAGAAGGCTCGACCCTGTCGGCAATTGCGACAGACACGATTTCATGTCCTCCCGGCTCATATCAAGGCACGACCAGATCAGGCGCAGGTGACGTGCGATGGCAGGCGTATCGTGGGAGGTAATGAACATGGGTCAGTTTTCCTGCATCGCGGAAGGCGATGCGTCGGCATGAAAAAAATACGAGATGAAACCGGAGGTTTCCCGTGCCGGACAGGCCCGGACCCTCTATAACTGCGCAAATGATGATCCGGTTTCATAAGATGCAGGGCCTCGGGAATGACTTCGTCATCATCGACAGGCGCCACAAGCATTTCGACGTCCCATTACATACTATGTCCCTGCTGTGCGACCGACGTTTCGGCGTCGGATGTGATCAACTCGTGCTGCTCGATCCCCCTGACCGTGACGGGGCGACTGTCCAGGTGAGGTTCTTCAACCCGGACGGGTCCGAGGCCGGGGCATGCGGGAATGCCTCGCGCTGCGTTGCCGCCCTGCTGGGCGATGCACCGGTGCTTCAGACCCGCGCCGGGTTGCTGCCCAGCTTCATCACGCCCGCGGGGGAAATTGGTGTGGATATGGGGCCACCCGCTCTGGACTGGCAGGATGTGCCCCTGGCCCGCCCCATGGAAACGCTCGAATTACCTCTCTCCGGCAGCCCCGCAGCCTGCTCGATGGGCAATCCGCACGCGACTTTTTTCGACGGAATGGAGCGCGCCGAACGCGATGGCGCGGCGCTCGAGCGCGACCCTCTCTTTCCGGAGCGCGCCAATATCGGCTGTGCCGAGATCGTGGCACGCGATCATATCAGGCTGCGTGTCTGGGAGCGCGGGGCGGGACTGACCCTCGCTTGCGGCTCGGGCGCCTGCGCAGCTGTGGTCAACGGGGTGCGTCGCAGCCTCCTGGACCTCGAATGCCGGGTGGAAATGGATGGCGGGTCCCTGCGTATCCATTGGCGCGAGGCAGATAATCATGTGCTGATGATCGGCCCTGCCACCCATGTGTTCGAAGGGCTTTGGCCGACTGTCTCGATAGAGGGGGCGAAGCCAGGCGTATGAGCGGCGCGCGGCTTCTGACCTTTGGCTGTCGCCTCAATTTGCATGAGAGCGAACGCATGCAAGCCCTGACAGCTCACCTGGATGATGTGGTGGTGGTCAATACCTGCGCCGTAACCACCAGTGCGGAGCGTCAGGCGCGGCAGGCCATACGCAAATCCTACAGGGAAAACCCGGACAAACGCATTGTGGTGACCGGTTGCGCTGCCCAGATTGCGCCGGAGAACTGGCGTGGCCTTCCGGGTGTGGCGCAGGTCATGGGCAATACGGAGAAGCTCAAGGCGGCGAGCTGGACCCAGGACGCGCTGCGCCGTGAGAGCGTCATTGCCGACATCATGGATACTGCTCCCGTGCCAGCCTCTTCCGTGGTCGAGACAGGCGGCCATGTGCGGGCGCTGTTGCAGGTTCAGCAAGGCTGCGATCACCGCTGCACCTTCTGCATCATCCCCTATGGGCGCGGTCGATCCCGCTCCGTACCCGTCAGCGAGGTTATCGAGCGCGCGCGTGGGCTCGTGGAGGCCGGACACCATGAAATCGTTCTGACCGGTGTCGATATTGCATCATGGGGGCGTGATCTCGATGGAACACCCGCGCTCGGGACCTTGTGCCGGGCGGTGTTGCAGGCAGTGCCGGAGCTTCCGCGCTTACGGCTTTCCTCACTCGACCCCGCCTCTGTCGACCACGATTTGTGGCATCTTCTGGCGGAGGAGCCCCGCTTCCTGCCGCATCTGCATCTTTCACTCCAGGCTGCGAGCGATCTCGTGCTCAAACGCATGAAGCGACGTCATTCCGTACGGGATGCGGCGGATCTCATCAGGCGCGCCCGCTCCCTGCGCCCCGATATCGCCATCGGTGCGGACCTGATTGCCGGTTTCCCAACCGAGACGGACGAGCAGGCTCAGGAGACGCTGGATTTCGTCACGGCCCATCGCCTGCCTTATCTGCATGTCTTTCCCTATAGCGAGCGCCCCGGTACTCCGGCAGCACGCATGCCCAGCGTGCCGAATGCCAGGCGTCAGGCCCGTGCGGCGGCCTTGCGGGCGGTCGGAGAGACCAATCGGCAGGCCTATTGGCTGGGAATGATCGGTCAGCCTCTCGACGTTCTGATGGAGGGGGCGGAACGCGGCCACTCCGCGCATTTCATCCCTGTGCGCCTGAAGGGCGGCCAGGCACAGCGAGGGCAACGCCTGACCCTGAAAGCGCGTACTCTTGACGAAGCTGGGCTGGTAGCAGAGATCAACTGACATGGCCGGATTTTTCTCACGTCTGAAACAGGGGCTGACGCGCTCGACGCAGAAGCTGAATGCTGCTCTCACCCATCGCTATCTCGATGAGACGGCGCTGGAGGAGCTCGAAGACGAGCTGATCGCTGCCGATCTGGGTCCAGCGGTGGCTGGACGTGTGATCGAGGAGTTCCGCAGCTCTCGCTTCGGGCGCAACGTGACGACCGAGGAAATCCAGGAAGCCCTTGCGACGGAAATCGCGCGTGTGCTCGAGCCCGTGGCCCAGCCCTTCGAACTCAAGACCGAGCACAAGCCTCATGTGGTGCTGGTTGTGGGCGTCAATGGCGTAGGCAAGACCACCACCATCGGCAAAATGGCGAAGTGGTTCCGTGATCAGGGCCGCTCTGTCATGATGGTGGCGGGCGATACCTTTCGCGCGGCGGCCGTCGAGCAGTTGCAGGTCTGGGGCGAACGCACGGGCGCACCTGTCATCGCAGGCAAGCCGGGTGGCGATGCGGCAGGGCTGGCCTATGAGGGCATCAAACAGGCGCGCGAATCCGGCACGGATCTGCTTTTCGTCGATACGGCCGGGCGTTTGCATAACAAGGGCGCACTCATGGAAGAGCTCGCCAAGATCATCCGCGTGATGAAGAAATTCGACGAGACGGCGCCGCATTCGGTTCTGCTGGTTCTTGATGCTACGACCGGGCAGAATGCGATGGAGCAGGTGCGTGTATTCCGTGAACTGGTCAATGTGACCGGTCTGATCGTCACCAAGCTCGACGGCTCGGCGCGTGGCGGGATCGTGGTCGCGCTGGCTGACGCGTTCAAGCTGCCCGTGCATCTCGTGGGTGTGGGTGAGCAGGTGGAAGACCTGCGTCCCTTCTCGGCACAGGACTACGCTCGTGGTCTTGTGGGGGGGACCGGTGGCGATTTGACACGACATCTTGTCGATGAGCCGCAAGACCCGCCTGAGCTGAGCTGAGCTGAGCTGAGCTGAGCTGAGCTGAGCTGAGCTGAGCTGAGCTGAGCTGACCGGCCAGGCTTTTTGCCTTTTAACGGTGAGAGGGGACCTATTCACGGTCTTCATGGATGCGCTCGCCCATGTGGCGGTTTTCGCGAGCCCGTCAGGCGTGCGGCACAGACCCTTTTTTCGATAATCGTTAAAAGAGCCGGAGGAGCCGGAAGAAGCATTGCGTGCGCTTGCTTCACTGCTTTGGCGGCACATTTGGGGCAGACGGCCCGAGAATTGTGTCTTTTACGCAACGACTGTCTGGATAGAAATGTCAGAATTGACGTTAATTTGACGAATTAACGCTAATTCAAATTATTTTTAAAGTTCGACATAAAACAGCAACATTAAGTCGCACTCACCGCTTTCTCGTTATGCCAGCGTTACGTTTCGATTAAATGTCGTTACGTATGGAGCGTGTAAACGATGGCGTTGAGCCTGCGCAGATCTTTTCTTTTGACGTTTACGGCCGTTGCCGGCCTGTCCGCCTCTGGTTTCCCTTCCGCCTCGGCTGCAAGCGTCCCCATGGACGCCACCGCCACCAAGAAGAAAATCGTGGTCAAGACCAAGGACGCCTCGCCCAAATCCGAGACCATCATGGTCACGGGGTCTTATCTGCGCAGTTCCAACAACAGCTCCGCCAACCCGGTCCAGGTCATCACGGCCAAACAGATCCAGCAGACCTCGGCTATTTCGCTCGGAGATTATCTTCAGCGACTGCCGTCGATCGGCTCTTCAGGTACGCCGAACCAGCAGACCAATGGCGGCGGTGGCGTGAGCTGCACCGATATCCGTAATTTCGGCTCCAAGCGTGTACTGATCCTGATCGACGGCAAGCGTACGGCGATCAACGCGGCCACGTCCTGCGTCGATCTGAACACGATCCCCGTCGAGGAGATCGCGAGCGTCGAAATGCTCAAGGATGGCGGCTCAGAGCTCTACGGCGCCGATGCCGTCTCGGGCGTGATCAATATCAAGCTGCGCCATGATGTGACCAAGGCCACCATCACCATGCGCGGCGGTATCTCGCAATATGGCGACGCAAAGACTGGTTTGCTCTCGGCCATGAAAGGCTTCAATTTCGATCATGGCCGCGGCAATGTCACGCTATTCGGCCAGTACAATACCTCCGGCGGAATCATGAGCCAGGATCGCGCCTGGGCGGCTAACCCACAGCAGACCAATCCGGTCACCGGTACGCCGGTCTATGGCTCATCCATCATCCCGGCTGGCCGCGTGACCAACCCGATCACGGGCGCCAATCTGGTATCGAATGGCGACGGCACTTTCCATCGCTACAGCAATGCTGATCGCTATAATTTCGCCAAAGATACAATGGTGCAGAATTATAATCAGAACTCGGCGCTGTCTGGCGATGCGCATTATGATGTCGACAGCCATTTCAAGCCCTACGCCAATGTGCGTTACAGCCATACCACCACGGCGCGCCAGATGGCTGCGGCCCCTGTCTCGGGTGGCATCAAGCCGTCTCCGCTTCTGTCGTCCTGGACCATCCCGGCGGGCAGCCCCTACAACATCTGGGGACGTGACGCGATCATGTCGCGCCGCATGAACGACCTTGGCCCGCGCAAGATGGACTACGCGACCGATACCTGGACCGTGATTGGTGGCGCCAAAGGCAAGATCTGGCGTGGCTGGGACTACGACGCCTCCATGACCTACGGTCAAAGCCAGTACACGGCCAATACCCAGAACATGGGCAATTACCGTCATCTGCTTCAAATGACTGGCGTCCGCCAGCTCGATCCGACCAACCCTGCGAGCAAGATCGTCTATGATCCGACGGTCTGCACCAGTCAGCCGGGCTGCGTTCTTTCCAACCCGCTCGCGCCGCTCTCCCCTGCTGCTGCTGAGTACGGCAAGTTCACGCAGCACGATCACGCCATGTATCAGCTGCGCGACTTCAATCTGCGCATCAATAACAGCAATGTGGCGAAGATGCCTTGGCAGCATGGCGGCGATCTGGGCATTGCCTTCGGCATGGAGCATCGCAGCGAGCAGCTGAGCAGCAAGCCTGATCCAATCGTCATTGCTGGCGACTCTACGGGAAATGCCACCAGCTATACGGGTGGCGGCTTCAACGTGAATGAGGTCTACGCAGAAGGGCAGATTCCCCTGCTGCAGAATGCGTTTCTGGCCAAGGATCTGACGATCGACGGCCAGGGGCGGTGGTCCGATTACAATACCTTCGGTTCGACCAAGAACTGGAAAGTATCGATCAACTGGGCCCCGGTGCGCGATATCCGCTTCCGGGCCACGCTCGGTACGTCCTATCGCCAGCCGAACGTCTATGAGCTTTATGGCGGCCAGCAACTGGGTTATCCGTCTGCTGTCGATCCCTGTGCATCGCTCTCGAATTACGGAGGCGCACAGGCGGCTGCCGTTCTCGCGCGCTGCAACGCGCAGGGCATCAACCCCGCGACATTCGTGTCCCAGAACACGAGCCAGGTTCCCACCGTCTCCGGCGGTAACGTGAAGCTGCAGCCGGAAAGCGGCCGGACCTACACGATTGGCACTGTCGTGACACCGCGTTGGGTTCCGGGGCTGTCAGCATCGGTGACCTACTGGCATTACTCGCTCAATAATACCATCGGCACTCTTACCACCCAGTATATTCTCGATCAGTGCTATACAGGTGCGGATACAAGCCAGTGTGGTGCCATCGCGGCGCGCTCGGTTTCCCAGCAGTTGACTTCGGTCAGCGCCATCTATCAGAATCTGGGCGGTATCCGGACCAGCGGTATCGATTTCGATCTGGACTATCATGTACGTCTGACGCCGCATGACGGGCTTACCATCTCGAACAACATGCAACAGCTCGTCAGCTATCTGCAGCAGAACGTGCCGAATGGGCAGTGGTACAACTATACTGGCCGCCTGTTCTATCAGGGTGGGAGCGGTCAGCCGCGTGTCAGTGACTACGCTCAGGCGACGTGGCAGCATGACGATTTCAGCTTCACCTATATGATGCGTTATATCGGTGGCATGGTCTGGAACAACGGTGTGACTGACGTGACCCCCAAGACGGGTGGTCAGTACAAGACGCCGGGTATCTTCACCCATGATATCACACTCGGATACCGCCTCAATCGCTGGAATTTTGAGGCCGGTGTGAGCAATCTGTTCGACAAGAAGCCACCTTTTGTCATGGATACCTCGACCAATACGAATATCTACCAGTACGGCAGCCTGATCGTCGGCCGCTACGCGTTCCTTCAGGCTGGGATCAGCTTCTGATCCCAGAGGGAGACGCGGGTCAGGGCACTTTTTGCGCAGTGCCTTGATCCGCTCGCTCAGCGTTGGCGTCGAAGCCAGCGCGAGGCGAAACATCTGTCACTTCTTCCTGGAGAAGAGACATTCGACGAAGGCCGCGATTGCCGTTTTCAGTCGTCTCGGTTTGCCGACCCGTTCGGTCATTTCCGTAAAATCACGCACATACGCTGATACCTGAAGATAGGCGGGTAAAACGCTGGGTAGCCGAACTCCTGCATCCGGCGGGGCTCTGGACTGAGGCTTCGCCTCTGAGGGCACGCCTTGGACAGACCTCAGGATCCAGGCGCGTGATCCCCTTGCAACACAACAGCTTCCACCTCGAGGCGGGTAGGGAACGACCCGCCGCTATCACGGTTTGGTGATATAAGCCCGTATCTCGTCTTCCCTTGCTTGCGGATTGTCTGTTGCGCCGTCTTCGCCTCCCTGTGTTTCGTCCGGAGAGCATAGCCGTTCTCACGCTGCTTGCTCCGATATTCCTCAGCATCCCCTGCATGGCGCAGCGTACTGAGGGCGCACAATCGGCGGGTGGGTTTGCTCCTGGCGCGCGCGCCTCGGCTTCGGCCAATGCAACACTGGATAGCGTGGTGGGTAATCGCCCTTCACCGGTGAAAAACGAGGTTTCTCTCGGCGGCATCACCTACCGGGTTTCGCCTCAGGGTGTGGTCAGCGGTCCTGACGGAAAGGCCGTGGCGGGGGGATGCCCGTCTCCCGTTTCCGTGGCTTCGGGTCAGTTCGTAGCGGGCGGAGCACCCGCCGAGCCAGCATTGCTCGGCTCTCATGGTGCGGGGATAGGCGCAGGGAAGAGCGAGGCGGTCATGATCGGGGTGACGAAACAGCCCCCTCGAATCGCTCCACCGAACGTACCGCCCGCATCAGGGGACATGCGGGATTATGCAACGATGAACGCGTCTTTCGGCCCCTCTGGCGTCTATGTGCTGCCCCATCCCTGCCGTATAAGCGGTGCGGATAAGCAGGCTATGATCGCAGACGCCGCAGCGTCTCTCGCCTCGGCGGGGGGGAATGCCTTTGCTCTGGCCGGTAATCGCGAGGGTGTCCAACAGGTGGATCGTGCCACGCCTCTGCCTGGTGGCGACGTGATGCTCAGCTCCGATCAGGCCGCAAAGGCGGCGCCACAACTGACAACAAATGCCTCTGAGCGGCAGGCTGTGCCCGCCATACCCGCAGGCGAGCAGCCATGAGGCGCCTTCGCACTTTAGCGGGCCTGATCATTCTGGTCGCCGGGGCGTTTCTCCTGCCGCATGAAAGCGCAGCGCGTTCGATACTCAGGCCGGGTGGGGCCGCCTCTGCCTTGCCAGAACTCTCCTCATCCGCCCCCCGAAAACCGGCGCTCGTTCCCCAGGCGCTTAGCTCCTCCCGTCCGGCTTTACCATTTTTACGGGCGCTGGTTATCGCCCCGATGGGGATGAGCGCGCAACAGGAGCGAGACGGAGCGCTCACTACCGTCAATCTACCCTTGCTTGAAACCGCTGCGTTCTCCAAGCGGATCATGCCCTTCATCGGGCATTCCCTCAGCTTCGGTCAGATGCAGGAACTGGTGGATATTGTCGTCGGGTATTATCGCGAAAAAGCCCATGCATTCGTGACGGTCAGTGTACCCCCCCAACGCGTTCATGCGGGCGTCCTGCGTCTCGACGTGCTGGAATATCGCATCGGCGCCCTGCGCGTGATCGGCAATCAGTGGTTCTCTGACCGTATCATCCGCCAGCAAAGCGGTCTCTCCAGCGGTCAGTTGCCGACGCTCGATGCATTGCAGACGGATCTGCGCTGGCTCAACACCAACCCGTTTCGCACTGTCGATATGGTGTATCGGCCAGGCACCAAACCCGGCGTGACCGATGTTGATCTGCGCGTGGCCGATCGCCTGCCGCTTTACGTGTATGGTGCTTATGACAACCAGCTCGACCCTACTTTGGGGCGGCTGAACTGGGATTTGGGCGTCTCCTGGGGAGACGCATTCCACCTTGGCCAGACACTGACCTATCAATTGCAGCGCAGCGTATCAGGGCGGTTCACCGGTCATAACGCAAGTTGGGAAATTCCCCTTACATCCCGTGATGCCCTGCTGGTTTTCGGCAATTATTCGGTCTCTTATCCGGTGGCCGACCAGCCTTTGAGCAATAAGGGTATTTCGGGGCAGGCCTCGTTACGCTGGCTGCACATGCTGCCCCATCTGGCCCTTGGGGCGCGGTTTGGTGTGGATGGCACGGTTCAAGCGGGGTTCGACTGGAAATCCACGATTTCAGACCAGTTCAGCGCCGCCGTGCCCCTCATTCTGGCCAATGCCGAGACCAATCAGTTCGTTCTCGGCTTTATCGGCTCCGTGCAGGACCCTTGGGGCAAGACCGAAATCAATAATCAGATTGTCTATGGCCCGCCGGGTATCTCCGCCTATAACAAAAGGGGATGGTACGAGACCATTTTTCCTAACGCCAAGCCGAATTACGTCTATGACCGGCTGCTCCTGAAACGCGCCCTTTCTCTGCCTTTCGGCCTCACGGCCAATACGAAATTCGGCTGGCAGGGCGCCACGCATAATCTGCTCTACAGTGAGCAACTCATGATTGGCGGCATGGGTACCGTGCGCGGGTATTACGTGAATACCTCCTTTGGCAGTCGCGGTCTGATGGCGAGCGAGGAAATCGACACACCTGGCTTTTCTCTGGGTAAATGGATCGGGCTGAATGCGCTTGATGACAAGAACACGTTGGGTGCCTTCTGGGACTGGGGCGATAATTCCCAGGTTCACCCTGCGGGGATAGGGCCGCGTGTCGTGACATTATCGAGCCTTGGCACCGCGCTGAGCAGCAAGATCAACCGTCATCTGAATGTGAGCGTCGATGCTGGCTGGAGGCTCCGGCGGGCTGCCAGCCGAGGAAGTCGAGGTGTGTTCTGCGACTTCAATCTCGTCGCTGGATTCTGATGGGGATAAAGTATCGTCCGTCGTAACCTCCAGTAAGTATTGCCTGGGATACCAGACCTATACTTTGGTATAGAGAGATCATACCAAAGAGGGCATTTGAACAGAAGCGTATTGTCATTAGGGAATCCCCGAACAGGGAAGATCTCGACATGAGCCATGATAAGCATCTCCGGAAAATCGCCTTTTCCTGTGGGAATCAGACCATTTTCGCGCGTCAGGCGGCCTGCATGGCAGGCCTGATGCTACCGCTCCTCCTGCCCTGTGAAGCTGCGCTGGCCGCGGAGCGTATCGCGACGGCAAAAGCCACTTCTGAGGGGAAAAATCATGCCGGAAACGCGGCCAGATCCGCAGATCGGAAAAACGGCCGAACTGTCAGCCGGGCGAAAGGAGGGGACCGTCAGATTTCGGGAAAAACTGCTGCGTCCCAGACCGAGACCATCAGGGTCGCCAGAGATGCCCATCGCGCAGTCCAGCCCAATATGACCGTGCTGACCCCGGCCGACTGGCGCAATACGCTGAGTGGTTCCAATCCACTCGCACTCCTCGCCCAGACGCCCGGTGTTTCCTATACGGCCTCGGATTCCTACGGTCTCGATGAGTCCGATGCGAGCCTGTTCCTGCGCGGGTTTCATATGAACGAACTCGGCATTCTCTTTGAGGGCATTCCGCTGAATGATTCGAGTTTCGGTACGCTGAGCGGAACAAATGTGCTCAATATCAGCGTCCCCGATACAATCGGTTCCATTGTCGTGTCGCCTGGCACCTCACGTGAGAGTACCTATTCGAGCAGCAATAATGGCGGCGAAATTCGCTACGCGCTCATGGCGCCTGCGGAAACGCGCAGCCTTGCCGTCAATCAGGCCGTAGGCAGCAACAACACCCTTGTCACGACGTTCATAGGGCAATCCGGTACGCTTGGCACGTCGGGACCGCGTGTGCTCGCCGGTTTCCAGCGCATCAGCAAGGATAAATATCAGGGGCAGGGCTCGCAGAACATGCTGCGTGGCAATATCAAGGCGGTGCAGGATGTCGCCTGGGGCGATCTGACCGCCTTTTTCTCGGCCTCGCAAGCGCAGGTCTGGGGCTATAACAACGTGTCTCACGATATGCTGGACAAGCTAGGCTGGCGCGGCGCAGATTTCACCTATCCGAATTATGGGGCGGCTTACGACATGGCGCGTCCCGAAAATGCCGAGGCGCAATGCGGTCCCTATAGCTGTGCGGAGCGTGCGGCCCTGACCCCGTATGACAGCGGACAGGTCTCGCAGGATTTCATAGGGTCACTGGCTCATCGCTTCAGGATCGGGAGCCGCCTTCACGGCAAGGCGCTTTTCTACGGGGCGAGCACTTATACCGACGCCAGTGTTTCAGACCCGACAACCCCTTCCGAAACTGGCGCCCCGTTTTCAGAGCAGGTCTGGCATTCTGCGGTCCGGCGCTTCGGCGGCAGCCTTACCCTCGACTACCGGATCGGCCATCATCTTCTTTCTGCAGGACTCTGGCAGGAGACATCGCGCTCGATGGCCGATCAGTCCTGGTATAACGAACCGCTCCTGGGGACTGGGGCACCACTCAGGGCTATCGGACCGTTTGATCGCTACGGACCCGCTTTTCAGACACAAAATCTCTCCCATTGGCACACATCTTCGCGCCAGATCTTCTTGCATGACGACTGGAAGCTCACGCCCTCCCTGCTCCTGGGGTTGGGGTTCAAGGCAATAGATGTGCATTCCTCGGGGGGCGGTGTTGGGGCTGATGGCGCCCCCCGCGGGAATCTGCGCTCGCAAAACGGCTTCCTGCCGCATCTCTCCCTGCTCTGGACACTGTCGCCCCGTCAGGATTTGTTCATTGATGCCGCCCAGACCCAGAGCGGCTACCGCATGTCGCCTCGCGGCAATATCGGCTACTCCGCCTCGATCTGGTCCGCTTCGGATCAGGCAAGTTTCGATGAGGCCCTGTCGCGTATCGCCCCCGAAAAGGACATGACAGTCACGATCGGCGGACACCGAAAAGAGGGGCGCTTCAGATTGTCATGGGACGGGTACTTCTCGCTTGTCGAGAACCGGCTTGTTTCCGCGTCGATCGGCACGTTGCATAGCCCGGTCAATACCGTCGGGATCGTGCGGGCATCGCATATCTGGGGGGGAGATGTCGCGGCCAGCCTGCCTCTGGGACCGTATCTGACACTCAGCCAGTCACTTTCGGTCAGTCGCTTCCGTTACGGTGGCGATCTGGTCGCCGGAGGTGAGATCTTCCCGATCAGGGGAAAGGCCCAGCCGGGTTACCCGGCGCTGTCTCTGCAAAGCTCGGCCTTTGTGCATGTCGGACAGGTCGAGGCCGGTGCGACGAGCGTCGTGTATCTTGACCGTCCTTTTTCGTACACCAACGACATCATGGGGCCGAATTACTGGAACACTACGGCCTATATTGCGTGGAAACGCCCTGGCCATGCAGGCTGGCCACCGCTCGACATGCGTCTTGATGTCTATAATCTGCTCAACAGCAAGATGATCGGCAACCTCAATGTGGACGGCGCCCCGTTCTCCGGAGATTATCAGACCATGCAGCGCTCGGCGCCGAGACAACTCGTTTTCAGCCTGGGTACGAGGTTCTGATCATGAGAAGAGGGAGCGGCAGGCCCGAGACCGCCCGCATGGTCGCCCGCATGGCCCGGCAGGGAAAACGGCAGGGTCCCGAGCCACGTTATCCCGGTTCACTCGGCTCGGGCTCTGGCTCTGGCTCCGGGAAGGGGGGGCATGGTGCACGACCCGTTGCCAGTGCGACCCGTCCCATCCTGCTCGGCCTGGCCATGGCCGCCATTTTTGCTGCCGATACGATCACCCATTACGAGATCGCGATACCGGTACTCTATACGGTGGTGCTGTTGGGTGCCGCCTTCTCTTTTCGGCCCGGAAGTCTGATCTGGCTTGGCTGCCTGTGTCTTGGCCTGACCGGGGTGAGTTTCGCCTTCACCCTGCATGGCAACGCGGCCACCGGATTGATCAATCTGCTGATCAGTTCGGCGGCGATCGTCATCACCGCCTGGCTTGCCATCCGGCTCCAGCATGCCAAGGAACTGGCCCTGCAGGGGCAGTCCCAGCTGACACGCATCGCTCATGCGCAGATGGTCAGTGGTCTGACCTCGTCCATCGTGCATGAACTTAACCAGCCCCTCGCAGCCATCGCCACTAGCGGGCAGGCGTGTCAGCGCTGGCTCTCCGCAACACCGCCCAATGTCGACCGCGCGAATGCCGCGCTCGAGCGTATCATACGCGACACGACGCGCGCCGCTGATATCCTGACACGCATGAAGGATCTGACACGTGGCAAGGTGACCGAATGTCGGCGTTTCAACCTGGTCGATGCTGTGATGGATGTGGTGGCCATGGCTCAGCATCGTCTTGAGCGCCACGACATCGCGGCACGTATCCGCTGCAAGGCAGGCACTCTGTCTGCCTGGGGAGATCCGGTTCAGATTCAGCAGGTTGTGAGCAATCTCCTGCTCAACGCGATCGAAGCAATCGCGGTCCAGGGTACGGGTGGCGGCCATATAGAGATCGCCCTATGGGAGGAGGATGATTCCTGCCTGTGCCGGGTGAGCGACGACGGTTCCGGGATCGCCCCCACCCTCACGGATCACCTTTTTGAGCCCTTTTGGAGCACGAAGCAGGAAGGGACAGGTATTGGCCTCGCGATCAGCCGCACACTGATCGAAGCCAACAAGGGCAGGATCTGGCTGGCTCAGGATCGTCGTGAAGGGGCAGCGTTCTGCTTCAGTATCCCTGCGGCACGCGAGGAGGAATCGTGATGGATGCTCGAAATGGGCTTACCGGAGAAACGATCGTCTACGTGGTCGATGACGATGCCTCGATCCGTCAGGCACTTGATGATCTGTTGAGCGCGGTTGGGCAAAAAGTTCGCTGCTTCGCCGATGCGGAGAGCTTCATTGTTGCGCCGAAAGAGAACTGCTCTGCGTGCCTGATCCTCGATATCCGGATGCCGGGCCTGTCCGGCATGGATTTTCACAGGCGCATGGCCGGGCTCGGTCTGGATTATCCGGTGGTCTTCATCACCGGCCATGGCGATATTGCCATGGGGGTCGAGGCCATGAAGAACGGGGCGATCGAATTCCTCACCAAGCCGTTTCGCGATCTTGATCTGCTTGATGCCATCCAGCGCGGCCTGGCAATCAATGAGGCATCACGGCGAGAGAGGGCGGAAGGCGAGGCGCTTCTGGGACGCTGGCGCAGCCTGAATGCGGGTGAAAAGCAGGTCGCCCGTCTCGTGGTGACGGGGCTGCTCAATAAACAGACGGCGGGAATACTGGGTGTCAGTGAGATCACGGTAAAAGTGCGCCGCGCGCAAATCATGCGCAAGATGGAGGCGGGCTCGCTGCCCGATCTCGTGCGTGAGATGGATCGTCTGAGAGGGCTCTCGCCAGCCGAACTCGAAAGCTGAAGGAAGGCCGATCCGCATGCTTCAGTTGAGCGGGATGGCAACCGCTACACCGGCGGCCATCGAGCCATGGCCCCGTCTCTGGTCATTGGCAGCGGCCCCGCCAGAAAGCGCATCACCTACCTGATGATGGTTGCGCTGGAAAAAATCGGCCTTCAGCGTAGCGTCGTCATTGCCGCCGTGTTCCTTCGGCGCATCCATGTCCTCATCGGGGAGAGGGGCTTCGCTGAAACCATTGGCCGCTGACGTAATGGGCGCCTTTACCGTCAGGGAAGCCTGCCGGATCAGTGGCTCGGTGGTCGTGACCGGGTCGAGGGAGAACGAGGAGACAGTGCCAAGCCCGGCCCCAGAGACCGACCGATGAATGCTGTGATGAGAGGCAGACGGCGCTGGCTGCGACACGGTATCGTCCGCCCAGACAGGCCTAGGCAAGGCACAGGCAACCAGGCCGAGCAACAGAACAGGATAGAGACGCACCGACGCGTTCCTTCTTGCGGATGACAGTATCGATTTACCGGGGGCCGGTGTGATGGCCAGCGACGAATACTGTAATCAGGCAGGAAAAGCGGATGCAACAGGAATGGACCGATTGTATCACGTCGACATCAAACGTGATGCAACCGGTCCGGGCAGGATACTCAGATCGGGAAGGCATTATGTGCTGCGTCGGTCAGCACCGCAATTCCCGGGAGGAGCTTGCCCTCGAGCCATTCAAGGAAGGCACCGCCAGCTGTCGATACATAGCTCATCTTGTCGGCTGCATCGGCATGGCGCAGGGCCGATACCGTGTCACCGCCACCGGCAATGGTCTTGAGCTGGCCAGCCTTTGTCAGCGCGGCGGCCTTTTGAGCCACCGAGACGGTTGCCGCGTCGAAAGGCTTGATCTCGAACGCGCCAAGTGGGCCGTTCCAGACCAGGGTCTTCAGGGCTTCGAGCTTCGCATTGATCAGCGCGACGGTTTTCGGACCGGCATCGAGGATCATGGCATCCGCCGGTACCGCATTGATGTCGCACACTTCCGAAGGGGCTCCTTCACGGAATTCGCGTGCGATCACGGCATCGACCGGCAGAATGATCTCGCACTGGCCGTCCTGGGCCTGCGCCATGATCTTGCGCGCCGTCTCGTGCATGTCGGCTTCCTGAAGCGACTTGCCGACAGAAACGCCCTGCGCCGCAAGGAAGGTATTGGCCATTGCGCCGCCAATGAACAGCACATCGACCTTGCCCAGCACGTTCCCGATCAGATCGAGCTTGGTCGAGATCTTGGCGCCACCAATCAGGGCCCCCACCGGGCGTTCCGGCAGTTCGAGCGCTGCAGTCAGTGCGTTCAGCTCCGCTTCCATCAGGCGTCCGGCATAGGCCGGCAGATGATGGGCCAGACCCTCGGTCGAGGCATGGGCACGATGTGCGGCCGAGAAGGCGTCATTCACATAGACGTCGCCCAGACGGGCGAGCATGTCGGTGAAAGCCGGGTCGTTCTTTTCCTCACCCGCATGGAAACGGGTGTTTTCGAGAACGCAAACTTCGCCATCCTTGAGCTTTGCAACGGCTTCTTCCGCCTTCGGTCCAACGCAGTCGGACACGAAATGCACCTTGTGCTGGATCTTGGATTCCAGCATTTCGGCCACGGGAGCAAGCGACATGCTGGGCACGACCTGACCTTTGGGACGGTCGAAATGGCTCAGAATGATGACGCGCGCGCCCTTGTCGGCCAGCTCGCAGATGGTCGGAATGACGCGGTCGATACGCGTCGTGTCCGTGATGGCGCCTTCACGCACCGGCACGTTGAGGTCGGCGCGCAGAAGAACGCGCTTTCCCTCAGGAGACAGGTCATCGAGCGTGTGGAAACTGGCCATGCGCTATACTCCCGTTTTTCTTGGTTTTTAGAGGGTGCCGAAAAGCGCTGCCGTGTCGGACATGCGGTTCGAGAAGCCCCACTCATTGTCGTACCAGGAGCAGATGCGCACCATCTTGCCGCCATCGATCAGCGCCGTCTGGGTGGAATCGAAGGTCGAGGAAGCATAGGAGTGATTGAAGTCGCTGCTCACCAGCGGGGCATCATTATAGTCGAGCACCCCCTTCAGCGGGCCCTCGGCAGCGGCGCGCAGGGCGTCGTTGATGGCCTGAACCGATGCCGGAGCGCGGCTCGGAATGAAATCGAGCGAGACGACGGAGACATTCGGCGTGGGAACGCGGATCGAGGTGCCATCCAGACGGCCCTTGAGGTGCGGCAGAACCAGACCGATGGCCTTAGCTGCCCCCGTCGAGGTCGGGATCATGTTCAGCGCGGCGGCACGAGCGCGGCGCGGGTCGCGATGATGCGTGTCCACCGTGCGCTGGTCACCCGTATAGGAGTGGATGGTCACCATGTAGCCGCATTCGATGCCGAAGGCCTCATCCAGCACCTTGGCGACAGGAGCCAGACAGTTGGTCGTGCAGGATGCGTTGGAGATGACCGTCATGTCCTTCGTCAGCATGGCATTGTTCACGCCATAGACGATGGTGGCATCGACATCGGTGCCCGGAGCGGAAATCAGGACCTTGCGAGCGCCAGCCGTGATGAGGGCGGAAGCCTTCTCCTTGGTGGTGAACAGGCCCGTACATTCCATGGCCACGTCAACACCCTGGAACGGAACCTTGGTGGGATCGCGCTCGGCGGAAACGCGGATCGGACCATAGGTGCGACCATTGGCTTCGATGATCAGGTTGTTGCCGTCGACGCGAATGGTACCGGGGAAGCGGCCATGCACGCTGTCATAGGCCAGCAGATGGGCGTTTTCTTCCACCGAGCCGAGGTCATTGATGGCGACAGGCACGACATCCGTACGTCCGCTTTCAATGATACCACGCAGCACCAGACGTCCGATACGTCCAAAACCGTTGATCGCGATTTTCACAGCCATTGTAGTCTCCCGGCCAGTAGGCGGTTTCGTTATAAGAGGCGAAACCATAGCACCCTTGGAAGACGAGACGAGAGGGGGCTACCAAGAATCTTATCGATATTTTCGTGAAAACTGGTCTTTCTGTTCCCGCTCTCTTGCTTGTGTCCGGTCTTCCTGCAAGTTCTCTAGGTCATGACGATGACGAATGCTTCCAATTGTGGTTTTCTGAAATTTCGCGCTTTGGCAGGCATCGCCATTTGCCTGTTTTCAGGCGTATTGACCGCCTGTACGCCACCCGACCAGCGCCTGTTCAACGCTAATGCGGGCAAGCCCCCCAAGCCCTATATTCCACCGCCGCCGCCCTCCAAGCCGCCACCGGCACCGTTCCTGCAGATCGTGGCAGGCACCCCGAAAGAGGAATGGGCTCCCGCCGTCGAACGCAGCACGAAACTGGCCCTGTCGCGCAGGCCGACCATCGTTTTCGTCGTCAATGTGCTGTCTCCGGAGGCTGGAAGTCCGGTCGCACAGGTCAAATCGATCGAGGCCTTGACCCAGCAGGACGGCCAGGCAGTGGCTGATCAGATCGTGGCCGCGGGAGCCCCCATCAATCAGGTGCAGATCGAGGCCAGAACCGACACGTCCAGCCCCAAGGGCCGTATCCGTATCGATTTGCGCTAGGCGGATACTCTCTTGCGCCGCTCCCTCGCTGACCTCATCGCGGCCAAGGTATGACATCCGGCTTTGGGCCATTCCGTAAACCGGGCGGGGGTGTTAACCACCCCCGATATTGGCCCAAGGAGGAATGATCATGGGGTTGCGCAAGGATATCTGGCGGACGGGCATTCTCGAAGCCCCGCTCGCCACGCTGATCGAGACGTCCGACTGGTCCCGAATTCCCTGCCATTTCCTGCCTGACATGCCTCGCGCCTTTCAGTTCCGCGCTGACCCGTTCGGCGTGTGGCATGACGACAAGCTGCACATCTTTCTCGAGATCTATGATTATCGTGATCGCATCGGCGCCATAGAAGTCTTTGTCTATGACCGGGCTTACACACTGCTCCGGAACGAGGTCGTCCTGCGTGAGCCATGGCATCTGTCCTATCCGCAGGTTATCGAGGCCGAAGGGAGTTATTGGATGCTCCCTGAAGCGCACCGCTCCGGCACGCAGACCCTCTATCGTGCCGAACGCTTTCCGGATCGCTGGGTCCCGGAAGCGACGATCGACCTCGGAGGCGAGATTGCGGTCGATGCGACCCTGCATTTTCAGGAGGGTCTCTGGTGGCTGATCTACACGCCGGTGGAAGCCGCCAAGAAGGCGCCGAGCCGCCTGCATGTAGCCTATGCCCGAACCCTGCATGGGCCCTGGACGCGTCATCACCAGAATCCTGTCCGCATCGACCCCTCAAGCGCCCGAGCGGGGGGAACCCCCGTGATGATCGATGGGCGGCTCATGCTTCCCGTGCAGGATTGCGCCCGGACCTATGGCGGGGCGATCCGGCCGCTCTGGTTCGATGAGCTCACGACAAAGCGTATCAAGACTCGCGCGGGCGCGGCTTTGCCCATTACCGCGACCTATGCCCCCTACAATGAGGGCATGCACACACTTTCTGCCGTGGGAGAGGTCACACTGTTCGATATCAAGCGCACTGAACTCTCGCCTCATGGCCTGGTGATCGAGGCCGGACGCGAGATACGCAAGCTGCGCAGGCGTCTCGGCCTGTCATGACACGCCCGCGCTCTGTCGACGCAGCCGATCCTGCTTGACGATCGCAGGAAACGACATCGGCACAACCCGCCATCGGGCGTATCTGTCGCCATCACACAGCATGCCGGTAGCGACAGACCCCGGACTTTTCTAACTTCTGCGGCCCGAGCGATGCCCGCTCATCCAGGGTGGAGGCATGTCCCCCGCCATGATGCAGCCAACAGGGTCGATATAATCCTCGATATCGGCAAGGCCGTATCGCCCGATCTGCTCCACGACGCTCGACGCCCGCTTGTAGCTCGACGGGAGTTCCGACACATCGATCCTGCCGCCCGAGAACCGGATATCAAGTCCGGGTGTCTCGGCAGCGAGCAGGGCCTCGGGAGTGGCATCGCCCATGCGCCGACGATGCTCGGTACGTGACATGTTGCGCCCTGCACCATGGGGCGCAAAGCCCAGCGCATGAGCGGCATCGCGTCCCCGCGCGACTAGAACTGGCTCGGCCATGTTCAGCGGGATCAGCACCTTGCCCGTCGCGTCATCGGCATAGCTTCCCCAGGCGGGGGTAGCGCCTTTGCCATGATGGTACAGACCGTCGCGCTCGAAAACGAAATTATGCTCATTCCAGAAACGCTCCACCGGGGTGAGGCACAGGATCTCCGTTACCGCCTGATGAATGGCATTGTGGTTCGCCTTGGTCCAGCGACGGATGATCTGCAGCGCCTGCCAGTAATCGCGCCCCTCATCACTATCGGCCGGAATCCAGGCGTTCTGGCGCAGCGTCTCGGGTGAGAGACGTCGCCTCCAGCGTTCTGCCACCTCCACTCCGGCGCGATAGAGCTGAGCCCCTGGCCCGCGTGATCCATGATGCGTCACAAGAGCGGTATGACCTGTCGCGCGAGACCGACCGACGAACAGGAAGTGATTGCCATCGCCCTGCGTGCCCATATGGGCCTGCGCCGTATGCAGCATCTTCTGATGACCCAGAAACGGATTGGCGCGAAATGCATCGAGCAGATCGAGTGACAAGGTGAAGCGCCGCCCCTGATCGCGCCCGCCTGCGCCGAAATGGGTGATGCCCGCAGCCGCATCGAGCACGGTGCCCGGATCTACCGGCCCAAGATCCGTCATCATGACCGAGCAGCAGATATCGGGCGAATGCATGCCAGGATGAATCGCATTGCGCGTGCTCACAATGCCGCCGACGGGGATTGTGCCGAGCGGTCCCGCCGGGCAGGCATCCGGCATGATCGCTGCTGCAACCACGGTCGGGGTACGTACAAGGGTACGCATCGTGTCGATCACGCGCTCACGGTTCTCCGCCTCGTCCTGTGTGTCCGCGTCGAGCGAGATATGTAGCGGAATGGTAGCCGCTTCCTGCAAGGAGAGCTTCTCGGGCAGCGGCGGAGGGGGCACCGCAGCGCGAATGGCGGCCTCGTCGTCGCCCTGCGCTGCGAGTGCGCGCGCCCTGTCGAGCACGGCTCCAAAGCCAGGGCCGGGCATATGGCCCCAGCCAATAAGAACCTTCCCGTCGATCTCCATGGGCGCGGTCATGTTCATGTCCTTTCTCTTCGATTGATGCTTCTGGTCTGAGCATGAAGCGGGAAAGGTTTTGCCGATAGGAAATCCTGGAATCCTTTTAAGAAATTGATTTCTATGATTTATTCCGAGTTTTCAACTTGCGGATTTTCTCGAAACGATCTTTTCGTATCGTGATTTATCTGAAATGATCAGATCATGAGAAACGTTGTCATCGGTCTGCTTGGTACCAAAATCGATCGGATGCGCGGAGTCGGTTCATGGCAGCCCAGTATCAAGCTGTGCGGCCACGACTCCCTTCCGGTCGATCGCTTCGAGCTGCTTCATCCCGGTTATGCCGAGGCTCTGGCCCATCATGTCGCGCGTGGCATTGCCGCGCTCTCGCCGGACACAGAGGTGCGTCTCACTCCGCTCGATTTCGACAATGCATGGGACCTCGAGGAGGTCTATGCCAAGCTCTACGACTTCGCGCAGGCCTATGGGTTCGATGAGGACCGTGAGCGTTATTTCGTTCACCTGACCACTGGCACCCATGTCGCCCAGATCTGCTGGTACCTGTTGACGGAGAGCCGCTACGTTCCGGCCCGGCTGATCCAGATGGAGCCGGAGCGACCCGGCACCGGGCCGAACGGGCGCCTTAACGTCATCGATCTCGATCTTGCGCAATATGATGCGATCCAGCAGCGCTTCGATCTGGCTTCTGTCCAGCACTCGACATTGCTTCGGGGTGGTATCGGCGGCACCGATCCGGTGATCGAGCGCCTTATCGATCGGCTCGAGCAGATCGCCCTGCGCTCGGACGCGCCCATCCTGATCACAGGTGAAGCCGGGAGCGGCAGGAGCACACTTGGCGCGCGCGTCCATGAACTGCGACTTCAGCGCCGGCAGCTGCGCGGGAAACTGGTGCGCGTCAGCGGCATAGCCCTTGCGACACCGGATGGGGCCGCGATGCTGATGGGTCAGAAGCGCGGCCTCGGCAGCGCCGCAGGAGCTGAACGGGCTGGATTACTGGCGCAGGCGCATCGCGGCACATTGCTTATCGAGGGGATGGAGCACGTCCCCCCGGCCTTGCGCGACAATCTCTTCCGCGCCGTGGAGTGCGGGCAGTACCGTCCGGTTGGCGGGGAGACAGATCTCGATATACAGATCCGCCTGATTGCCACTGCCCGAGATGGCGCAGGGCTGGAAACGCTTTTCCAATGGATCCTGCGCCTTCCTCCTCTGCGGGAGCGCCTGACAGATCTCGAAATGGAATTCGATCATGCGCTGGATGTCGCTGAGCGACGACTGGGTGCCAAAACCGGTTTCGCCCCGGGTGCCCGTGCACGGTATCTGCGTTTTGCGCGCTCTGCCGAGGCCTGCTGGGCGGGAAATTTCCGCGATCTCACGCAATCGGTGCTCAGGCTATGTACCCTGGCGGATCGCGGAAGAATCACACTCCCCATGATCGAGGACGAGATCGGGGAACTGACCGAGCGATGGCGAAACTGCGAGGCTGACACAACCAGCCCGGCTCGGCCCGATGACCGGGCGTTGCTGGCAGAGATCCTGCCTGATCCCGCAGAGATCGATGTTTTCGATAGCGTTCAGCTTGCCGCGGTAGTGCGTGTTTGCCGTCTGTCGGCCAGTCTCTCCGATGCAGGCCGCGCCTTGTTTGCGGTCTCGCGCACGCAGCGCGCAAGCCGTAACGATGCCGATCGCTTGCGCAAATATCTCGCCCGCTTCGGCCTCGACTGGGATGGCGTGAAATCAAGGGGCGGCCCTGGATTGCCCGTCTGAGTCCGAGCAGTAAGGGTTCGATGAGGGCGCGTATGTTCACGGCCATAGGCAGGCAGATCGGAGGAACAGAGTATGCGCGCAGGATCTGCACGCATCCGAAGGTTGTAAGCCAGTCAATGCGGGGGAGATGTCCGGTTTAGCGCGTAACACGCTCGAAATCCTCGATCTGTGCAGCCAGATCGGCCCGCGTGCCATCGAGTATCTTCGCCAGATGTCCGTCCTTGGTGATCAGGGCAATTGCCGGGATCTGACGCACACCAAAGCGTGTAAAGGCAAGATTGTCGCTGTCCAGCAATACCCGGAATCCTGGGCCGAACAGCGTGCCGAACCCCACCATATCTCCCTGTTCGGTCCAGAGTCGGGCACCGATGACCGTCCAGTCGATCCCGGAATGGGGCATGAGCTTTTGAGCAAGCTCTCTTGCGCGGGCGCAGTGGCGCGCGGTCGGTGGATCCATAGTCGCGAGGTAGCTCTCGCACCAGGGTGCGGTGAACAGCAGGATCTGAGCCCGCGTCGATCCTTCCGGGCGGAGGGAAGCGCTGGCGCCCTGCGTATCCGTGAGGCTCATCGCCGGTAGCTTTGCCCCGACGGCCAGGCTTGCCGTTTGGGTAACATCCGCAAAATGAAGGTCGTTCGTCGTCCGAGGCGTGGCCAGGACGCGTTCCAGGGCTGCGCTGAGCGCCGGGCCATCCTGATGGCCGAGATAGGCGAGGCGCCCGTTACGATCAATCAGCACGTGCAGCGGCGTCGCGCGGATCTGAAGCCAGTCGCTCAGTTTCCCGTCATCCATCACGACCGGCATGGTCAGTCCGGTCTTGCGCACGAAAGCGGCGATTTTTTCGCGGTTCTCGCCAAAGCCGATATCGACCGCAACAACGCTCATACGGGATTTGTAGCGCTGATAAAGCGCCTCGAAGCCCGGCATCTGGGCACGGCAGGGAATGCAATAGGTCGCCCAGAGTTTGAGATAGACGGGGCCCTTGCGGGTGAGCGCCGCCATGTCGAGCGTCTGTCCATCCAGTGTCTGCCAGCGCATGGCGGGGGCGGGGCGGCCGACCCTCTGCGCAAGTGCGGGGTCTTCCGCAATGAAGCCTGCCGGGTCGGGCGCAGGTGCCGTCTCGGCCCGGGAGGATGAGGGGAGTGACCACAAGGCAAGCAGGGCGATGGCTGCAAGGCCATGGTGAAAACCGGGCATGGAATTGCTCCGTAGCGTCAAAAGGGGAGAGGAATGAAGGCACTGCGTCGATCAGCGCAGAATGCCGGAAGCCCGGCGCTAGAGGGCGGAGCGCATCAGGGCGAGGAGCTGGCGGCAGTCGCCCTCGACCCGCTCGGGGCGGCTATTCGCGATGCCCAGAATGACGCCCGATCGCGCTCGCGATCCCTTGGCGAACCACGCCGAGAGAGGGGAGACACCCAGCGACGCCGCACGTGCCTGCAGGGCAAAGCGGGCATCGTCAAACCCCGAGGGCAGGGGGACCATGACGGACAGGCCTGCGCTCTGAGCCGCGGGAGCACCGCATCGTTGCAGCGTGTCGCATAGCAGTGATCGGCGTTCGGCATAGATCTGGCGCGACCTGCGGAGATGCCGGAAATAATGTCCTTCGCGCATAAAACGTGTCAGGGCAATCTGCACGGCATTATTGGGGGGGGTGGCGAGCCACCAGGCCATCTCGGTCAGGCGTTTCACGAGGCCCGGGGGCGCTACGACAAAACCCAGCCCTATCATGGGGGCAAGTGTTTTGCTGAAAGTGCCGATATGGATCACGCGATCCGCACCCTCGCCTGAGGCGAGAGCGGGCGGCGCACGTCCCTCGAGATGCAATTCGGCCAGATAATCATCCTCGATGATCCATCCATGGCTCTCTCTCGCCCAGTCCAGCAGGGCTTTGCGCCGTGCGGGGCTGAGGGAAACTCCCATGGGGGCCTGCTGTCCCGGTGTCACGAGGGCGAAAGATGCCGAGGGCGCCATGAAACGCCCCTGCGCGACATCGAGCCCCTCAGGGTCCACCCTGATCGGAACAGGATGTACCCCGGCGCTTTCCAATGCCATGCGCGTAACGGGAAAGCCCGGGTCTTCCACCCAGGCCTGTCTTCCGGGACTATCGATGGCGCGAAGCACCATAGCGAGCCCGCTGCGAAATCCCGTGGTGATCAGGATCTGATCGGGCGTGCAGCTCAGCCCGCGCGCAAGGGCGAGATGCGATGCCAGAGCCGCCCGTAACTCCGGCAGGCCGCGTGGGTCCATCACCCCGGCATGCAGTGCCGATATCTGGACGCCGTGGCGGTGCAGCCGCGCCCAGAGTGTGGCGGGAAAGGCATCCTGCGCCGGGATACCCATCTGAAAAGCAAGCGGCTGCTCGTTTCTCTGCCGGAACAGGGCCAGCGCGCCATAATCGTCGGATACGGAAATCTCCCCTCTGACAGAAGCGTCAGGCACTTTGGGGGGCTCAGCCACCCGCGTCCCTGCAGCCCCGGCGGCCCGCAGCAGATGGCGATCGATAAGCCGGTCATAAGCGGTACGCACTGTGCCGCGTGCGACCCCAAGCTGCGTCGCAAGGTCACGCCAGGAAGGAAGGCGCGCGCCTTCAGGAAGCGTGCCTGAAAGAATGGCGCCTTCGATATGCTTCGCGATCTGCTCGCTCAGGCTACGCGGATTGTCCCTGTCGAGCGAAAGGCTTGCGAAGGGCGGTCGTGAGTCTTTCATATGTGCGACCGGGACAGATGGGCCATGCGCGCTCGGGCGTCAGGCCCTGACGAGGTGCCTGTCCCGATAGGAGAAATCGTGGTCAGGAGAACTGGGTCGAGCGCCAGGAGAGCCTGATCGAGAGCGGACTGGCAGGCTTTGCTATCGTGGAAGGCAGTCCCTTGTACCGGGATGAAATGCACATTGAACAACCCGATACATCCGAGAACCGCCCGAAGATACGGGGTAAAGAAATCCGGCTGTTGCGCCTCTTCGCCCAGAATGAATCCGCCCGCTGCGACACCGATCAGAACGGGCCGATCGGCAACGAGCCCCTGTTTTCCATTGGCGCCCAAGGCGAATGTGCGGTTCAGCCGCACCACATGATCGAGCCAGGATTTGAGAGCGGCCGGTACCGTGAAATTATGCACGGGCGCTCCCAACACCATGACGGACGCAGCCTCGACTTCGTGGATCAGGATATCCGACAGTTCCGTCGACCCTTCGGTTCCCTCGTCGCTCGCGTCGGCAGGTCTCGCGAGCAAGGCAGCGTAAGATGCATCCGGCGGGGAGAGCGCACTGATGTCACGTTTGACGATGGTCGCCTCAGGAATCAGCGTGCAGATCCGCGCAACGATCTCCGCAGAGATGCGCCTGCTCTGCCCATCCTGTCTGGGGCTGCAATCGATATGGAGGATCTGCATCGCCGGGCACCGTGCGGTTCTCGAAAAGGGGCTTGTGTCATCAATCCACCGGACGCGTGATGACAGGCCCATGAAACCGATATCGGAGTATACCAAGAATCTTGGTCCTGTCGGAATCTGCGTTCTTCCACCTGTCATGCGCCCCGGCATGACGGGAGAAGAGGTGAAGCGCCTTGGCGTTCCACCGAAGGAGATACCTGCTGATGACACAGCGTCTCGACTACGAAGCTCTCGCCCCGGAAGCTGTGAGCACCCTGGGGGAAGTCTATCTCTATGTGGCGCGGTCAGGGTTGGATGGTGGGCTGGTCGAACTGGTCTATCTGCGCATCTCCCAGATCAATGGCTGCGCCTACTGTCTCGATCTGCATAGTCAGGCTCTGCTGACCAGAAGAGTGCCCTCTCGTAAGCTTGCTGTGCTTCAAGTCTGGCGTGAGGCCGAGGGATTTTTCAGCGCGCGTGAAACCGCCGCTCTCGCCTGGGCCGAGACGGTTACCTGCGTGCGCGAGAGCGGTATTCCGGATGGCGAATTCCAAAGGCTCAGCGGGATCTTTACGGAAGAGGAGATCGTCGATCTGACGGTCGCCGTGGGGATGATGAACCTGTTCAATCGTCTGGCGATCGGATTCCGACGCGCACCCGCCCCCCTTATGAAGCAAGAGGCAGGCTGACCCGCTCACGCATCCGCTTCCGTCAAACGACGCTTCGGGCGCGAATCACGTCCTCGGCCGGGTTTCACTGCCCGGCCCTTGTCCCTGCAGCACCTAGGCGGCTTGCTGATCCTGAGGCCTGATCCGGTTCGTGGGTGACGTGGATCGTCGCCTGGATCGGGCGTTCACTTCCCTGATCAGCACAATGGTTCGGCTGTCTGAACGCACCCGATTGCGCCGTTTCATCTGTTGGGACGGAAACGTCGTTCGTCAAAAACGACCGTTATAGAGCCCTTCCGCAGCGCTGCATGAAGCGAGGAGTCTGGCGCCGGCATCCGGTATCGCTCCGTAAAATCTCATCACAGAATTGTACGTCGCCTGACTGTATGTTGCGCTTGAGCAACAAAGATCACGATAATTCGTTAATCACCCATTATATTGTTTCGATATCGAAAAGCAGACTTACTATGACACATGTTGAAATAACGACAGCTATGACGAAAGGGCCCAGGAATGGCATCCGGAGTGATCTTGCCGCGGCGCATTAAGGGGTTGAGGCATAACGCCCTTATGGTCTCTCTGCTTTGCACGGTTTTCGCCTGCCCGACGATGGCGCAGGCCCAGACCCAGACTGGACCGACGGCAACGCCCCATAAGAAGGTCTCGACGCACAAGGCCTCGAAGGCAAGGCGCGGGGCGGCAGCGCGTGCGTCAAAAGCCGTGCCAGCCGGGACGACTGCCCAGGCGAATGCGCCTGCTTCGGCAACGCCCCCGGGCACGAATACGCCTCAGCCCGTTCTCGCCAGCAGTGCCGCATCGACGCCAGATGCTGCTCCTCAGAAAGAGATGATCATTGTCACGGGCACACGTCTTTCACAGTCGCGTCTGACCAATGTCATGGCCGGCTCGACGCTGACCGCCGAGCAGATCCATCGACGCGGGTATTACGATCTGGGAACGGCGCTGCTGCGTGAAAACCCTGCCATCAGCCAGGGCGGCAATTCGACGATAGGCAATCAAGGGAGTTTTGGTGCCGGTCAGTCCTTTATAGGCCTGCTCAACCTGGGCGCCGAACGTACCCTGACGCTCATCGATGGCATGCGCATGGCGGGCGGTGCGACTGCCTCGATCTATGGCGCAGGGTCAGGCTCGCAGGTGGATGTCAGCACCATTCCGACATCGCTGATCAAGGGCATCGATACGCGTCTTGGTGGTGCCGGCGCGGCCTATGGTGCCGATGCCGTTGCGGGTGTGATGAACTACACGCTCGATGATCATTTCACAGGTGTCGATTTCAACGCGCAGGGCAACTGGTCGCAGAAGCTCGATGCTCCTGGCGAAAAGCTGACATTCAAGGCAGGCCGCAATTTCGATCATGACCGGGGCGGTATCGTCTTCGACGTCGAATATCGTAACCAGGGCGGCATGGTCGCCAATGACAGGCCGGATGTGTTCGGGCGCGATGCGGTGCTCTATCATCGCGTACCTCTGGGACAGAGCGCACCGTACACGTATGTTCTCGGAGCGGGATCGCGCTTCATCCAGAACTCGGTCACGGGTATTCCCATGATCACAGGCGATTATGGCAATCTCCCCGTATATGCAGGCTCGGCAGGTGCTGCTCTGGCGGGGCAAGCCAATAATGCGGTAGCCAATGCAGCCAATCAGCCGCTCATGTTCAGTCAGAACGGGCAGTCGCTCATTCCGCTCACTGCTGGCACGTTGCTCAAGGGCGATACGACGCATGGTATTGGTGGCAATGGCATCGCGCTTCAGGACTACAACCAGCTGATTGCGCCCAATGACAAGCTCAATCTTACCCTGTTGGGCCATTACGACATTACTCGCCATATCCATGCGACATGGCAGGGATGGTATGCGCGCGGCAGCGCGGAGAGCCAGGTCGGTCAGGGAACATGGAGCACAACCCAGTTTGACAATCCGCTGACGCTCAATACCGCTGGCCCCATGAGCAGCAGCTACTACACCAATGATGTGGTCAATGGTGCCTATGCGCTCAGCACCAGCAATCCTTATCTGACCAGCGCAGAACAGCAGACCATCAAGAATGCCCTGGCAGCCAATGGCCAGCCCACCGACACGTTTTATCTCAACAGGCTGAACCAGGATCTCGACGCCGGGCTCTATCGCACCACGGTGCAGATGTACCGCTTTCAGGGGGGGCTTGCGGGTGATTTCAATGCGGTCGGGCGCAAGTTCGACTGGAAGGTACGTGGTGAATACACGCGCTACATGAACAATACCTGGACGCCCTCGATCGTCACAGCCAATCTCGTGAACGCGCTGAACGCGGTGCAGGATTCCAGCGGCAATATCGTCTGCGCGCCTGGTTACCAGAATGCGCCCATCGCCACCCGCAGCGCGACCTGCGCACCGCTCAATCCGTTCGGCTATAATCAGATGACGCCGGGTGCGCGTGATTACGTTATTTCCGACGCGCATTCGACCAACAAGAATACGCAGCGCGATATTCAGGCCGAACTGAGCTCCACCGTTTTCCGCCTGCCTGCCGGCGACATTCGCTGGGATCTCGGGTATGAGCATCGCCGCGAAGGCTACCACTTCGATCCGGGTGCGTTTTTCCGCGGCTGGCCGCAGGGCGATGGCACCTATCAGCAATACGGCAACAGCACGGCCATTCCCCCAACGGGCGGCGCCTATCATACCCATGAGGCGTTCGGCGAACTCGACGTTCCCTTCGTGTCGCCCGCCATGCATGTGCCTGGCATCTACAATCTTTCAGCGACGGCAAATGGCCGCTTCATCAATAACAGCATGACCGGCAATTACTGGACGTACATGTTTGGTGGGGCCTGGTGGCCGACCGAGGATTTCGGCCTGAGTGGCAATTACGCCCAATCTGTGCGTAACCCTTCCGTGACTGAACTCTTCTCACCGCGTTCGACCGATTATGAATCGGGCACCGATCCCTGCTCTGATGCCGGTATCGGCTCGGGTCCCAATCCGGCCATTCGTGCAGCAAACTGCGCCAAGGCAGGCATCACCCAGCCCTTTACCTCGAACTTCAATTTCTACACCATTCCGGGTACGGCTGGCGGCAATCCCAATCTGAAGAACGAGACGTCAAAGAGCTATACGGGATCGCTCGAGTTTCGTCCGCATTTCGTCCGTGGTCTCGACATGAAGGCCTCCTTCGTCGACGTGAAGGTCAAGAACGCCATCACCTCGCTCGGGCCGCAGGATCTGATGAATGCCTGCTATGACTCCAGCAGCTACCCGTCGAACGCCTTTTGCAACACTTTCACCCGTGACTCTTCGGGCCAGCTTTCGACCTTCAATGCTGGCTATTACAACATCGCCAAGTATGAGACCCAGGCGCTGCAGGCGACCATGGACTATTTCACCCCGCTCACCCGTTTCGGCTTCGGCGCCGGCGCTGGCGAGATCGATCTGAGCGGCAACTACGTCCATTATCTCAAGAGTCAGGACACCTATCTGGGAAGCACCTATCTGCTCTCGGGCACGACGGATGCGCCCAATGACAACTTCACGCTCAACCTGAATTATATGAATGGTCCGTTCTCGGCCCAATGGCAGACACTCTGGTATGGCCCCACGCAGTATGCGGTCCAGGTCCCTGCCACGCGCTATCAGGATAACAAGCGTCCGTCATTTGCCTATTTCAACCTCTCACTGGCCTATGACATCACCAAGAATCTTTCGGCCAATTTCGTGATCAACAACATCACGAACGCCCTGCCGAAGGACCCCGGGATCTATGACGTCAATCGCTACTACGAAGCTCTCATCGGACGGAATTTCCAGCTGAATATCGGCGTTCATTTCTGATCCGAAACCGATAGGAGAGTTCAATCGAAAGGGATGCCACAGTTCGGCATCCCTTTTTTTGTCCAGGTGATGCCAACACCGACGACGAAAGGCAGGCTCGCGACCGTAGGCTTGAGGTCTCAGGTGCCGCAGAATGTAGCCTGCACCACCTCCTCGGGGAGGGGCGGTGTCTCATAATCGGCGTCATCCTCGAACGGGCGTACAAGACGCGCGAGCAGACGCTGGAAAACCTCGAAATCTCCATGCTCGGCGGCGTCGATGGCCTCGGCGATCCGATGGTTGCGGGCGATCACTGCGGGATTGCTTTGCGCCATCAGGCGGTTCTGCTCTGCTGGTAGGGCCTTTTCCCGGGCGCGGCGTGTCTTCCAGTCTGCCAGCCAGCCACCGAGCGCGTCAGAGACAGGTTTTTCGCTGAGGGGCTCGTTCCGTGAGAGACGTCTGAAACTCAGCGTCCAATCCAGTTTTTCCTCTTCAAGGATCTCGAGAAACCGCACGATCAGCGTCTTGTCCTCAGCCTCGCTCTGCATGAGGCCCAGCTTTGGTCGCATGCGCTCCAGCCAGGCCGTATCATAAAGCGTGCCGAACTGGCCAAGCGCCTCCTGTGCCCGGGCCAATGCGCGCTCCTCGTCAGGGTCAAAAAACGGCAAAAGTGTCTCGGCCAGACGAGCCAGGTTCCATCCTGCCAGGCGGGGCTGATTGCCATAGGCATAGCGCCCGTTCCGGTCGATCGAACTGAACACCTTGTCATGGCGGTATGCGTCCAGAAAGGCGCAGGGGCCATAATCGATGGTCTCTCCCGAAATGGCCATATTATCTGTATTCATCACCCCATGCACGAAGCCTAGGCTCATCCAGTGCGCGATCAGCCGAGCCTGCGCGGCGACGACATTTTCGAAGAGTGCGCGCACCGGGTTTTCCGCTGAGGCAGCGCCCGGATAATGGCGTGCAATCGCGAGATCACACAAAAAGCGCAGGGCCTCGCTGTCCTGGCGCGCGGCAAAATATTGAAACGTGCCCACGCGCAGATGGCTTGCGGCGACGCGGGTCAGAATGGCCCCGGGCAGGGGCCGGTCACGCCACACAGTCTCGCCTGTCAGCACGGCGGCGAGGGCACGCGTTGTCGGAACACCCAGAGCGGCCATGGACTCGCTGACGAGGTATTCGCGCAGTACAGGGCCAAGTGCGGCGAGCCCGTCGCCGCGTCGGGAAAAGGGTGTCGGCCCTGAGCCTTTGAGTTGCACATCGAACGTGCTGCCCTGGGCCGTACTTACCACCCCGAGCAGATGCGCCCTTCCGTCGCCCAGTTGTGGCACGAACTGCCCGAATTGATGGCCGGCATAAGCCTGCGCCACAGGCTGCACAGCCTCATCGCGCCATTGTCCGCTGAAAAGCGCCACAGCCTCTGGCGATCCGAGCCATTCCGGTGAGAAGCCGAGTGTCTGTGCAAGCGCCGAGTTGACGGCAATCAGACGCGGTGCCCTGAGCGGCGCGGGAGCGGCCTGAACGGCCATGCTGGTAGGAAAAGGAGCGCGACGGAGGGGAAGCGACATGAAACCTCATGGGCGTAACCCGAATGACACCTGTCATCCCGGCAGGAACGAGCCTGATATTTGCTCAGAGATGGCGTTATCCCCGGCCGGTGCAAGCGCAAGGATCGAGGGGGCCGAAGTTTTTTCAATCCCTCTCTTCCCATTTCAGGGCGGCACGTTCACAACCCGTTCATGCCGAAGCATCCGACAGCCGCGAAGAGGATCATCCATAATGTCAGCTTTCTGACCTTGGGGCGCATTGCCACGGCCATTTGCAGCTTCGCCTATATTGCGTTTGCCGTACGTGCCCTTGGGCTTGCCCAGTTCGGCCTGCTGATCCTGATCCATTCTCTGGGGATCATGGCGTCCACCTTCTCGCGTATGCAATCCTGGCAAACATTCATCCGCTACGGCAATGAGCCCTACGCGCGGCGCGACCTCGCGCTTTTGCGACAAATCCTCGGCTTCTGTATCCGGCTGGACATGCTCTCGGCGGTGGTGGCCATCGCGATCGGGGTCATCAGCGTCGCGTTTTATAGTCATGTCGCTCACTGGACCCCCTGGGTCACGATGCTCGCCTATGGCTACGCTCTCATCTGTCCGTTCATGTATACCGGCTGGAGCAACGGGGTTCTGCGCCTGACGGACCGTTTCCATCTCGTGCCGATCAGCGATACCTGCACCGCCATTTTCCGTACGGCGGGAACGGCGCTGGGCTTCGTGCTGCATCTCAAGCTCGGCTTCTTCGTGCTCGTCTGGGCCGGAGCCGTGTTGATGGATTACGGGTTGTTCCTGTATTTTGCGCTTACCACCCTGCACCAGAAAATCGGTTTGCGCCTGCATCCGCGTGATGTGTTCGGTCAGTGGCGCTGGCAATTGCCGGGAATGTGGGCCTTCACGCGTTCGACCAGCATCAATCAGACTCTTGGTGCCGTGTCCGGGCATATCAGCACGCTTGTCGTCGGGTCGCTTCTGGGTTCGGCCGAGGCCGCCGTGTTCCGTATATGCCGACAGATTGCTGACGGGATCGTGACCCCGGCCCAGATGCTCTCTCCCGTGCTCTATCCCGAACTGGTCAAGATGCGCGATCGTCAGGACTGGTCGGGACTCAAGCGGATCACCTGGAAGATCTTCTTCATGCTCTGCGCCGTCTCGGTGGCGCTGCTGCTGGTGGCGGCGTTCTTCGGGGGGCGCATCTTCTCGCTGATGCTGCATATCCATCTGCACGGCACGACCTATTACATCTCGATCATGCTTGTCTCGGCGGTCCTGACCCTGCTCGTCGTGCCGCTCGAACCGCTGCTTACCGTCATGGGGCAGATCGGCTATCTGATGGCCAACCGCACCTGGATCACCCTGGCCTATTTTCCGGTGCTCTATGGTCTGACTTCAGTATGGTCGCTCAAAGGCGCCTGCTATGCGACGGTGTTCAGCAGTCTGGCCATGTTTATCACGCGGCTCTGGCGCGCCATCATCTGCTCGCTGCGTCCCACGCAGCATGCAGGCATGACCGGGGGAGGCGGGGTGGCCAAGGACACAGCCAGGGAAGCTTCTTCCGTCTCGCCGCCCGATACGGCTCCCGACAGGATCCTGAAGCAGCCCGTCGACGAAGAGGTGCCGATCAAGGCCTTAACCTGAAGCCATGCTATTGTTCCGCCCCGCCCGGATCATAGCCAAGCGAGGCCAGAACGAGGCGATCTTCCCAGCTGCCGCGCATCAGCGAGGGGAGGACCGACAGGGTTGCAAGGGCCGGGTCGCGCAGCATGAAGCCATCCAGGCAGGAATCGCGCAGTCTCACCCAGCACCAGATTTCACCGTGCGGCCCTTCCACCGCGCCAATGCCCTCGCCGCTACCCGTCGCGATCGGCTCAGCCTGGGGAAGTGGCGCGCCAAACGCCGCAGCAACGCGCTCCAGCCGACGCAGGGAGTCGCGTATCTCGTCGAGGCGAAGGCATTGTCGTGCCCAGCCATCGCCCCCCAAACGCGATCCGGCGCGACCGGGAACGTGGCGCATGTCGTCTTCGAGTTGACGCAGATCGAAGGAGCGCCCTGAAGCGCGAGCGACCAACCCGCCGAGACAATGCGCCTCGGCCCGCCCCGGCGTGATGACGCCAAGTCCCTCGAGGGATTCTGCCATGCGGGCGTGCAGCCCCTCGATCACGGCAAGGCGTGGCATGAGGGCGTCATGGATCCCATGGGCCAGCGCGCAGATATCGATCCCGGAGGCAATCCCATCGGGGGTGATCGTATCGGTCAGACGTCTTGTCGCCCCATGGTGAAGGCAAAGCTCAGCGCAGAGATCCTCGGCCAGAGCGGCGTGGCTTGCGAGAAGCGTGAACCCGGTCAGGCGTGCCATGAGCGCCATATCGCGACAATGCACCGTGATGCGCTCGATTTCTGCCAGCATGATCCGGGCATCGCGCAATGCCGCAGAGGGGACGATGCCCAGCGCCTGCTCGATCGCCTGAGTATAGGCAAGGGGGGCCGCGACGAAAGCGGATGAAACGCTGCGTCCGATCAGACGCAGGGCTTCCTCCGGCTTTCGGCCAAGGACCCCCTGCAGAAAGCCTCTATGAGCGGCACCAGGTATGACCTGTCCCATCTCCCAGGCGAAGGGCGGCATGTCGGTCTGAAGCGCCGTCCCGAAGGCAGCAGATGGTGGAGCATGATCTGAGGGGACCGAACGGCGCGAGAGCGGTGCGATGCTGGCCCATCCCCCGCGATCGAGAGCGGGCTCCGTTTCAATCGCACCAAGAGGAAGGCATCCCCACAAATCCTGAGCAATACGCTCAGGCCATGACGCGGCGGGGAGCACGGATGAGAGCGCGAAATACCGTCCCTCGATCAGCGGCGTACTGGCCATGACCGGTGTTTCCTGATCGAGAAACAGGACATAGGCCCGGCTGTCATCGCACCAATGGGCGATGAACCAGCCGGCCCTGGCCGCGATCATCGCGCGCCATTGAGTCTCATCAAGCGCATGATGGAAGGGCGCTATACGCTCGCCGGATCGGATGCGCGCGATCATGGTCGTCATGGCGCCATCCAGCCCAGGGAAAAATCCTGTCCTGTGTGCACCGCCGGGAGAAGGAAGGGCGCGACAAGACCCAGCCCAAGGAGCAGAAGCAGGATCAGCCGGTCGCGCCATACGCAGGGAAGAGCGCCAGCCAGACCGGATCGGCTGGCCATAACTCCCAGCCCAATCACCGTGAGTAGGGCGGCGAGCCCGCCCGAGAGCGGGCTGCTCCGCATCAATCCGGCCAACAAGCCGCAGCTCGCGGCAAATGGCGGCCAGGGGGGCAGGCCGCAGGCGACCCAGCGCCTTGAGCGGCTGTCGAGCGCCGGTTCGGCTGCGAGGGCGAGCCCCGTGCTCAGAAACAGCATCGCCGGAACATGCCCGCCCGGTATGGCGGTAGAGACGATGGCGAGTGCGATAAGAGAGCGTACGCCGTCCTGCCGCGCGAGAATTCCCAGCCACAGGGCAGCCAGCCCGGCCAGGACCAGCACGGTGTGCGTGATGTCGCGTTCGGGCAGCCGGATCATGAGGGCAATGGCGGCGATGCAGAGCAGCATGTCCAGAAGCGCGCTGGCGCGTTCGGTGGGCGGGATCAGGCTTGAATCGAAGGAAGAGGCCAAGCCACCCGGTGCACCCAGTCCCGCAAGCAGGCATAGCCCAATGGACAAGAGGAGATCGCCCAATCTCAGCGTGGCCGGATCAGGGCTGAAACTCGTCAGGCTTGAACCAAGCAGGGTCAGGATCGTCCCGGCCAGACGCAGGCGCATCGACTCCCAGGCCTGCCTTGCCCGTGTGGTGGCAAGGGACTCCCGCAGGGCGAGAAGGAGCGCCCCACAGGCAATCAGGCAGGCAACGGGGAGCACGGCATGAAGGCCGAGAGCGAGCATGGTCACGAAACAGGCGAGAAAATCGAGACAGAGCGTGAGGCGTCGGCTCCCCTCACGCCGGGAAAGAAAGGGAACACTTGCCGCCAGCAGCCAGGTCCAGCGCGTAATCAGATCCTGCCCGGCAACAAGGGGGGTGAGCAATACGGTCAGCGCCAGACCGGTCAGAGCAAAGAGACGTGCCGAGCCCGCTGCCCGCTTTTCCGGCAGCAAGGCGAGCAGACAGGCGGCAAGCAGGGGCCAGGTTGGTATCAGGAAACGGGCGATCTGATGCAGGGTTTCAGCCATGGCTGGTACTATCCGTTCTGAGCCAGGCCAGGCGGGGCATAAGCCAGCGTCCGAGGGCCAGGAGCCCGATCCAGACCAGTGCTGCGCCAAGAACGAGCGCCCAGCTTTGTCGGTGCGCCCCCATGAGGAGAAGGCCGTTCAGCGCACTCAGCAAGCCGGTGAGCTGCATCAGGGGCATCGGCAGGGAGGCCGCGCAAAGCCCAGAGAATACGATCCCGATGCAGATCAGAACCGGCAAGCCCGGCGTTGCCGCAAGCGCCGTCAGAAGGAGCAGGGCGATGGAGGCACAGACAGCGAGGGAGGCAGCCTGCTGCGCAGCACGCCGCGCGCGAAGATCGCCGGCACGCCAGCCGGTATGGCGGCGGAGCATCATCCAGCCTGCACCATTCAGCAAGGGAAGGAGGATCAATGCCGTCAGGGCGGGCGCGCCATAGCCGATCGCGGAGACACAGGCGGCGGCGCAGGTGCCGTGAAAAGGCAGCACGCGGCTGTCGCGTCCTATGGCGGCGAGGGCGATCAGCAGCATCAGGCCAAGCAGAACCGTCACGTACCCAGCCTCCCGGCAAGAACCAGCAGAATGGCCGCACCGCTCAGGACCAGGGCCAGACGCCCCGAGGGCAGCGGGCGTATGGCGCGCCAGGCAGCGGCGAGACAGACCAGCAGGGCGAGCTTAAGCGGAGCCGCGACGCACCAGAGCAGGGCGAGATGCCCGATGGTGGCATTGCTCGTGGCCAGGGAATCCGGCCAGACCAGATCGGCGACCAGAAGATACCAGCAACAGACAGAGAGATCGTGGCGGTAGCGCATCAGGCTGCGATGGCGCCCCTGCGTCCCTGCAATCAGGTCCTCGTTCCAGGATTGGGACAGGAAGCGCCGATTGAGGACGAGCAGGATCGCAGCCGCCATGAAGACGAGACCGCCCATCAGGGCCGGGGCGGGCTGCAGCAGGCGTTGTTGCAGCAGACCCAGAAGCGTCCCCGCGCCGGGAAGCCCGACCGTGATCAATGTTCCTGTGAGTGCGAGCAGAGGCACCAGAAACATAAGATCGTGCCCCAGCCTCCCGAGGGCAGCCCTAAGACGCAGGGCGATCACGGGGGTCGGGGCAGCGTTGACAGTCTGAGCCCAAAGACAGCCCGATGCCAGGATCAGCAGGACACCGCAGGCGAGAGGCTCGGACAAAAAGCCGAAGAGCAGCCTCGTGCTGGCCAGGGGGATGCCTGTCATGGCGAGAAGAACCGAGCACAGGCTCAGTCGGCTCAGGGCTGGAATAGCCCCTCTCTTGCGCCAGCCTGCACGTATCTGTCGCCAGCGCCATCCGGGCAGGACACCGCTGCGGCCAGCCAGAAGATTACCGGTCAGGCATTCCAGATCGGTCAGGAAGGGCGCCAGAAGCGCGATCGTGACCATCTGGGCGACGGTGATGAGCAGAGCCAGAAGAAACGCAGCGATCATGCCGTCCAGCCCAGCCAGGCGAGGGCAACCGCCAGTACTGCCAGCCAGAGCGGGAGTGCTTGCCGGATGAGTGGGGTCTCAAATGCGCGGGTCGATCGCCCGTTCATCTGCCCCATGTCCCTCGCGCCGTGCAAAAACGTCACGAGCGCACCAAAACGCTGCACCCCGGTTACGATGAAACGCTTGATCGTCCACGGCAGGCGCAGCCGGAATTCCGGAATCGGCCAGGGCGGGATGCCTGTACGAGTGGGCAGGAGGGGCCCGATCAGGAGAGGCGCGACGAGGGCTGGAATCAGGAAAATCAGCGCAGGATACCAGAAGGCGCCATCGCCCCCGGCAAGCGACCAGAGCGGCCAGCCACGCCAGGTATCGCCGCTGCTGCCCGCCATGACGAGCAGGGCCTTGTGCACGAGACCGAGAAACAGACCGGGACAGATCGAGAGGACCAGCCCGAGCGTGACCGGAGCAAGAGATGTCTGGCTCAGAGAGGGTGGAGAGCGCGCAGCCTGCTGCCATGCGGCGAGCCAGCTTCGGATCATGAGCACGCCGATCACGAGGCTCAGCATGACTCCGCCAGCGGTCCAGGCAGGAGAGAGACCACAAAGCGCATCAATAACGTGAAGGGCCAGCCAGAAGGGCAGAAACCCGGCGAGTGGAGGCAGGGGCGTCCGGAAAAGGAAGCCGGTTTTCCCGAGCCCCGTCAGAGCCAGTGCGAGGATCGTTGCTTCTGCGCCCGCCATGGCCGTGTCAGGCAGATTACCGATCCGGGCGCACATGGTCAGCCCGAGCAGGAGCAGCGGAAAGCCTGCGAGTCCCTTGCCGACTGGCATTGTCAGGCAGAGCCCGCCTCCCACGAGGATTAGGCAGAGTGGCCAGAACAGGGAGGTCGTGTCGAGAAGGGCAGGCACGAGAAGCGCATAGGCCAGAAGCGGGAGCTCGGCGAAAGCCGGCAGCAAGCCGAGTCCAGCCAACGGTGCCAGAAACGCCAGGGCGGGGACGAATGGAAGCAGGGCAAGGAGACAGGAGGCCGGCGCCAGCAAGCCCAGCCGCCAGGCCGAGCGGGGCGGCGCCACGTCTGCATCCGGTATCTGTCTATGTGTCTGCGCGAGACAGGGCAGAAAGCAAAGCAGGGCGAGCGTCGTGCTATCGCAAAGCAGGCCAAGCCCGCCCAAGGCCTCTGTCAGGGCATCCTGTCTCGCGGCGTGAGGGATGCGCGACACCGTCCAGAGCAGCAGCCAGCAGGCATTGAGCGGGTCGAGCGTCAGGGCGGAAAGATTGGCTTCATGCGGACTGAGCGCGCCACAGAGCGCTGCAATTGCTTGCAGGCCAAGCACGACGCCGCGCGACACTGCCGCTGTCGGTCCCTTCAAAGGTGCCGATACCAGGCGCACGACCAGGCAGATCAGCAACAAGACGAGGGCGAAAGCTGGAAACAGGGGAAAGTCCTGACATGGCCGGGGTGTTCAGGACCTGTCTTAACGCAATTCCCGGTCGAGCCCAATTCCCGCGTGGGAAATCCGGGGATGCGAAGCTTCCTCCGGCGCGTCCCCGTATCCGGCGCGTCCCGTATCCGGCGCGGTGGGTGGAAGGCGCTTCGCTAAAACCAGTCGATCCAGTGCGCCAATAGGTCCTTGGAGGGTCCTGAGCGCCTCGCCGTCATTGCAGAGCGTCGGATCACGCGCTGTTCACCATGGCGCTTCAGAGCGGACCGTATTCCCCGGCGCGCTGTTGCGCGAGCGTCAGCAGATCATTGCTGCCATTGCCTGCGGCTTCGGGGTCGTAGAGCACGAATTCCAGTTCAGGCTCGATCTGCCTGAAGGCGAGAGTCATACCAAGACGCTCGCCAAGAAATGCCGTGAAACGCTCTATCTGGGTGCTGGGAAGGCTCGAAACCCAGACCCGGCGCTCACGCTCCAGATCACGGGAAATCTGGGGGTGTGCCACGAGATAGGTCTCAAATTCTTCTTTCGTCATCCCGTTTCTCCGCCGGAGATTGTTTTATGTCAGGATTATCGCGCGGGGAATGTGCGTTATCCAAGTAAATAATTCTGTGACTTTAAGCATTGCAGGCCATTCTACTGGTATGAAACGTAGGCAAGGAGCGATCGGAACGCATCTCGCACCTGGATTGCGTCTGCCAGTCTAGGTTGCCTGCGTCATTCTGTGGTGTCAGATCATTTCGAGAGGCCTCTTTTCATCAGGTGGCGTGAAATGCGCGTCCAGCTGGGCCAGATCCTCTGACGTCAACTCTATGGACAGCGCCGCTATGTTTTCACGCAGATGGCGGCGTGAGCCTGCTTTGGGGATAGAGAGAAGGTTCGGATGCCTGATCGTCCAGGCAAGGGCGATTTGGGCCGGTGTGGCAGGGCCGTTTTTCGTCTCATGGGCGCGGGCTATGGTGGCAAGTACGGGCTCGTGCAACAGGGCGCCCCCCTGACCCAGGGGCGAGTAGGCCATCGAAACGATCTGCGCCTGCCGGTCGCGCGCCAGCAGGTCATGATCCACGCCGCGCGCTTCGAGATTGTACAGAATTTGGTTTGCGGCACAGTCCTCATTAAGGCTGTCCAGCTCCTCCATATCTTCCGTGTCGAAATTCGAGACCCCCCAGCGTCGGATCAATCCCTGATCCTGCAGATGAACGAGCGCATCCAGCGTTTCCTCAAGCGGTACGCCACCACGCCAGTGCAGCAGATAGAGATCGAGATGATCGGTTCCCAGCCTTTCGAGCGAGGCCGTGCAACTGCTGAGCGTTCCCTCATAGGTGGCATTGGAGGGCAGAACCTTGGAGACGAGAAAGACCTGATCCCGCCTGCCGCGTATGGCCTCTCCTACCAGCCGCTCAGACCGGCCACTGCCATACATCTCAGCTGTGTCGATCACGCTGAGCCCCAGATCGAGCCCCTCCTGCAGGCTGGCGATCTCCTCAGCGCGCGAGACCACCGAGTCGCCTATGTTCCAGCTGCCCATTCCCAGTGCTGGAACCGAGAGGCCATCGCGAAAAACCACCTGTTTCATGAAAACTTCCTTTTCATTCCAGGGATCGAAGCGCCAGATGAGGAAAGACGTTTGTTGACGTGCTTCAGCGACCGATCACGACTCCGTGAATATTAGGCGTTTCTTTCCGGCCTGACGTTATCCTGAGCGCGGGGAATCATGGAGATCGCAGCCGAACCAGAAAAGGAGGCCAGCCATGGCGTCTTTCGACCATCGCGTTATCCAGCGACTGTTCGGGCTGAACGGGTCGATGGCTGAACCGTCCAGCGAGGGACGGCCTGGTCCGTTCTGGGCGACGCGTTTTCGTGACAGAGCGCGCTGTCGCGTGCGGTCGCCAGGCGCAGGAACCGAGGGATGGGCGTGGTCTGAACGCGTTGCCCCTTATGGCGTGCCCGATGTCAGGGTCGAACATCATCATCTCGGTGCCGGTTCGGATGAGGGGGCTTCCCGCTGCAAGGCCAGAGGTTGGGGGATGGTGATCTCCGGCTCTGCCCGGCTCGAAATGGCGTATGGAAGCCTGGGTGATCACCGCCATGACATGCTCGAGGCGGGTGACGTCTGGAGCGTTCCCGCTGATGCAGAGGCATCTTTTCACGCCCATGGTCCAAGCGGGGCGAGTCTCATAGCATTCATAGGAGGTCGCGAAACCCAGGATAACGCGCTTGGCGAGCCCTGGGGACGTGAGGACAGCTATGGCCATAAGGGCGCGCTGCGCCATGGTCTGCTGTCCCAGGAGGCCGAACAGACGGGCTGGGGCAGCATCAGGGTGGTCGAGGCCGACGTCTTCAGCGATCCCGATGCGCTTTCTGCCGCCTTCGTTGAAATCATGCCGGATTGCCGGACGGATCTGCATTGGCATCTCAATACGGCGGTCTGGCAGATCTGCATTGAAGGCACTGGCCTGTTGACCCAACTCGCGTCAGGACACAGAGGCGAAGTCACGCGTCTCGCACCGGGAATGGTGTGTCATGTGCCCCGTGGGGAGGGGTATCATCTGCGGAATGATGGAGAGACCACACTGACAGTGTTGGAAATCTTCCGTTCGGATCACTATCACGACCTTTCCCTGCCACAATGGCTTGCCGCCGCCTCCCCTGAGGCGATCGCCGCGCATCTCTGTGTCGATGTGGGCACGATCGCCCGTCTCTCCCGCGCAGGCTGAGGGATCGAGCCCGTCAGCGCGCGGACCGAAGCTGAAAACAGGCATGGTCAGCTGAGGCTCAATCTGAAGGCAACATGGGGCGGTCGGCTGACCGTCGGGTCCCGTCTCTCTGGCTGGACCTCGGGAGACGGAATAGGGTAGTCGTGAGGACAGGCTTCCTGGTCCATCGGACCGTCTGTCGATGAGTCCCGCATGATCAGCCTGTTCGATCTCTTTAAAATCGGTATCGGTCCGTCCTCCTCGCATACGGTTGGCCCCATGCGGGCAGCGCAGCGTTTCATCGCAGGGCTTCATGACCCTGCTTCTGTCGCAAGCCTTCGTGTCACGCTCTATGGCTCTCTGGCCTGGACGGCCCAGGGTCATGCGACGGACAAGGCGGTGATTCTCGGCTTGTGCGGCGAAATGCCCCAGAGCGTCGACCCTGATGCTGCCGACGGGATCGTGTCACGCGTTGCCGAGATGAAACAGATCAGTTTTCAGGACTGCTTCATCCCTTTCGATCCGGAGAAGGATCTGGTGCTTGACCGGGAAACCGTCCCACCTGTCCATCCGAACACCCTGCAATTCGAAGCGCTCGATGCGGACGGTGACGTGCTTGATCGCGCGCGTTTTTGCTCTGTCGGCGGTGGGTTTATCGTTTCCGAAAGCGTGACCGAGAGCGCGGGCTATGCCCAGCCCGTCGTGCCTCACCCTTTTACCAGCGGGGCGGAGCTGCTGCATCAGGCCAGGACCAGCGGGCTCAGCATCGCCGCCCTGGTTCTGGAAAACGAATGTGCCCTGCGGCCAAGGCAGGAGGTCGAGGCGTATCTCGATGAAATCATCGCCGTGATGATGGCCTGCATCGCGCGGGGCATGGGTCAGACCGGCATCCTGCCGGGCCGGTTGAAAGTACGGCGTCGCGCTGCCGCCCTGCATGAAAAACTGCTCGAGCGCGAACGTGCCAATATGCGTTCGGCCCATGGGATCATGGACTGGATCAGCCTCTTCGCCATTGCGGTGAATGAGGAGAATGCGGCGGGGGGCCGTGTGGTTACAGCCCCAACAAACGGGGCGGCGGGCATCATTCCATCTGTCCTGCGCTATTATCGCGATTACTGCATGCCGTTACCCCCTGCGAGTACCCAGCAAGGGATGCGTGATTTCCTGCTGACGGCGTCAGCCATTGGAGGGTTGTTCAAGCTCAATGCCTCGATTTCGGGCGCCGAGGTCGGATGCCAGGGTGAGGTCGGTGTGGCCTCCTCCATGGCGGCGGCGGGGCTGGCGGCAGCCCTGGGCGGCACGCCCGAACAGATCGAAGATGCGGCCGAGATCGGCATGGAGCATCATCTGGGTATGACCTGCGATCCTGTAGCGGGCCTCGTGCAGATCCCATGCATCGAGCGTAATGCCTTCGGCGCGGTGAAGGCCATCAATGCGGCCTCGCTTGCGCTGAATGGCGATGGTGCCCATCTCGTCTCACTCGATCAGGTTATCCGCACCATGGCCGAAACCGGGCGGGATATGAACCAGCGCTACAAGGAAACCTCGCTGGGCGGGCTCGCCGTCAACCTGCCGGAATGCTGAGCTTCTGAACGGATAATCGCCTGGCGGGGCCGGCATGGTTTGCAGACCCCGACGATGGATCTGGACCTATCGATAGACGATTCCGCCATCGGTCAGGATCGACTGGCCGGTGATATAGTCGGAGTCCGCGCTGGCCAGAAACGCGACGAGGGCTGCCACGTCATCCGGCGTCTGGGCCCGGCCAAGAGCGATGCCATCGACATATTTCTTGTAGGTCTCGCCTTTGGGCGTCCCTGTCAGCGTCGAGAAGCGCTCATCGATTTCGACCCACATATCCGTACCCACGATACCCGGACAATAGGCGTTCACCGTAATGCCTGAGCGCGCATATTCCTTGGCTGCCGATTGCGTGAGGGCGCGTACCGCAAATTTCGTCGCGGAATAGACACCCAGCAGGGCAAACCCGTCATGCCCGGCGATCGAGGACGCATTGATGATCTTGCCTTTCTGGCCGCGTGCCTTGAATTTGGCCGCTGAGGCCTGAATACCCCAGAGCACACCCTGGATATTGATGCGCAAGATGCGCTCGACCTCCTCGGGCATCACATCGGCAATCGGGTTCACCTGCGCGATCCCGGCATTATTGATCATCACATCAAATCCGGCGAGTGCAGTCTCGGCATGATCGATGGCGGCATAGACCGCATCGCGCTGGCTGACATCAGCAGCAAAGACGCTCGCCTTGCGGCCAAGAGCCTCGATCTCGCCGCGTACGCTCTCAAGCTTGTCCGTCTTGAGATCCACAAGGGCAATGTTTGCCCCTTCGCTGGCCAGTCGCAGCGCAATGCCGCGCCCGATCCCCTGAGCCGCACCGGTGACCAGAACGATTTTTCCATCGAGACGCATGGGTGGTTTCTCCCTCATCATGGGCGGGCAACACCCGTGATGGCGTCGCATGGCCCCGTGTCCGAGAGGGAAACGGCGGAACCCAGGCTCAGGTCAGGGTCATGAGCGTCTTGTGAACTTCGAGACAGAACATGTCATGACCTGGGATGAAGGTTCTTGATTCAAGAAGGCAGAAACGGGTGTTCTGGCGTGGAGCTCGTTGTGACGGGGCAGGAGGGGCCCGTTCAGTCAGGCTCAACCGGCTTTCTGCCAGCCCCGTTCCTGCTGCTGCCAATAGGCCAGGTCATGTCCGGCCTGTTTCGCGCTGCTCCACAAGCTGCGCGCGCGACTGACGGCCTGAGTGTCATTGCCATCGAACAGGGTGAAGATACGTTCGAAACGCTCGAGCGCCGTATCGATGCCGCCATCAAGCAGAAACAGAAAACGCGCCTCATTGGGCACGTCATCGCCCTTTGTAAGCCAGATGGGCTGTCTTGGACCATGCCCCATGCTCTGGCTGCCATGAGGCAGCCAGAGGGGGGATTTTGCTTTCCACAGGGCTTCATCGAGTTGCTTGACCTGTGCGGCATCACGGCACCGGATCACGGCGCGCTGCCCTGAGTCGAGCGTCCGCCCCAGAAGGGGAGGCAGCGCGTCTTCCAGCGTTGTGCGCGTCAGGTGATAGAAGCCGATTGCGCTCATGAAGCGGCTGTTTCTCCCTGCTCGTGATGGCGCACGAGCGCATCGAGCAAACGCACGCCGAAGCCGGTTGCGCCCTTGGGGCATTGCGGTGCCGCGTCGGAGCGCCAAGCCACCCCCGCAATATCGAGATGCGCCCAGGGCGTGTCGCCGACGAACCTCGCAAGGAACTGGGCGGCGGTGATGGAACTGCCCGGACGGCCCGTGATGTTCTTCATATCGGCAATATCCGAGCGCAGCTGTCGGTCATAGGCCTTGCCCATGGGCATGCGCCATACGGCCTCACCCGTTGTCTCGCCTGCTTCGAACAAAGCCTTGGCCAGCGCGTCGTCATTGCTGAACAGACCCGCGCGCACATGGCCCAGACTGACCACAATGGCCCCGGTCAGCGTGGCGAGATCCACCATCAGGCGCGGCTGGAAGCGCTCCTTTGCATAGGCCAGCACATCGGCAAGTACCAGACGCCCCTCAGCATCGGTATTGAGCACTTCGATGGTCTTTCCAGCATAGCTGCGCACCACGTCGCCGGGGCGTTGCGCATTGCCTGACAGCATGTTCTCGACCAGACCGACGACCCCGATCACATGGGTGGTGGCCTTGCGTCGCGCCACGGCCTCGAGCGCGCCGACCACGGCGGCGGCCCCGCCCATATCGGTCTTCATCTCATCCATGCCAGCGGCTGGCTTGATGGAGATACCGCCGGAGTCGAAGGTCACGCCCTTGCCGATGAAAGCGATCGGTGCGTCCTCCGAGCCACGATAGCGCATGATCGCAACCCGGGCTTCCTGATCGCTGCCCTGGGCCACGCCCAGCAGCGCTCCGAAACCCAGCTCCCGCAGACGCGCGGCATTGAGGATCTCCACCTCCACGCCGAGATCGCGCAGTGTCTCGATGCGGCGGGCGAATTCGGGCGGGTTGAGCACGTTGGGCGGCTCGCTTACCAGATCCCGAGCGCGAAAGACGCCCTTGGCCACGGCCTGCAGGCTCTCCCACTGAACGCGCACGGTTTCGGTATCATCCACACCCAAATGCAGGCGCTGAAGCTGCGGCGCGTTCTCGGCTTCATCCGTGTGATAGAGGTCGAAGCTGTAGCGTCCCAGTGCAGCGCCATAGGCGGCATGGGCAGCAAACTCGGCGCATCGACCGGCGAAGGCAAGATCGGCATGGGTCGTGTCGCGCACGGCACGCGCCGCCTGACCTCCGGCGGCTTCCATGCACGGGATATCTAGTTCGTCCTCCGGTCCGCAGCCGATCAGCACGATACGCGCGAGTGCGGCGCAAGGAGCCAGCAGCACGCAGCTCTGATCGCGCTGGCCCTTGAAGCGTGAAATGGCAACAGCGCGACGGAGCGCCCCGCCAGTTGCTGCATCGAGATGGGTGAACGGCCCGTGCGCCACATCGAAATCCGGTCCGGTGAGCAGTACCAGCGTCTGTTCCGATTCCGGGGCACCCTTGCCCTGCAGGATTGGAAACGGCGCCTGAATCTGGATGTCGAGCATGGTTCGTCCGGTCAAAATCTGAGAATTCCGCCACTATTGGCATGCCTCGCGCAGATGGCAAAGCGGGACATGAATAACAACGATATTGGATCGTTCATTAAATTCAAACCACTATGAGCGTTGATTGTTGATTGGAATTATGGCCTAGTCGCGCCTCACGCCACCCGACGCCCATCAAGGCCCCGCCATGTCATTGCTTGCCGATCTGAATCTGCTTTTCGTCCTCTCTGGTCTCGGGGTTGGCTTTCTGGTCGGTATGACCGGAGTCGGCGGGGGTTCGCTCATGACCCCGTTGCTGATCCTGTTATTCAAGGTGCATCCCCAGGCGGCAGTGGGCACCGACCTGCTCTATGCCGCGATCACCAAGTCCGTAGGAACGCTGGTTCATGGGCATCGTGGCGCTGTGGAGTGGCGTGTGGTGCTGCGCATGCTGGCAGGCAGCCTGCCTGCCACGGTAATATCCCTGATGTTTCTGCACTGGTATGGCAGCCCGTCTCACGACACGACCCGTCTTGTCTCCACGGCTTTGGGCGTTGCCCTCCTGATCACCGCGCCGAGTGTGTTCTTTCGCAAGGAATTGCAGGAATGGTCGCATCGCCATGCGGGTGAGCTGTCGGCGCGCAGTGCGGCGGCGTTGACCGTCATATTGGGGGCCGTGCTGGGTGTGATGGTCACGCTGTCTTCGGTGGGCGCCGGGGCAATCGGCATGACCGTCCTGATCCTGCTCTATCCCAATCTCAGCACCGCCCGTCTCGTGGGGTCCGATATCGCCCATGCCGTGCCGCTGACGCTTATTGCCGGTATGGGGCATTGGTGGCTGGGCGCGGTTAAGATTCCCATGCTGGTTTCGCTGCTTTGCGGCTCGATCCCGGGCATCGTGCTTGGCAGCCTTTGTGTCGGGCAGGTCAATGAGCGCGTTCAGCGTACAGTGCTCGCCGCCGTTCTCTTCATCGTCGGTTGGCGCCTGGTCTGACGTCCCCTGAAAAAGGGTCGCCGGAGCGCGATGGCCCTTCGGCTGGGAGTGGCGCATAGCCTTCTACACGCCACGCGGAGAGGGAGTGGTCCTTCCTCTGCGTGTTTCAGAGTTCGGTATCGTGACAGGCAATCCATTCAGAATGACCGTCGGCATAGCGTTCACGTTTCCAGATGGGCACACGGCGCTTGAGTTCGTCGATCACGAAGCGGCATGCCAGAAAGGCGCCGTCGCGATGCGCGGCTGAGACCCCGATCCAGACGGCCATATCCCCTATCGCGAGACTGCCGAAACGGTGAATGGCCGAAGCGGCAAGGATCTCAAAGCGCGTTTCGGCCTCGCGCAACACGGCCAGAGCCTCGGCTTCGGCGAGGGGGCGGTACGCCTGATAATCCAGCCCGAGCACATCCTGCCCGTCACTGTGATTGCGCACCCAGCCTTCAAAACTGCAATACCCGCCTGCCTCGTCGAATCTCAAGGCGTGCGCGAATGCCGTGGGATCGATGGGCTGATCTGTCAGAAGGAACGCGCTCATCCGCCGGATACCGGTGGAATGAACACGATATGATCGCCCTCACTGACGGGCTGATCCCAGGGGGCAAAACGCGCATTTACCGCCACGCGCAAACGCGTGCGCGGCAGGGTGAAGCCGCGCGAGTGGGCGAGAGCATCGTAAAGCGCGGCGAGATTGCATGCCTCGGTTTGCAGCGTTTCACTCTGACATCCAGCCTCGTCACGCAAAAGGGCAAAGTATTCGAGTGTCACGCTGGCCATGTCAGCCTGCTCCGAAATCACGCTTGCCACCGCTCTTGCCCATGAGGCGAACATTTTCGATCACCATGTCATGGCTGAGTGCCTTGCACATGTCATACAGGGTGAGGGCGGCAACGGTCGCGCCGGTGAGGGCCTCCATTTCCACACCCGTCTTGCCTTCGCATTTCACACGGCAATCGATAAGCGCGGTGCATCCCTCAACGGTAATGTCGAGCTTGCATCCGGTCAGGGCGAGGGGGTGGCAGAGCGGAATGAGCTGCGCGGTCGATTTGGTTCCCATGATCCCGGCAAGCTGTGCCACGGTCAGCACGGCGCCCTTGCTGGTCATGTAGCCGGACTCGGCAAGGGACTGGGCGACATCGGGGGGGAAACGCAGCGTGGCGCGCGCATGGGCCTCGCGCCGGGTCACCTGCTTGTCGCCTATCTCGACCATGCGAGGCCGTTCGCCGTTTTCATCCACATGGGTCAGGGATGTCATCTCAGCCTCCTATATAATACATCTCGATGCGCTCTTGCGGGTCATGCGCCCCTCCCGCCCGTGACGCAGGCGCCCCGTCATGGCGTTGTTCACTATAGCGATCTGCGCGGGCCTGCCAGATAGCGCGCAGCACTGCCTCGAGGTCTTCATCGGAGTTCTGGGCCAGGGCCGGGCGCAGATCTGTGCCCTGGCTGGCGAAGAGGCATGTGAAGATCTGCCCCTCCGATGAAAGGCGCGCACGCGAGCAATCGCCACAGAACGGGGCGGTGACAGAGGAAATGAACCCGATCTCACCGCCGCCATCCACGAACCGATAGCGCCGCGCCACCTCACCTCGATAGAGCGGGGCCAGTGCCTCGACAGGCCAGGTCTCAGCGATGCGCGACAGGAGCTCGGCTGAGGGCACCACCTCGCCCTGCGACCAGTGATTGCGGGTGCCAACATCCATGTATTCGATAAAGCGCAAGGTGACCCCGCTATGGCGGAAGCGCGCCGCCAGAGGCAGGATTTCGCTTTCATTCACCCCGCGCTGGATGACGGTATTGATCTTGATCCCGCCGGAGAAGCCGCGTTCCGCCGCCTGGTCGATGGCGGCCAGAACGGTCTCAACCTGAGCACGCCCGCCGCTCATGCGACTGAAAATTGCGGGATCGAGGGCATCGAGACTGATCGTGAGCCGGGTCAGACCAGCCTCGTGCAGCGCGTCGAGATGGCGGTCGAGGAGAACCGCATTGGTCGTGAGCGCCACATCATCAATACCCTCGAGCGCCACGAGGCGGGTAACCAGGTCGGGCAGCCCCGGTCTCAGGAGCGGCTCCCCTCCGGTCAGACGCAATTTGCTGACACCCAGCCCCGCCGAGACACGCGCTATGCGGGTGATCGCCTCGAAATCGAGTCGTGCTGCGGGGTCGAGAAAGGCGAAATCGTCATGGAACACTGATTGCGGCATGCAATAGGGGCAGCGAAAATTGCATCGGTCCATGACCGAAATGCGCAGATCATGCCAGGGGCGCGCAAGACGATCACGCGGCGCCGCTCGGGTCGTCTCACCACGCATGAAAAACCAGGCCGGTCCCTGCGGACAAGCGCGTATCGCCCGGCGGCAAGGTCACAAGACCATCGGTCGCGCCGAGCCGATTGAAATCGCCGGAAGTCGTCATGGGGCATGGATAGGCAAGCGTCCGGCCTTGATCGTCATGACCGAGACGCACAGGGACGAAGCGCGTCATGGTGGCGATGGGGGTGAGCGGCGCAGCGAGCATAACGTGGCGGGGCGGCAGATTCAGGCCCTGGGCATGCAACAGCGCCGGCACGACATGACGGCTGCAGCAGGCCAGAGCGGAAACAGGATTACCCGGAAGGGCGAAGACCGGCTGGCCGGATTTACCGATGCCGAACCAGAACGGCTTGCCCGGGCGCTGGGCCACCTTATGGAAAATCCGTTGCACGCCCAAGGCTGCAAGCACCTTGGGAACGAAATCGAAATCGCCCATGGAGACACCCCCGCTGAGCACCACGGCATCATGGGTATCGAGCGCTTCGTCGAGTTTGAGCGTCAGGATCGCCAGATCATCGGGCAGTGTCAGCAGGGTCTGTCGGGTGAGACCCCGGCGGGCGAGCGAGGCTGCGATGGCGTAGTCGTTCGAGCGTCTGATCTGCCAGGGAGCGACGGGCGCGTCGGGCGCTACCAGTTCATCTCCGGTCGAAATGACCGCAATGGAAGGAATTGCCGAAACCAGAGGCTGGCTGATCCCGTTCGCGGCCAGAACCGCCATCTCGGGCGGAGACAATATCAGGCCGCTTTCGAGTAACGCCGCACCCGCGGCGCAATCGGCTCCCATGGGGTGGATGTGCTGCCCACGTTTTGGAGAGACACCCTTCTGCAGGATGAGCGTATCTCCTTCCCGACGGTAATCCTCGCGCGGGATAACGGTATCAGCTCCACGGGGCAGGACCGACCCTGTCATCACGGCCAGTGCCGCCTCATGGCCTGGGTCAAGGGTCAGAGGAGGGTGCCCGGCCGCCTGGGTACCGCTCAGAACCCAGCCTGTCTGTCCGTCACGCCAGGCGACGGCGATCCCATCAAGTATCACGCGGTCATAGGGAGGGAGGGCGCGCTCGGCATGAACTGCCTGGCGCAGGACACGCCCGTACGCGGCTTCCAGTGGGACAGCCTCAACCGGAAACGGCGTCATGGCCTGCCGGATGAGTCGTTCGGCCATAGTTAGGGGCAGGAGATCACTCATGGGCGTTCCATATGGGCATTCCGGCAGGGCACGCCAATGCGCCCGACCAGCATCCTGCGTGAGAGACAGGTGATGCCCGACGATCCGCCGGGCATCAAGTGCATCAAGAAAAGAGGGGCAGCGCATCGATGTCCTGCGGGAAGGGCGCTGTGCGTGGGCCGAAATGGTGGTGAGAAACGCTGCCGTGCCGATTTACGGTGTGCCGGGCAGGGTGTGCCACATGAGAGCTTCTGTGCTGCGCGTCGGTCTGTGTCTTTCCCGTAACAGAAAACGCACTTCATCAAATGGCAAGTTTTGCAGGTGCAACCTATTCTCATCACAGCGACTTGATCTGCGGAACGAAGGGTGAGGGGCATGTGACAGTTCCGCGAAAGGCCAGACATTCTCTGCAACGGATGATTGATGGCTTCTGGAAGCTATGCTAGTTCGTGACCGAACCGAACGGTCATTTTCAGATCAGGCGATGAGATTTCGGGGTAACGGACCCAAAAACTGAGTTGCTTCGGGCAAAGCGGGGCAACGCCGAGAGGATGCACATGGCGCAGGGCGACGAGCAGGATAATCGCGCATCGCAGGGTGATGACGGTAAGAGCGACAATCAGAACAACAAGAAGAACGGGGGCAAGAAACGCAGCCCGCTTCTGCGTGTGATCCTGATTCTCGTGGTCATCGTCGTGGCGATCGCCTGGCTTGGATACTGGTTGCTGACACGCAACCAGATCGAAACGGATGACGCATACACGACAGGGCGCAAGGTCTCGATCGCCCCGCATGTGAACGGCTATGTCAAGCAGCTTCTGGTCAATGACAACCAGTTCGTCCATGCCGGACAGTTGCTGGTCAAGATCGATGATCGCGACTACATCGCCTCGCTGCACAAGGCCGAGGCCAGCATCGCGCAGGCCCAGGCCAATTTCTCGGCTGCCCAGCAGATGCTTCAGGTGGCGCAACAGAACTATCCCGGTCGTCTGATCGCGGCAAAGGGTGCGCTGACCTCCGCCCAGGCCCAGCTTTTCAAGGCCGAAACGGATTATCGCCGCCAGCACAGCGTGTCGCGTGCAGCGACCACCCAGCAGGATATCGATTACTCGAAGGCAGCACTCGACCAGGCCCGCGCCGAAGTCATGCGCGCCGAGGGTGAATTCCAGCAGGCTACCCCGGTCAAGCCGAATATCGAAAACCAGCGCGATACGATGGCGCAGCAGAAAGCGGCTCTGAAGGCCGCCGAGGCCGATCTGGTGCAGGCCCAGCTCAATTATGGCTGGACTGAAGTGCGCGCGCCGCATGATGGCTGGATTTCGCAGCGTAATGTCGAGCAGGGTGATTTCGTCCAGACGGGTCAGAAGCTGTTTTCGATCGTCGAGCCTGAAGTCTGGGTCGTGGCCAATTACAAGGAGACGCAGATCACCAAGATGCGTCCCGGGCAGAAGGTCGAGATCGACGTCGACGCCTATCCCGGTCTGACTCTGCATGGCCATGTGGACTCGATCCAGCTTGGGGCAGGCTCGGCCTTCAGTGCCTTCCCGCCCGAGAACGCGACGGGCAATTTCGTGAAGATCGTCCAGCGCGTACCGGTCAAGATCCTGATCGATAGCGGGCTCGATCCCAACGTGCCGCTGCCTCTGGGTGTCTCTGTCGTCCCGACGGTGACTGTCCAATGAGCGACGCGTCCAGCGAAAACAACCATGCCGACTGGAAGCCCAAAGCCAACCCCTGGTTGATTGCAGTGGTTGTGACGCTGGGCGCCTTCATGGAGGTGCTCGACACCACCATCATCAACGTGGCGCTCCCACATATTTCGGGCGCGCTCGGCAGTTCCTATGACGATGCCACCTGGGCACTGACCTCCTATCTGGTTGCGAACGGGATCGTGCTGACCATATCCGCATGGTTCGGCAAGCTTCTGGGGCGTAAGCGTTACTTCCTGATCTGCATCGCCATGTTCACGGTCTCGTCCTTTCTGTGTGGATTATCGACGAGCCTGCCTATGCTGATCATCTTCCGCCTGATGCAGGGCTTTTTCGGGGGCGGTCTGCAGCCGAATCAGCAATCCATCATTCTCGACACCTTCCCGCCGGAAAAGCGCGGCGCGGCTTTTGGTCTGACCGCCATCGCCACCATCGTGGCCCCCATTCTTGGCCCGCTGCTCGGGGGCTATCTGGTCGATAACTATTCGTGGCGCTGGATTTTCTACGTCAATGTGCCGTTCGGCATTCTCACCCTGGTTGGTGTTTCGGCCCTCGTCGAGGATCCGCCATGGGAAAAGCAGAAGCGTGAGAAAGTAGACGTCATCGGGATCTGCCTGATCTCTCTCGGTCTGGGTTGTCTCGAAGTCATGGCCGATCGTGGCGAAGACGATGACTGGTTCGGGTCGAATTTCATCATCACCATGGCGGCGCTCGGTGTGGCCGGTGTGGTGGGCGCCGTCATCTGGCTGCTGCGCGCCAAGAACCCGCTTCTGAATCTGGCCATCTTCAAGGATCGCAATTTCGCGGTCGGGACGTTCCTGATGGCCATGGTCGGCGGGCTGCTCTATGCCTCCGCCATCATCGTGCCCCAGTTCGCCCAGCAGGTCCTCGGCTATACCGCCACGATCTCGGGTGAGGTTCTGGCACCTGGCGGCGCGGTCATCATCTGTCTGATCCCTATAGTCGGGAAGTTGATGGGCTTCATTCAGGTGCGCAACCTGATTGCCTTCGGCTTCTTCCTGATGGGGCTGGCGATGTTCTATTCGGCTCAACTCGTCCCCACCACAAGCTATGCCCATCTGGTCGAATACCGAATCTTCCAGACCTCGGCCCTGGCTTTTCTCTTCGTGCCGATCTCGACGATCGCCTACTCGACCCTGCCCAAGGAATTGAACTCCGATGCGTCGGCCATGTTCAGCATGTCCCGCAACTATGTAGGGTCGCTGGCAATCTCTCTGGCCACGGCGGCAATCACTGAAACGAAGCAGGTGCGTCAGAGCCTGATGGCCCACTGGTCATCAGACTACAACGCCAATGGACAGGACTACCTGAATACGGTGCAGAAAGTCGCCACCGATGCAGGCATGACCTCATCGGCGGCGCATCAATACGCCATCCACAGTTACTATCAGAGCTTCATGCAGCAGGTTTCCATGGTCGCCTACAACCAGACATTCATGGTGATCGGCATCATGGCGTTCTTCGTCGTTCCCTTCTGCTTCCTGCTCTCCCCTGTGGCCAAGAAAGGCCCGGCCGGAGGTGCCCATTGATGACCCCCTTCATGATTTTCCGGAGCTCCGCCTTGAAGACAGGCCGTTCCCCGCGCGCGCTCATGCTGTGCGGTGCTTCCCTCGCCATGGCCATCTCGCTTGGGGGCTGCGTGGGGCCCAAATACCAGAAGCCCGATCTTTGGTCGCCCAGCCAGTATGACATGCATGCTCACGCAGGTCAGGCAGGCAGTCGTACAACACCCGATGCCCCCGATCCAAACTGGTGGAAGATCTTCAACGATCCGACCCTGACCTCGCTCGAAACGCGCCTGGCTACACAAAATCTGAGCATTCAGCGTGCCACGGCCCAGCTTGCCCAGAGCCGTGCCCAGCTGCTGATGGCGGGTGCCGAGCGTTTTCCGGGGCTGTCAGCCAGCGGCTCCTATACGCGCTCGCAATACAGCACCAAGTCGCTGCAGCGCATCCTGTCCGGTGTCGCGAAGGATAACGCTACGGCACTTGGCCAGCAAAACGCCAATTTGCTCGATCAGAGCGTTGGTAGTGCCACGATCCCAGTGCTGAACCAGTGGAAATATTCCATCGACGCCCAGTACGAGATCGATCTGTGGGGGCGTGTTGCACGGCAGTATGAGGCGGCAAAGGCCGATCTGCAGGCGAGCGACGAGCAACGCCGTGGCGTGCTGATCGCGCAGCAAGCCGACATGGCGAATGATTACCTCACCCTGCGTGGCTTGCAGGAGCAACTGCGTATCACGCGGGCGAACCGGGACACGCAGGTCCGGACGCTTTCCCTGGCAAAGGAGCGTCAAAAGACCGGTCTGGTGACCGAGCTCGACGTAACCAGTGCAGAGAGCCAGCTTGACTCGACCACGGCCCAGATCGCCCAACTGGAGCAGCGCGTTGACCAGCAGATCAATGCGATCAGCCTGCTTTTGGGCTCACCGCCAGGAACGCTCAATGACGAGCTGACCCGTACGGCAGGCATTCCGGTCGTGCCGCCGCGTGTGCCGGTGGGGGTTCCGTCCGAGCTGGCACAGCGCCGCCCGGATATTCGTCAGGCTGAAGCGCAGCTTCACGCCGCTGTGGCGAATGTGGCTGAGGCAGAGGCCGAGTTCTATCCCAAGGTCACGCTCAACGCTGATTTCGGACTGCAATCGCTCTCCTTCCGCGATCTCGGGTTCTGGAATGCGCGCGCCTGGAATATCGGGCCATCCATCTCACTGCCGATCTTTCAGGGCGGACGGTTGCGCGGGCAGCTGATGCTGAACCGCTATGCCCAGAAAGCAGCGGCCATCACTTATCGTGAGACGGTGCTCGAGGCCTGGCGCGACGTCGATAATGCGCTCATCGCCTATCGTGACGAGCAGCATCGCCGTGACGGGTTGCAGGCCGCCGTGGAGGCGGGTCAGCGCGCGCTCAGCCTGTCTCAGGATCAGTATCGCAGCGGTCTGACGAATTACCTCAATGTCCTGTCAGCCCAGCGTGACCTGCTGTCGGCGCAACTGCAGCTGGCGGATAGCACGACCACCATAGCAAGCAATCTGGCCCGACTTTACAACGCATTGGGTGGAGGCTGGGAAACGCAATTCCCGCAAGACAAGCCTGAAGACGCCACCATTCGCCAGCTGGGGGGAGATAGTCCCCGTCACGGCTGATCACGTTATTGTTTGAGATCGCGAAAATAATTCGACGATCTATTGGTGTCGGATAAGCTTTTCCATCTTGCTCATTGAGAAAGATGGAGGAGCATCATGTCGATAACCACTGACCAGCTTCAGAATGTCATCGGGCAAGCCTCCGGATCTCAACCCTGCAAGCTGGTCATTTTCGGGGCAGGGGGCGATCTGACGCGCCGCCTGCTTCTGCCCTCTCTTTACGATCTCGCCGTGGCCGATGCCCTGCCGGCCGATTTCCAGGTCATTGCCGTCGACCGACCCGAGCAGACCGGAACCGAATGGGCTGCGCGGCTTTTCGGCTTGGCTGAACAGGACGCCAGGGATCCCTCTGCCGAGTTCTCCTGCCCCCATCTCGACCGTGATGTGTGGGACAAGGTGACAGCGCAGGCGCTCTATCTGCCCGGTGATTTTACCCGCCCCGATATCTTCGCTGCGCTGGCCACGACCCTTGGGAACAGCAATGTCATTTTCTACATGGCAGTGGCCTCGCGCTTCTTCGCGCAGATCGCCTCCGGCCTGGGTCAGGCTGGTCTGCTCAAGGAAGATGGATGCTTTCGCCGCATCGTGGTCGAAAAGCCTTTCGGTCATGACCTGACGTCGGCACGGGAGCTCGACGAGCAGTTGCGGGCCCAGGCGCAGGAAAGCCAGATCTACCGGATCGATCATTTTCTGGGCAAGGAAGCCAATCAGGGCATCATGATCGCGCGTTTCTCGAACGTGCTGTTCGAGCCGATCTGGCGCCGCGAATATATCGATCATGTCCAGATCACAGCGTCGGAGACGATCGGTGTCGAGCAGCGCGGAGCGTTTTACGAGCGGACCGGCGCGTTGCGCGATATGGTGCCCAATCATCTTTTCGTTTTGCTCAGCCTGATTGCCATGGAGCCGCCAGCCTCCCTTGCAGCCGAGGCTGTCAGGCAGGAAAAGACGCGGCTCCTGCAGGCTATCAGACCGATCACGCCCGATGATTACGTTTCAGGGCAGTATGCGGATGGCGTTCTCAACGGAACCAAGGTGCCGGGTTATCGCAATGAGCCTGGCGTGGCATCTGACAGCCAGACCGAAACCTACGCCTCGATGCGGCTGTTCATAGATAACTGGCGCTGGGGCGGCGTGCCTTTTTATCTGCGCACAGGCAAGCGGCTCTCGGGGCGTCGAACAGAGATCAGTATTGTCTTCAAAAAGCCACCTTACGCTCTCTTCAATCAGGACATGAACGATCCGCGCATCGGCAATGTCATCCGGTTCCTGCTGGATCCCGTAAGGGGGGTATCGATCAATTTCGATGCCAAGCAGCCCGGACTTGAGGAGGCGATAGCCCCCGTGCGCAGCACGTTCCTTTATGATGATTTCTTCAAAAAGGAGCCGAATGTGGGCTACGAGGCGCTGCTGCACGACTGCATGGCAGGGAACCAGATGCTGTTCCAGAGCGCCGAGACCATCGAGGCCTCATGGGCTGCGATCGATCAGATCGTCGATCCTGCCAAGTCTCCATGCCTCTATCCTGCAGGGTCACAGGGACCGGACGAGGCAGATGCCCTGCTTGCACGCGATGGTCGCCGCTGGCTTCCTGTCACCTGAATGAATTCGGCATGTTGTCGCATGGGGGCGATGTCCCCGCGACAATGCTGCTTATCTTCCCCCTATCAGCCTGATGAAAAGGGCTGGGTCGAAAGAACTGATGATGAGTATGGCGATCGAGAATCATGCCGTGATCGGCGATCTGAGAACGACGGCGCTGGTGGCGCTCAACGGATCGATCGACTTCATGTGCTGGCCCCGTTTCGACTCCCCGAGCGTGTTTGCCTCCCTGCTGGAGCCGAATGCCGGGTTCTTCGAACTGGCGCCCGTGCTGGAAGGGGGGCGTTTTCGCCAGTTCTACGTGCCGGACACCAATGTTCTGCTCACACGGGTCCTCTCGCCGGAAGGGGTGAGCGAGATCTCCGATTTCATGACGCTTGCCCCCGATTACCCCGAACAGCGTGTGATCCGCCGGGTGAAGGCCGTACGGGGTACACTGAAGTTCCGACTGCATTGCGCGCCGCGTTTCGATTACGCCCGTGTGGGGCACCGGACGCGCGCGCTCAATGACAAGGTGATCCTGTTTGAGCCGCTGCGGTCCGACCTGCCGACGCTGCGTATCAGTTCGACAATTCCCATGCGGATCATCGAGCAGGATGCCTGTGCGGAATTCGTGCTCGAGCTCAACGAAACCGCCATCTTCATGCTCGACAGCGTCACGACCGACGAGAATCTGTGCCTGGAAGATCACTGGACCTCAAACGCCTTCAAGGCCACGGCCAATTACTGGACCGACTGGGTGGCGCGTGCGGAATACCATGGGCGCTGGCATGATCACATCACGCGTTCCACCCTCGCGCTCAAGCTGCTGACGTCTGCAGAATATGGCTCGATGGTGGCGGCAGCGACCTTCGGCCTGCCAGAAGACCCCGGCGGGGTGCGCAACTGGGACTATCGTTACTGCTGGATCCGTGATTCCTCGTTCATGGTCTACGCCTTCATGAAGACCGGTCACACCGAAGAGGCGACCGCTTTCATCCGATGGCTCCATGAACGGCGTCTCGAGGCGCAGCCCGGTGAGGCCCGCCTGAAGGTCATGTACGCCATTGATGGCAAGGCCTTCGTGCCCGAAACCGATCTGACCCATTTCCGAGGTTTCAGGGAGTCCCGTCCGGTGCGTATCGGCAATGGGGCCGAGGACCAGCTTCAGCTCGATATCATCGGCGAGATGATGGACGCGGTCTATCATGCCGATCGTCACTGCGAGCGCATCAGCTGGAAGGCCTGGGAGTCCATCGCCGAGGGGATCGACTGGCTGTGCGTGAACTGGAACCAGCCCGATGAAAGCATCTGGGAGGTGAGGGGCGGGAAGAAGCACTTCCTGTTCTCGCGCATCATGTGCTGGGTCGCTCTGGATCGCGCCATTCGTCTCTCGGAAGAACGGGGTTTGCCAGCGCGCATTGCAGTCTGGGTGCGTGAACGCAATGCTATCTACATGGATGTCCAAAATAATTTCTGGAGCGACGAGCTTCAGTATTACGTCCAGTACAAGGGCGGTACTGCAATCGATGCGTCCTGCCTGCTCATGCCGCTGATGGGCTTTATTGGCGATCACGACTCCCGCTGGAAGGCCACGCTCAAGGCAGTGGGTGATCAGCTGCTCGATGACAGCCATGTCTTTCGTTATCACGTGGCCGAGGGCGATAACGAGGACGGGCTGGAGGGCCGTGAGGGTACGTTCACCATGTGCTCTTTCTGGTACATCGAGTGCCTGGCGCGGTCGGGCGACCTGCTCATGGCGCGCTTCCTGTTCGACAAGACCCTCTCCTACGCAAATCATGTCGGCCTGTTTTCCGAGGAGATCGGGCCTGCGGGCGAGCATCTGGGCAATTTCCCCCAGGCTTTCACCCATCTGGCGCTGATCAGGGCTGGTCAGTATCTGGACCAGGCCCTGTCCGGCGAAAAAGCGCGAAGTTGAGAATAAATATCAACAAGTTTCTGGACGAATTTCGTCCAGAAAAGGAGCAAGTTGATAACTGATATCAACAAAAAGAGGACTGTTTAAATACTAATAATCACGGGTTCGTGTGCTCCCCTTCAGGTGATAGGCAGGGACTTGATGTGATGCTAGGCAATGGCGCAGAAAAAAACCTCACGACCACTGGCAACTTGCATGCGGATAGGCGTTTCACGCCCTGAGCACACGCAGGCCTGTGGTCCCGTCGGGAATAGGTGGTTGCGCCAGTGTCTCAGTTTCTCGCAGATCATGCTCTAGCGATCTACGTGGCCTTTACGGTCATTTTCCTTTGCATCGTGGTGGCGCTGTCAGCTGCTCTTGGCCCTCGTCGTGTCGGTGCGGCACGCGGTCGCTCGATGAGCCTCCCTTATGAATCAGGTATTCTCTCCACCGGCTCGGCGCGCATTCGCCTGCCGGTGCAGTATTATCTGCTGGCCGTCTTCTTCGTCATTTTCGACGTCGAGGGCGTGTTCATCTATTCATGGGCCTCCGTGGTGGTCGAGGCCGGCTGGGCCGCCTTCATCTCGGTCGTGACCTTCGTCGTCTTTCTGACGCTTGCTCTGGTCTATCTCTGGCGCAGCGGCGCCCTTGAATGGGGCCCCAAGCACCGCCGCATGCCGGTCAAGGTGCCGCCCAATTCCCCCGTCGAACTTGTCAAAATCCCCGAGCGCGAGGTCGTATAACGATGACTTGGACTCTTACCTCCGCCGTCGGCGAGCCCCGTCTGCAATCCCCTGAAGAACTTCTGGCGCACGAGGACGTGCGCCGTAATCTTGTTGTGGGCAAGCTTCAGGATTTCATTTCCTGGGGGCAGAAGAATTCGGTCTGGCCGTTCAATTTCGGCCTGTCCTGTTGCTATGTGGAAATGGCGACGGCCTTCACCAGCCGCTACGACATCGCGCGCTTCGGCTCAGAAGTGTTGCGCGCTACCCCTCGCGAGGCCGATCTGATCGTGATCGCCGGTACCGTGTTCCGCAAGATGGCCCCTATCGTGAAGTATCTGTACGACCAGATGCTCGAGCCGCGCTGGGTCATTTCCATGGGCTCCTGCGCCAATTCGGGTGGTATGTACGACATCTACAGTGTGGTGCAGGGCGTCGATAGCTTCCTCCCCGTCGACGTATACGTGCCGGGCTGTCCGCCGCGCCCCGACGCTTTGCTCGAGGGGTTGATGCTGCTGCAGGATTCGATCGGCAAGCAGCGCCGTCCGCTCAGCTGGATGGTGGGCGATCAGGGCGTCACCAAGGTGACCCCTGCCAGCATGCGCGACCTCAAGCGTGAAGAGCGCATGGCGGTCACCAAGCTGCGTACGCCCGACACGATCTGAGGAGCCTGCAGCAATGAGCGAAGTTTTCGACAACAGCCGCGCAGCAGGCACGGTCACGGGCAGCATGGGGGCTTCGGTCGCTGCCTTCCCGCCGCACATGATCATGATGGAAGAGGCTACGCGCGACGGCGTGCCCACTTTCTGGGTCTCGCGTGGCCAGATCCGCGCCGTGCTTCAGGCCGTCAAGGCCGGCGGCGCGCTGCGCATGCTGCTCGACCTGACCTGTGTGGATGAGCGTCAGCGTATCCATCGTGACGGCCTTCCAGCATCCGACTTCACAGTCATCTACCACATTCAGTCCTTCGACGGGCCGATCGATGAAGTGCGCTTCAAGGTGCCTCTCGCCGTCGATGACGCCAATATCGCCTCCATCACTGATATCTGGCCGAATTCGAACTGGCTGGAGCGCGAAGCCTGGGATTTGTTCGGTGTCGTGTTCGAGGGGCATCCGCATCTCTCGCGCATTCTGACACCGCCGACCTGGGTCGGTCATCCCCTGCGCAAGGACCATTACGCCCGCGCAACCGAGCGCCCGCCTTACACGCTCTCCGAAGGCCAGGTTTTCGACGAGCAGGAAGCGCTGAAATTCGACCCCGAATCCTGGGGCATGAAGCGTCACTCCGACAATAGCGACTTCATGTTCCTCAATCTCGGCCCGAACCATCCTTCGGTCCATGGCGTGTTTCGCGTCGTGCTGCAGCTTGAAGGTGAGTTCATTGTCGATGCGGTGCCCGATATCGGCTTCCATCATCGCGGCGCCGAGAAGATGGCCGAGCGCCAGACCTGGCACAGCTACATCCCCTATACCGATCGTATCGACTATGTCGGCGGGGTGATGAACAACTTCCCCTATGTGATGGGTGTCGAAAAGCTGGCAGGCATCACCGTGCCGCCGCGTGCGCAGCTCATCCGCATCATGCTGGCCGAGTTCTTCCGTATCTCCAGCCATCTCGTGTTCTACGGAACGATGGTGCAGGATCTGGGTCAGCTCTCGCCGGTCTTCTACATCTTCACCGACCGTGAGCGCGTTTTCGAAATCATAGAAAAAATCTGCGGCTTCCGCATGCATCCGGCCTTCTTCCGCATCGGCGGCGTGGCGATGGATCTGCCGCAGGGCTGGGATGGCGAGGTTCGCGCCTTCCTCGATTATCTGCCCAAGCGCCTGGACGAGTACAACGAACTCGTCATGAAGAACCCGATCTTCAAGGCCCGCACCAAGGGCGTTGGCGTCTATAATACCGAAGAGGCGGTGGATTGGGGCGTGACGGGGCCGGGGCTTCGCGCCACGGGTCTGGAATGGGATTATCGTCGCAAGGCGCCCTATTCGGGCTACGACCAGATCGATTTCGATATTCCGACAGCCGTCAACGGCGATTGCTATGACCGCGCAGCGGTGCATATCGAAGAGATCCGCCAGAGCCTGCGCATCATTCGCTACTGCCTCGATAACATGCCGGGCGGGGCCTACAAGGCCGAGCATCCGCTGGCCATGCCGCCGCCGAAGCCGCGCACGATGCATGACATCGAGACGCTCATCCATCACTTCGTGGGCGTCAGCTGGGGGCCGGTCATTCCGCAGGGCGAAGTGCGCACCTGTATCGAGGCGACCAAGGGCCTGAACCAGTATTACCTCGTGAGCGATGGCGGCACGATGTCCTACCGGACGCGTATCCGCACACCGTCGTTCATTCATCTGCAACAGCTTCCGATGCTGTCACGCGGCACCATGATTGCCGATCTGATCGCCATCATCGGAAGCATCGATTTTGTGATGGCCGATGTCGACCGCTGAACTCACGGCGCAGGACGCCGAACTCCCTCAGGATCTCGTCGATACGTTCATCGACATGGCCGCCCACGAACATCATCCGCGTGGCGCCGCCATCGAGGCGCTGCGCCTCGTGCAGGAGCGTTTTGGCTGGATCAACGATGCGCATCTCGCCCATACGGCACGCATCCTGGGCATGTCCCAGGCCGATCTGGATGGGATTGCCACCTATTTCAACCTGCTGTTCCGCAAACCGGTCGGCAAGAACGTGGTCATGCTCTGTGACTCCGTTTCCTGCTACATCATGGGTGCCGAGCAGACACGCGAGCGCCTGTGCAAGAAGCTGGGCGTGAAAATGGGCGAGACGACACCGGACGGTGAATTCACCGTTCTGCCCATCGTCTGCCTCGGTCATTGCGACCATGCGCCGGCCATGCTGGTCGGCAAGGACCTGTTCGGTCCTGTCCGTCCGGAAGATATCGACGGCATCATCGACGACATTCGGGCGAGGAAGAAGTGATGACTGGTCTCAACCCCGAAAAGCAACCGCTTCTGGCGCTCGTCAATCGCGAGACACCGCTTGATCCGGCTGGCTACGACAAGAAGGGTGGCTGGCGCGGTCTGCGCCGCGCCCTGGGCATGAGCCCTGCGGAGATCATCACCGAGGTGACGGACTCCAAGCTGCGGGGACGCGGCGGCGCCGGGTTCAGCACCGGCATGAAATGGAGCTTCGTTCCCAAGGAATCCTCCAAGGACCGCCTCAAATACATCGTCGCCAATGGCGATGAAATGGAGCCGGGCACCTTCAAGGATCGTATCCTTGTCGAAGGCAATCCGCTTCAACTCATCGAAGGCATGATCATCTCGGCCTATGCCATCCAGGCACGGCACGGCATCATCTTCCTGCGCGGTGAATATCATCTCGGTCTGGAGCGTCTTCAGCAGGCGGTCATCCAGGCGCGTGAAGCCGGTTTCCTTGGCGAGAACATTCTCGGCTCGGGCTTCGATTTCGATCTTCACGTCCATCCCTCCGCCGGTCGCTATATCTGCGGTGAGGAAACGGCTCTGATCACGGCGCTGGAAGGCCGTCGCGCCAACCCGCGCGCGAAGCCGCCATTCCCCCAGATCGGTGGTCTGTGGGGCGCGCCGACGGTCGTGAACAACATCGAGACCTTCAGCAACATCCCGCATATCCTGGCCAATGGCACGGAGTGGTATCTGGGACTGAGCGCCTGCGCCGATGGTGGCACGAAGCTCTACGGTGTCAGCGGTCGCGCCAAGCGTCCGGGTGTGTTCGAATTGCCGCTGGGCACGTCGCTGGGCGTGATCCTGAACGAGTGTGCGGGCGGCATGCAGGATGGCTACAAGCTGCGCGCCTTCCTCCCCGGTGGTGCCTCGACAGCGTTCCTCGGGGCCGAACACGCTGACATCGTCATGGATTACCCGACGCCGGAAAAGGCGGGCAGCCGCCTCGGCACGGGTCTGGCTATCCTGCTCGATGACAAGACCAGCCCGATCGGGATGATCCGCAATCTCGAGCACTTCTTTGCACAGGAATCCTGTGGCTGGTGCACGCCCTGTCGTGACGGGCTGCCCTGGGTTGAGCGTCTTCTGATTGCCATTGAGGAAGGGCGCGGCACGCCGGAGGATATCGATCGCCTCCATGACGCAGCCCGCCTGATCGGCCCGATGGGGCGCACTTTCTGCGCCCATGCGCCGGGTGCGATTGCACCTCTGGCCAGCGGTCTGAAGATGTTCGCCGAGGATTTCCAGCGAATGGTTAGCAAGCCCGCCTCCGGCACCGCAGAGAGCGGCGCCGCAGGGCAGGCGGCGTAGGAGGAACGGCCCGATGGCAAAAATCGTAATCGACGGCCGCGAGGTTGAAGCACGTTCAGACGTGAACCTTCTGCAGGCCTGTCTCGAGGCAGGGGAAGACCTGCCCTATTTCTGCTGGCACCCGGAACTCGGGTCTGTCGGTGCGTGCCGTCAGTGCGCCGTCAAGCAATATGCCAATGCCGACGACACACGCGGTCGTATCGTCATGGCCTGCATGACGCCGGTAACTGAAGGCGCGATCATCTCGGTTGAAGACCCTGAAGCCAAGGAATTCCGTGGCGAGGTGGTCGAGTGGCTCATGACGAACCACCCGCATGACTGCCCGGTCTGTGAAGAAGGTGGTGAATGCCATCTTCAGGACATGACCGTCATGACCGGTCATCGCGAGCGTCGCTACCGTTTCGACAAGCGCACCCACAACAACCAGGAACTCGGTCCTTTCGTGAAGCACGAAATGAACCGCTGCATCGCCTGCTATCGTTGCGTGCGCTTCTATCGTGACTACGCGGGCGGCCAGGATCTGGGCGTGTTTGCCTCGCATAACAACGTCTATTTCGGACGCCATGAGAGCGGCACGCTGGAGAGCCCCTTCTCAGGCAACCTCATCGAGGTCTGCCCGACCGGCGTGTTCACCGACAAGCCGTTCTCGAAGATGTACAGCCGCAAATGGGACATGCGCGGCGCGCCGTCCGTCTGCTCCAACTGCGCAACGGGCTGCAACACCATCATCAATGAGCGCGCCGGCAAGGTTCGCCGTACGCTCAACCGCTATAATGATGAGGTGAACCGCTACTTCCTGTGCGATCGTGGTCGCTTCGGTCATGGCTGGGTCAATGCCCCGACGCGCCTGCGTTCGGCTGGTTACGTGATCGATGGCGACATGACGCCGGTACCGGCCCAGGCTGCTCTGGATCATTTCGGCAAGATCGCGGCTTCGGGCAAGCTGGTGGGCATCGGCTCGCCGCGCGCCTCGCTGGAGTCCAACTACGCCCTGCGCAAGCTCGTCGGTGCCGAGAACTTCTCGACAGGCATGGCCGAGCCGCAGCACAGCCTGGTCAAGCTGGCCGTGTCGCTTTTGGCCGCTGGTCCGGCACGCATCGCCACCATGCATGAGATGGAAGCCGCTGACGGCGCCCTGATCCTGGGTGAGGATGTCTCGGCAACCTCGCCACGCATGAGCCTGGCACTGCGCCAGATCAAGCGCACCGCCTTCAATAAGGCGGCCGATCAGGCCCGTGTCCCTCACTGGATGGACGCCTCCGTACGGACGCTGGGTCAGGACACGATCTCGCCGCTCTTCGTCGTGTCCCCCACCGTGACCGATCTGGACGGTTTCGCGCAGGACGCGATCCGCGCCATGCCGGAAGATGCCGCGCGTCTCGGGTTCGCCATCGCGCATCGCATCGACGCGTCGGCTCCCGATGTGGCTGGACTGACCGAGGCCGAGGCGGCTTCCGCGTCGCTTATCGCTGATGCTCTGCTGGCTGCTGAAAAGCCGCTTCTGGTGTCCGGCCTGCAATACGCGTCAGCTGCCCTGCTTCAGGCAACGGCGAACATCGCCTCTGCCCTGGCCGCCAAGGGAAAGACGCCGCTTATCAGCTTCGTCCTGCCGGAAGCCAACTCGATGGGCCTCGCGCTGATGGACGGGCTATCGCTCGACACGATCGCGGCCCGCGCCGCCAATGCCACGCTGATCGTTCTCGAAAACGATCTGAGCCGCCGCCTCGATGGCGCGCAGTTCGAGGCGCTGGTTGAAAGTGCCGCCAATCTGGTGGTGCTCGATCACTCGGTTACGCCGACGGCTATCCGCTCTCAGGTCACCTTCCCCTCGGCAGCCTATTCCGAGACGGATGGCACGCTGGTCAGTGCAGAAGGCCGCGCCCAGCGCTTCTTCCAGGTTGTCTATCCTGACGCGCCGCTTCAGGCGGGCTGGCGCTGGATTGCCGATATGGCGCAGGCCGCTGGCCTCAGCCATGTGCAGCCCTGGGGCAAGCTGGATGATCTGATCGCTGAAATCGCGACGACGATGCCGGCTTTCGCCCGCATCCCCGAGGCGGCACCGGGTTCGGATTACGAGCTGGAAGGCACGCCGCTCCGCAGCCAGACGCATCGCGTCAGCGGACGCACGGCTATTCGCGCCAATATCAGCGTGCGCGACATTCCGCCGCCGAGCTCGCCCGACACACCGCTGCATTCCACGATGGAAGGCTCCTACAGCACCGACATGCCCGGCACGCTCGTGCCGTTCTATCAGGTGCCCGGCTGGAACTCCGAGCAGTCGCTGAACCGCTTCCAGCAGGAAATCGGAGGCAAGATGCGCGGTGGTGATTGCGGCGTGCGTCTGGTGGAAGGGGGGACCAATGCGGCTGGCTCCTATGCCATGGACGTACCGTCGGCTTTTGCCCCCCGCACCGGTCAGTTCATGCTTCTGCCCGAAGCCCGCGTATTCGGCACGGATGAGATGAGCATGATGGCCCAGCCGATTGCCGAGCGCGCTGCCCCTGCGGTGGTCCGTATCGGTGGTGCCGTGGCCAAGGGCGCACAGGTTCGTCTGTCGCTGAATGGCGAGGTCTTCACGGTCGATGCCGTATCCGATCCGGCCCTTCCCGAAGGCGTCGCCACCTGCCCGCCGCATATGGTGTCCCGCTCCTGGTCGGCTCCGGGCTGGGTCTCGCTTGAAATTACGGCGCCTGCCGAGCGTATTGGAACGGAGAGCGCGGTATGATGCCCATCGTGTGGCCAATTCTTGTGATCGTCGTGACCGTCTTCGGTGTTCTCGGCGTCGCAGCGGTCTCGACCATGCTGGAGCGTCGCCTGCTTGGCGTGTTCCAGGATCGCCCCGGCCCGAACCGCGTCGGCCCGTTCGGCCTGTTTCAGGTCATCGCCGATGCGATGAAGATGCTGTTCAAGCAGGACTGGATTCCGCCTTTTGCGGACAAGCCGGTCTTCCTTGTCGCGCCGATCATCGGCTTCCTCGCCGTTCTGCTCTGCTTTGGCGTCGTGCCCATCACGCCCATCTGGGGTGTAGCGGGTGAGCTGAATGTCGGCCTGCTCTTCATCTTCGGCATGCTGGGGCTTGGCGTGTATTCGGTGGTTCTCGCCGGGTGGTCGTCCAATAACAAATATGCCCTGCTCGGTGGCATGCGTGCCGCCGCGCAGATGATCTCCTATGAAGTGTTCATGGGCCTGTCCGTCATGGGCGTGGTCATGGCGGCCGGTTCTTTCAGCATCCGTGATATCGTCGAAGCGCAGACCCATTGCTGGTTCATCATCCCGCAATGCCTCGGTGCCGTGATCTTCCTGCTGGCCGGTATTGCCGAGACGCATCGTCTGCCTTTCGATTTCCCTGAAGGTGAAAACGAGATCGGCGCAGGCTTCCATACCGAGTATTCGGGGATGAAATTCGGCATGTTCTACCTTGCCGAATATGCCGGTGTCGCGCTCAGCTCGGCCCTGATCACCACGCTTTACCTCGGTGGTTGGCATGGTCCGTTCCTGCCGCCCTTCCTGTGGTTCGCGATCAAGGTCTTCCTGCTGATCTGCTTCTACATCCTGCTTCGTGCAGCGCTGCCGCGTCCCCGTTACGACCAGTTGATGTCGTTCGGCTGGAAGGTTCTGCTGCCGCTGTCTCTTCTTAACATTCTGGTCACCGGCGCGGTCATTCTGCTGCGCGCGGGCGTCTGAGAGGGGGCGCGCCATGCTCGGTATTCTCCGCACTATATGGATGACGTTCCTGCACATGTTTCATCGCAATGAAACGGTGCAGTATCCGGACGTCAAACCCTACCTGTCCCCCCGCTATCGCGGCCGTATCGTCCTAACCCGCGACCCCAGCGGCGAAGAACGCTGCGTGGCCTGCAATCTCTGCGCCGCAGCCTGCCCGGTGGATTGCATCAGCTTGCAGAAGGGCGAGAAGGAAGGACGCTGGTATCCGGAATTCTTCCAGATCAATTTCTCACGCTGCATTTTCTGCGGTTTCTGTGAGGAAGCCTGCCCGACCTACGCCATTCAGCTCACGCCCGATTTCGAGATGAGCGAATATGTGCGCCAGAACCTGGTTTACGAGAAGGAAGACCTCCTGATCAGCGGACCCGGCAAGGTACATGATTACAGCTTCTATAATGTGTCGGGGCTCAAGATCCCGGGCAAGAACAAAGGTGAAGCCGAAAATGAAGCCAAGCCCATCGACATTCATGCGCTGATGCCCTGATCATGAATATCATGCTTGAACTCTATGGGCTGATCGCCATCGGCGCGACCGCGTTGGCGATCACCCGCACCATTCCCGTGCACGGCCTGCTTTATCTTGTCGTGTCGCTTCTGGCCCTGGCCTGCATGTTTGAAGAACTGGGCGCGCCTTTTGCCGCCATGCTCGAGATCATCGTCTATGCTGGCGCGATCATGGTCCTGTTCGTGTTCGTGGTCATGATGATCAATCTTGGCCAGCCCGACCAGCTTCGTGAAAAAGGTTGGTTCGCCGGGGGCGCCTGGGTCGGACCGGGTGTGATTTCGATCCTGTTGATGGGTCTTCTGGTTTATGGCGTGAGCCACAACACCATGGCAGTGGGTACCGTGGGCGCGCCGATCGGCCCCAAGGCTGTCGGCCTGACGCTTTACGGCCCCTATATCCTGACCGTCGAGCTCTCCTCGTTCCTGCTTCTGGCGGGGCTCGTGAGCGCCTATCACATCGGCCGCCGGATCGGAGGGAAATCCTGATATGACTGCTGCCGATCCCAATGGCGCGCTCATCGTCGCCGTCATTCTCTTTTCACTCGGAGCGTTGGGCGTCCTCGTGCGCCGCAACCTGCTCTTCATGCTGATGTCGACCGAGATCATGCTCAATGCCGCCTGCCTCGCATTCATTGCGGCGGGTAATCGCTGGCATATGGCAGATGGTCAGGTCATGTTCATCATGGTGGTTGCCTTTGCCGCTGCGGAATCCGCGGTAGGCCTGGCCATCATCCTGCGCATGCATGCAGCCGGACGCTCCACGCTTGATGCCGATACCGGCAATCGTCTGGGGGGTTAGTCACGTGGCTATGCTGCTTCCGCTCGTCATTTTCTGTCCCCTGGCGGTCTCCATCATCCTGATGCTGACCGGGGGCAAGCTCCCGGCACGGGCGACGACACTTCTCGTCGGCGCCGGTATGGGGCTTTGCGCGCTCTTCGCCGTGATTTCGGCCTATAGCTTCCTCTCCGGTCCGGATTCCCTCGGTTCGCTGCACGTTGTGCTGTGGAACTGGATGAATGTCGGTTCCTTCAACGCCCAGATCGCGCTGACGCTCGACCGGCTCTCGCTGGTCATGATGCTTGTCGTCTCCTGCGTCGGCTTTCTCATTCTCGTCTATGCCTGCGCCTATATGTATGACGACGAGGATATCGCGCGCTTCTTCACCTATATGACGCTCTTCGTGGCCTCCATGCTGCTGCTGGTCCTGGCTTCGGACCTTCTGGGCGTCTTCATCGGGTGGGAAGGCGTGGGGCTGTGCTCCTATCTGCTCATCGGCTTCTGGTATGGCGAGCAGGCTAATGCCATCGCGGCGCGCAAGGCCTTTGTGGTCACGCGTGTAGGTGATGCGCTGTTCCTGCTTGGCATGCTGCTGATGGCAACCGCCGTTGGCTCGCTCGACATTCCGACCCTGCTCGCGCTCGGCCCGCATGCCGCGCCGCGCACCCTCACGCTTGGCATGTTCCTGCTGCTGGGTGGCGCCATGGCCAAATCGGCCCAGGTGCCGCTTCAGACCTGGCTGCCTGACGCCATGGCTGGCCCGACACCGGTTTCGGCGCTCATTCACGCTGCCACCATGGTGACGGCGGGCGTGTACCTTCTGGCGCGTCTGCATGGTCTGTTTGTGCTCACGCCGCTGGCGATGTTTGCCTGCGCCATCGTGGGTTTCGTGACCATTCTGCTCGCTGCGGGTAGTGCTCTGGTACAGACGGACATCAAGCGTATCCTCGCCTATTCCACCATGAGTCAGCTCGGTTACATGTATCTGGCGCTCGGTTGCGGTGCCTGGCATGCAGCCATGTTCCATCTCGTCACCCACGCATTCTTCAAGGCACTCCTCTTCATGGCGGCAGGATCGATCATTCTGCGCGTCCATCACGAGCAGGACATCTTCAAGATGGGTGGGCTGCGCAAGGACATGCCCTGGGTGTTTGCCGCGTTCCTTGCCGGTTCGGCTGCTCTGGCTGGTCTGCCGCTGATCACGGCCGGTTACTTCTCGAAAGAACTCATCCTTGGCAGCGCGTATGATCTGAGCCCGATCTTTTGGGCCGGTGCGCTTTTCGGTGCCTTCCTGACCTCGATCTATATCTTCCGCTGCGTGTTCATCGTGTTCTGGGGCGGTCATCGTACCCATGCCCACGGCAAATCGGGTCTGGCGATGGCACTGCCCATGGCGATCCTGTCGGTTCTGGCCATCGGTGGCGGCTGGATGGAAATGCCGGACGCCATCGCCAACGTGCATATCTTCTCCAACCTTCTCTCCCCTGTGCTCGGGGCCCTGCCCGAAGAGCACAATACCAGCCTGCTCATTCTCGGCTCTCTCGTGCCGATTGCCGGCGTGACCATTGCCTGGACGCTGTGGCGTCCCAAGGGCGAGGCGCCGGTTGCAGCCCAAAGCCCCGCCATTTCGACGCTCCGCGCCGATTGGGGCTTCGACACGCTGTATGACTGGGTTTTCGTGCGGCCGTTCATGGTGCTTGCCCACCTGAACCGTCGCGATTTCATCGATCGTTTCTATGATCTGGTTGCAGCCCTGACCCAGGGCAGCGGATACGCTGTTGCGAAGCTGCAAAGCGGCCAGGTTCGTCGCTATGCCGGCTGGATCGCAGCAGGAACGGTTGCAGCTCTTTGTCTGGCGGTATGATGATGTTGGCACTTCCCGCTCTCGTTCTTATCCCCTTTATCGGGGGCCTCGCCGCCTGGCTCGTCGGGCTGCGTGGCGCTTCACGGGCTGCCTGGGCCTCGTCGCTCATCACCCTCGTTCTCATGGTGGTCCTGCTCGCGCAGGTCACCATCAGCAGCCTTGCCGCCGGGGCAGGCACGGGGGGATGGTTCGGCCATTTCTCCATGGCCTGGGTCCCGATGCTGGGTATCAATGTCCGTTTTGACATCGACGGCCTGAGCCTGGTCATGCTGTGGCTCAACGCGCTCATCTCCCTGCCTTGCGCTCTTCTGAGCGCGCGCAACGTGGCTGATCGCGCCGGATTGTTTCACTGCCTGCTTCTTGCAACGGTGGCCGGGATCAATGGCGTCTTTATGGCGACCGATCTGTTCCTGTTCTTCTTCTTCTGGGAACTGATGCTTCTGCCGCTCTTCGGGATCATCCTGATCTGGGGCGATGCGGGCCGCCAGCGCGCCGCGCTGAAGTTCTTCCTGTTCACGCAAGGTAGCGGTCTCCTGATGCTGTTGGCCATTCTCGGCCTCGTCATCGTCAATGCGCAGCGCACCGGGGTGATCACCTTCGATTACTTCGCCCTGTCGCAGACGGCTCTGATCGCTCCGATCGCGCCCGTGCTGATGCTCGGCTTCTTCATCGCCTTTGCAGTCAAGCTGCCGATGGTACCCTTCCATGCCTGGCTGCCTGACACCTATGCCGCATCGCCCGCCGCTGCGAGCATTCTCCTTTCAGGTGTGCTGGCCAAGACGGGTGGCTACGGCCTGATCCGCTTCGTGGTCATGCTCTTCCCCGGTGCGTCGGCGCATCTGGCACCCATCGCCATGACGCTTGGCGTGGTGGGTATTCTGTACTGTGCGTGGCTTGCAGTGGCGCAGGACGATATCAAACGCCTGATTGCCTATTCCTCCATCAGCCATCTCGGCTTCATCCTGCTGGGTGTGTTCTCGGGCACGCGCATCGGCATGGAGGGCGCTATCGCCCAGATGGTGGCCCATGGTCTGAGCACCGGCGCCCTCTTCGTGATCGCCGGGCTTCTGGAAGAGCGTCTCGGTACGCGTGACATGTCCAAGATGGGCGGGCTGTGGCCTGCAATGCCGCAATTCTCGGCGCTCGCCATGTTCTTTGCCGCTGCTTCGCTTGGCCTTCCCGGTCTGGGCAACTTTGTCGGTGAGTTCCTGGTGTTGATGGGAACGTGGCAGGTCAGCCATACCATGACGTTCTTTGCAGCGGCTGGTCTGGTTCTTTCCTCGGTCTATTCGCTCACCATGATGCTGCGTGTCTTCTACGGTCCGAAAAAGACCGATGCGTTGGCACCGCTTGGTGCGCCTTCGGTTCCGCATCTGGCCGTTCTCGGTGTGGCAGCCCTTCTTCTCCTTGCGCTTGGCGTCTATCCGCAGCCGGTTCTGAACCTCTCGGCACCGGCCAGCCCCCATGTCGTGAGCATCGCTCAGGAGCAGGCCCAGTAATGTCTTTCTCGTTCCTCCCCAATGCGGTGCTGGTGTTGTGCCTTGGTAGCCTGGTGCAACTCGCAGCCATCTCCTGGCGGCGTCATGTGGCACGCGACGCTATTCTGTGCGTGATCGTGCTGTTGGCGGCTCTCGCCTCCATCATGATGCCGACCTTCCTGATCATGACCGGCACCACCCCGCTTTTTGCGCCGGACACCTGGGCGTCCTTCTCAGGCGCACTGATTATCCTGTCGGTTCTGGCCATCGTTCTCATGTCGCGCCACGGCGCGATCAGCGCCGATCCGAGCGTGAACAGCGAATATTTCCTGCTGCTCACACTGGGCACGCTGGGTGCGGTAGCCATGACAGGCGCCGTCCATTTCGTGTCGTTCTTCCTCGGTCTGGAAACGCTCAGCCTGTCGCTTCTGGGTCTGATTGCCTTCCGCAACCAGCGCCTTGATGCGGGCGAAGCAGCGATGAAATATCTGCTGCTTTCCGGCGTGGCCTCGGCCGCCATGGTGTTCGGCTTTGCGCTGATTTATGCCGAGACGGGCGCGCTGCGTTTCGCCGCTCCGGATCTGAGCCATGCCCCGGAGCCGATCATCGGCGTCATGGGGGTCATCCTGATCCTGACTGGTATGTTCTTCAAGCTCTCTGCCGTGCCGTTCCATCTCTGGCTGGCGGACGTTCTTGAAGGCACATCCGTGCCGGTGGCGGCACTCGTGGCTGTCACTTCCAAGATTGCCCTCTTCGCTGCCATGCTGCGCTATTTCTCGTCGGTCAATCTCTATGTGCCCAGCGCTCAGGTGAACGAGATCCTGATCGTTGCGGTGCTGAGCATGTTGGGTGGTAACCTGATGGCGGTGGTGCAGACCGATCTGCGCCGCTTGCTGGCGGGGTCGTCCATCGCCCATGTTGGTTATCTGCTGGTGGCGTTCCTCTCACCCGGACCGTTTGGTGTGGCTTCGGCAGCATTTTATCTTGCTGCCTATGCCATCTCGACGCTCGGCGTATTCGCCATCATGAACGGCGTGCTGCCGCAGGGCACAGACATCCGCGAGTGGCACGGCCTCTTCCGTCGCAAGCCTGCTGCGGCTCTGGCCATGTCGGTGATGCTGATCTCGCTTGCCGGTATCCCGCCTGCCGTCGGCTTCTTCGCGAAGTTCTATGTCGCGGCAGCCGGTGTATCCGCTCATCAGACGCTCCTGCTTCTGGTGCTCATCCTGAGCAGCACCATCGGCCTGTTCTATTATCTGCGCCTGATCCTGATCATGCTGACCCCTGCGCCTGCCGACCGCGAGACGCGCGCCGAACTGACGGCGCCTACGCCGGTCAACGCTGCGCTGATCACGGTTCTCGCCTGCGCCACCATTCTGCTGGGCATCTGCCCGAGCACCCTGGTGCAGCGCAGCCAGGGCCTTGTCGTGGCTCCGCCCTTGCCGGTAGCGGCTCCGGCCCAGCTTCCCTGAGCCAATTCGGGTTCATGGGTCTCAGAAAGCTGCATGTCGCAAGGCATGCAGCTTTTTTTGTGAGCGCGAACGGGCTTTGAGCGCTATCAGGCAGTGATGAGCCCTGACTTGATGAGAAGAGGCTGGTGCCCGAGCCTTCATGCCCCCATGCAGACGCATGATGGGTGGCTTGTGCGCGTCACCCCCGATCTTGAGGGGCTCGGTCCGGAACAACTCGCTTTTCTGGCCAAGTATGCAGCGCGTTTCGGCAACGGACGCATGACGCTCACGTCGCGCGGTAACCTGCAACTGCGCGGCCTCGATGAGGTGAGTGCGCGGGATTTCCCCCAGCTCGCTGCTGCACGGGGCCTTGGCCTGGCGGATCCAGCGGCGGAATCCCGAAGGCGTATTCTCTTCGTGTCCCCCCTTGCCGGGAAAGATTCCAGTTGCGCGCCCGAGACGCTCCCCCTGGCGCGTGCGCTCGAGGCGGCGCTGATATCGTTTCCCCCTCTGTGGCGTCCGCCCGAAAAGTTCTCCCTTGCTGTCGATGGGGGCGGCCATGTTCCGGTAGGCGCGCTGCGGGCAGATATCGCTCTGCGCCATGATCGTGGGACGTGGAGGTTGTGCCATGGCCCGTCTTCCGACCTCCTTCAGCCGCATGAACTTATCTGCGCGACTGTGGCGCTTCTGAAGCGTCTGACAGCGCGCATAGGGATGCCGCGTGCCCTCCATTTGGCGCCGCCATTCATTGCGGAGGTGCCGCCTCTGATGGGGCAGTTTCTGCCCGGTTGCCATGGCGTGAAAGCGGTATTGGGCGAGGTGAGTGCCGCAAGCTGTGCTGGCATGGCGCGCGCCGGAATCAGTGCGCGCCTCACACCCTGGCGTGGGCTCATACTGGATCAACCGTTCGAGGCCCCGGACCTCATGCATGACCCTGCCGATCCGCGTCGTCTGGCGGAGGCCTGCGCCGGGCAGGGAGGCTGTGCGCGGGGCCAGGCTCTGACGCAGCGCGATGCCCTGTCTCTCGTTCCCGATCTCGGGGGAAGAACCCTCCATGTTTCAGGCTGTCCCAAGGGCTGCGCCGTACGCGATACGCGTGATGTGACGCTCGTGGCGCAGAAGGACGGGTATGATCTCATATGGTACGGCACGACCGCAGACAGACCGGTAGAGTCTGGTCTTGGCGTCGAGGACGTGCGAAGGCGTCTGCGTCAGAGCCGACACGAAGGAAGGACACCGCCATGACCGAGGCGCATTACGAGTATAGTCGCGATGGCGCGGCAATTTATGCGCAGTCCTTCGCCACGATCAGGGCCGAGGCCGATCTTTCGGGGTTCTCCGCCGAGGAAGCGCGTGTGGCAGTGCGGGTGATCCATGCCTGCGGTATGGTGGAAGTAACGCGCCATTTGGCTTTTGCCCCCGGATTTGTTTCCGCAGCCCGAACGGCGCTCCTGAATGGCAAGCCGATCCTCTGCGACTCCGAGATGGTTGCCCATGGTGTGACACGCGCACGCCTGCCTGCGGACAACCAGGTCATCTGCACCTTGCGTGACAGGCGCACACCCGAGGTGGCGCAGTTCATCGGCAATACGCGCTCGGCTGCGGCAGTCGATCTCTGGGGCGCCGATCTCGATGGTGCGCTTGTGGCGATCGGCAACGCTCCGACGGCGCTGTTTCGCCTGCTTGAATTGATGGCGCGCGGCGGTGTGCGCCCCGCTGCGATCATCGGCATGCCGGTCGGCTTCGTTGGTGCCGCTGAGTCGAAGGAGGCGCTGGCGGCGCTCGATACCATCCCGTGGGCGATCGTGCGCGGCAGGCTGGGCGGCAGTGCCATGGCGGCCGCCTGTGTGAATGCGTTGGCCAGCGAGAAAGAATGAGCGGTATCTGCCAGATTCTGGGAATGGGTCCGGGCGATCCGGAGCTCCTGACCCTCAAGGCCGTGCGTCTGCTTGCCGGTGCTGACTGCGTGGCGTGGTTCGCCGCCTGTGGGCGCCCGGGCCATGCGCGGGTAATCGCAGGCGCGCATGTGCCCGATCACGCCGAGGAATTGCGGTTCGACTATCCCTTCACGACCGGAGTGTCCGTAGAGGACCCGCGCTACCTGATCGAGATGGCGGCATTTTATGATGACTGTGCCGCCCGCCTCGCCAGGGAGCTCGAAAGAGGGCGGCGTATTGCCCTGCTTTGTGAGGGTGACCCGTTTCTGTACGGTTCGGCGATGTATCTTTTCGACCGGCTGAGCCCGCATTTCCGTTGCGAGATCGTTCCGGGTATTACTGGTATGAGCGGATGCTGGTCGGCGGCATCGCTCCCCATGGTGCACGGCGATGACGTGCTGAGCGTGCTGCCTGCGACCATGGATGAGGAAAGCCTTGTCACATGGCTGTGCAAGGGGGATGCGCATGTGATCATGAAGATCGGGCGTAATCTGGACAAGGTACGCGCTGCGCTGGCCAGAAGCGGGCGTGAAAGCAAGGCGATCTATGTGGAGCGGGGCACGCAATCGGGCCAGCTCTGCCTGCCGCTTGAACGCGCGCCTGAGAAAGCCCCCTATTTCTCGATGGTGCTCGTCCCCGGCAGGGCGCGCGCGCGGTGAGTGGCATTCTGTTCATCGTTGGGCTCGGGCCGGGTGCGCCTGGACAGATCACCGATGACGCGCGTGATGCGCTGTCCCAGGCGAGCGATCTCCTTGGCTACGGGCTGTATGTGGCGCGGGCGCGGGCGTTAGGGGCCTCGCCACAGGCAATCTCCCATGAAACCGATAATCGCGAGGAACTGGACCGGGCCCGTCACGCGCTCGATCTCGCTGCGCAGGGGCGGTGCCCGGTTGTCGTATCCGGTGGGGATGCAGGCGTGTTCGGCATGGCGAGCGCCGTGTTCGAGGCTGTCGCAGAAGGACCTGTCTCGTGGCGTGGGCTCGATATCAGGGTTATCCCCGGCGTGACGGCGGTGCTCGCGGTGTCAGCCCGGCTGGGTGCCCCCTTGGGGGGAGATTTCTGCGTGATCTCGCTTTCCGATAATCTGAAACCCTGGGAGGTCGTGGCGCGGCGGCTTTCTCTCGCAGCTCAGGCCGGGCTGGTGATTGCGCTTTACAACCCGCGCTCCCTGGCCCGCCCGGACCAGCTCGACAAGGCGTTCGATGTGTTGCGCGATGTGCTGCCGGCTGAGACGCCGGTCGTCTTCGCACGTGCCATCGGACGTGAGAACGAGCATGTGCTCGGCGTTCCCCTGTCTGAAGCGCGGGGCGAGGCGGCTGATATGAGCACGCTCGTACTTGTCGGGTGCGCCCAGACGCGGCAGATCGAGCGTCCGGGCCTGAATCCGTGGCTCTATACGCTGCGTCGCATACCCTGAATCCAGGCAAGGGCTTCCTCCACACTGGTGCATTCGTTGGCTGGAGGCAGAGGGGGGCGGTCGACCATCACCACTTCGATGCCGAGTTGCTTGGCGGCTTCCAGCTTGGGGGCGGTCGCGTCAGAGCCAGCATTTTTTGTCACGAGACAATCGATCTCGTGATGACGCAATAGGGTGATCTCTTCATCGAGTGCGAAAGGCCCGCGTGCGAGAATGACCAGACTTCGTCGGGGCAAGGGAAGGGGCGGTCTTTCGATGCTCCGGACGACGTAAAAATGGGGCGTATCGATGAAGGGATCCAGATCCTTGCGACCCGTCGTCAGGAAGACTCGGCGCGGTGTCTCCCCCAGAGCTTTGGGCACCTCAGCGATCGCCGGGGCATGAGTCCAGTGTGCGCCCGTTCCGGGACGCCAGGCCGGTCTGATGAGACGCAGGAGGGGCAAGGCGCAAAGCGCGCAGGCTTCTACCGCATGCCGGCTCATCTGCGCGGCGAAAGGATGGGTTGCGTCGATGACAAGATCGATCGCAGCGTCGCGCAGGGTGCGCGCGAGGCCGGCAATGCCGCCAAATCCGCCGATGCGGGTCTCGACAGGCACAGGCAATGCCGAGATTGTGACCCCGGCGAGTGAAAAAATGATATGATGCAGCCCTCGGGACTCGAGCGCCTCGCAAAGAAGCCGCGCTTCCGTGGTTCCTCCAAGGATCAGGATTTTCATCTCTTGCTTTCTCCCCTCTCCCCGACAGGCGCATCACCGTGGCTGACACTGGTCGGCCTTGGCGAAGACGGGTTTGCGGCGCTTTCTCGGTCAGCGCAACGGGCAATCGCTGAAGCGGATCTGGTCATGGGGGGCAGGCGGCATCTCGCGTTGATCGAGGGGCATAACACGGGGGCTCTCATTCCGTGGTCTACTCCCTATGCGCAGTCCCTGGACAGGATCGAGGCGCATCGGGGTAGGAGGATCGTGGTTCTCGCTTCGGGAGACCCGTTCTGCTTCGGTATCGGCAGCCTGATCATGCAGCGTTTCGGACGTGAGGCGCTTGATGTTCTGCCGGGACGATCCTGCTTTACCCTTGCTTGCGCGCGGCTGGGTTGGAGCGGGCAGAATACCGGCTACGCTTCCTTGTGCGGTCGCCCACTGGCGCGCCTCGTGCCGTTGATCCAGCCGGGGGCTCGCCTGATGATCCTGAGTGCCGATGAAACGACCCCCGGTCTGCTGGCCGAGTGGCTTGTTGCCCGTGGGTGCGGCGGCAGTATCCTGCACGTGCTCGAGGCCCTGGGAGGCCCGCATGAGCGCATGCGCTCTCTGACAGCCAGTGATCCTGTTCCCCCTGATATCGCACGGCTCAACATGGTGGCGCTGGAGATCGTGGCGGAGAGCAGTGCGACTTTGCTGCCTCTGACCAGCGGATTGCCTGACTATCTCTTCGAGCATGACGGCCAGATGACCAAGCAAGAGGTCCGGGCCGTCACCTTGGCTGCGCTTGCTCCGCATCCAGGAGAGACCTTGTGGGATATGGGGGCAGGGTCGGGATCGATCGGTATCGAATGGATGCTGCGCCATCCCTCAAACCGCTGCATCGCGATCGAGCGCGATGCAGGGCGCGCAGCACGTATCCTGCGCAATGCCGAGGCGCTGGGCGTGCCCGAGCTTCACGTGGAACAGCGTGCATTGCCTGTCGATCTCTCGGATCTGCCCCGGCCCGACGCCGTTTTTATCGGTGGGGGTGTCGGGACTGCGGGGCTGCTCGATTCAGGCTGGAACGCTCTGGCGTCAGGCGGGCGTCTCGTGGCCAATGCGGTGACGCTTGAGGGTGAGCAGCGCCTCTTCCAGGCTTTTCAAGCATGGGGTGGTGCGCTATCGCGCATCGGCGTAGAGCGTCTAGGACCGATAGGAAATGTGTTTGGATTCAAACCGGCCATGACAGTGACCCAGTATCAGGCTGTCAAGACATGCTGATCGGAGGATTGGGCTGCAAGCTCGATGCCTCTCCCGAGGCCATGATTGCCGTGGTGCGTCAGGCGATTGCGGTCTGGGGTATGCCGCATAGCTTTGCGGTGCCGCCGTTCCGCCAGCATCACGCAGCGGTCGAGGCCGTTTCTGCCCTGTTTGGCCTGCCCGTCGAGATCGTAGATCTGATGGCGCTTGCCAAGGCACAGCCGCGCTGCCTGACGCATTCAGAGCGTGCGCGCATCACCATGGGATTTGGCTCCATCGCCGAGGGCTGCGCCCTTGCGGCACTCGGCCCGCAGGCACGTCTGTTGGGTGCACGCCTGGCTGGCGATGGCGTCACCTGCGCCTTCGCCATGCTCGGGGCGGAATGAGCCCGTGACGGTTCATTTCATCGGGGCGGGGCCGGGTGCCGCCGATCTCATGACCCTCCGAGGGCGTGATATCCTGGCCAGCGTCCCGGTCTGTTTGTATGCCGGGTCAATCGTGCCTAAAGAGATTCTTGGGTTCTGCAGGCCCGAGACGCATTTTGTGGATACGGCGCCGCTTTGCCTGGACGAGATCGAGACGCTGTTCCGTAAGGCCCATGAGCGCGGCCAGGATGTGGCCAGACTGCATTCAGGAGACTTGTCGCTTTACAGCGCGGTGGCCGAGCAGGTGGCGCGGCTGGAAAAGCTGGGAATACCCTACACCCTCACGCCGGGGGTGCCGGCCTATGCCGCGGCGGCCTCGATACTCGGTCGTGAGCTTACTGTGCCGGGCGTGGCGCAATCGCTGGTGCTGACGCGGCTCTCCGGGCGCGCCTCGGCCATGCCCGCGCGCGAAGCACTCGAGTCTTTCGCGGCGACGGGAGCCACTCTGGCGATACATCTTGCCATTCACCGTCTGGATGAGGTGGTGCGCCGCCTGCTGCCTCTTTACGGCGCTGATTGTCCGGCTGCAGTGATTGCCCGCGCGAGTTGGCCCGATGAACGCGTCGTGCAGGCACCCCTAGGTGCTATCGCATCAGCCCTGGCCGATGCGCCCGAAACGCGCACGGCACTCATCCTCGTGGGCAGGGCACTCGATCCCGTTCTCGTGCGCGAGAGCGCGCTTTATGATCCGAACTATCAGCGACGATATCGCGGGCGTGACGAGGCATTTCCCACGAGCAGTGTCTAAAACACGCGTAGCGGAAAGACCCGGGCGGTATCTTGGCGAGGCAGCTCTGTTGTTCCGGATCCGGTGAGCCCAGCCTGACCCGTTTTGACAGGCCAAGGTAGACCAATACCCGTGTCCCAGTTGCGCGATCCGTTGGAGACATCAAGCGAGCGTGAGCCCCATGCCTGGCAGGGAACGTTTCATCGTACTGCGAGCGCAGGGCAATGTCGCTGCCTGGAGAGGGGATCGTCGGCGTCAGGAAAGGGTTTTGGCCTTGGCGCGAGGGGAAGGGGAGAGCCCTTCGCGCGCCTCTTTCTGACGTGCTTCCTTCTGGCGGGCGGCATTCTGCTTGTGCACCTGACGCTCCATCCATTTCTGAGCAGTCAGTTTCAGCTCCGGGTCAAGCAGGCGATAAAGCCGCAGCAGGTCATCTTCATCTGGGGTCAGAACCGCGGGAATATCTTCCTCGATCATGCCCGTCAGGAATGCCTCCGTCGATACGCCGAACAATACCGCGAGCTTGGGAATATATTTTCGCAAACTACCGACACGCCCTGTTTCCCAAAAAGCAACAGCCGAGCGTGATACCCCGAGCGCATCGGCAAGTTGTTGCTGACTAAGCCCCTGACTCTTGCGCAGCATTGCAATCCGGCGTGTCAGAGCAAAGCTTGGCGAGATTTCTCCCTTCTGGTCGATCGGCATATTTCTTGTTCTCTGTTCTTCAGGAGACGTGACTTTTTTCAATATAGCACTTGATCACCGCAGAGATCATCCCCCCGGATGTGTTTCGTCATCGAAATCGACCTCACCTTGTCGGAGCGTGAGCGAAAATTCAGCCTCGTATCCGGTTTCATGAGAAGTCTATGACGGTGAGTCAGGCCGCCTGAACAACGAGCGCCAGGCCGAGCCATCGCGGCGACTGTCAGGCGATTCATCTGGAATGGAAAGAATCGCTTTCCATTATTTCTATATAATCTGGACTCCCTGCTTCGTAAGGTCGTTGCTGCAAAGACCATCGACCCAGTTGGAGGCTCTTCTCATGATCGAACTACGTCCTTTCGCCTCTCTCGGCCATGCTGATCACGGCTGGCTCAAGGCTGCCCATCACTTCTCCTTCGCCGAATATCGTGATCCGTCCCGTATGGGGTGGGGGGCGCTGCGTGTCTGGAATGACGATGAGATCGCGCCCAATACCGGTTTTCCTGCTCACCCGCATCGCGACATGGAAATCATCACCTATGTCCGCACAGGGGCCATCTCGCACAAGGATTCCCTGGGCAATGAAGGCCGTACCGAGGCCGGTCAGGTTCAGGTCATGTCGGCCGGGACGGGTATCGTGCATAGCGAGGTCAATATCGAGCCGGTTACGACCACGCTGTTTCAGATCTGGATTCTCCCTGATCGGCGCGGTCACGCTCCGTCCTGGGGTACGCGCCCTTTCCCGGTCGAGGCACGGGATAACCGTCTGGTGACTCTCGCCTCTGGCGTGGAGGGCGACGAGGACGCCCTCAGGATCAATGCCACGGCACGGGTCAAGGCCGCTACGCTGCGCGCCGGAAGCGCTGTGCAGTGGGAACTCGCGCCTGGCTGGTCTGGCTATGTCGTCCTTGCCTCAGGCGCGGCTCGTCTGCGTGATCTGATGCTGCACAAGCGAGATGGCGCCGCCATACGCGACGAACGCACTCTCATCATCCATGCCGAGCAGGATTCCGAGATCGTCGTCGTCGAGACGATTGGCTGAGAGTGCTTTCCTATACCCTACCCCCTAGGGTATAGGGGGTATATGAGCGCACCGAATCACAAGAAGATCACCCACCGCCTGAAACAGGCTCATGGTCATCTCGCGACCATTCTCGACATGATCGAGGCCGAGCGAAGCTGCGCTGATCTGGCGCAGCAGATCCAGGCGGTGGAAAACACGCTGCGCAATGCCAAGCGCAGCCTTATCCAGGATCATGTCGAGCATTGTATCGTCGAAGCGCTCGAGGATGGCGGGGTCAGTCGCGATTCTGCCATGCAGGAATTTGCCCGTCTCGTGAAATATCTCTGACAGGGACGGGGAATGGCGATGGGCTCTCCCTCAATGCGTTGCGCGATCCTGGCTTTGGCCTTTGCTGCGGGGTTTGGCTTTTCCTCGGCGCCGGTCAGGGCAGCCGAGCCCTGGCGTCATGATTATGTCCTGTCCGATGAAGCCCAACGCAACGAGCATGTCACGCTTGTTGCGTTGCGTCAGGGCAGGGTGTTTGCCCAGGTACAGGCCATGGCGCGCGTGGACGCCGATACGAGCCGGGTGATCGATATCCATTCTGCCGGATCGGGCAAGGTGACGGCGGTGCATGTGACGCCGGGCGAGCCCGTCATCCAGGGGCAGGCGCTCATTTCCTATACCGATCACTCCTTGCACGAATTGCAGCTGCAGCGTGAACAGGTCGAGGCAGCTCTGGCCTCGGCACGCGCGGGGGAAACCGAGGCTGACCTGCTCTACAAGCGTGGTCTGGCACTCGCAGGGAGCGCCGTCTCACGCGGCGAGCTTGAACGTCGCCGCATGGTGCTCGAGCAGCAGCGCGGTCTGGTGACGGCGCGCAAAGCTGATCTGGCGACGCTTGAGCATAGGCAGACGGAAGAATTCACCTCGGTGACCGAGCGGATCGTCCAGGATGAGGCTTCGGACCTCATCAGCCCCGTCAAGGGGGTGGTGCAGGCGGTCAGGACTTCAGTCGCGGCCGATATCAGCGCGGGTGATAATCTCGTGACGGTTGTTGATCTCTCGCGTCTATGGCTCGTCGCTGATCTCTCGCCGGAAGACGCATCCGGCCTCGCACCGGGGGGCGCGGCCGAATTCCGCCTTGCAGGGCAAAAATCCGGTGTCGTGCTGGCAGCCCATATAAGCACGATTGCCGGTCTGGCAGACCCGGCAACCGGGCTTGTGCGTGTGGTTTGTGTGCTCGATCACCCGCCTGTCTCTCTTCGCCCCGGCATGATGCTCGATGCTGCTTTCCAGACCGGAGAGGGTACGCCCGGTCTCGTCGTGCCTGTCGGGGCACTACAGCAGATCAATGGCGAGGACGTGGTCTTTCTCCGCAAGGACCCCACGCACTTCACCCCGGTTTCTGTGCAGATTCACGTCCAGGATGACGATCATGCCGCTATCAGCGGAGCGTTGAAGGGGGGACAGGTCGTTGTGGAGCAGGGGAGCTTTGCGCTCAAATCGATGGCGTTGCTCTCCTCAATGACGGCGGACTGACGCCGCCATGTGGGATTTCCTGCAAGCCAACAAGTTGGCGGTTTTGGGCCTGTGCGTGTTTCTCGTTCTGGCGGGGCTGTTCGTCGTGCCGGATCTGCCGGTCGAACCCGTGCCCGATATCTCGCCGCAGCAAGTGCTCGTTTCGGTCACTTCTCCCGGTCTGGCCACCGAAGAGGTCGAGAAGCAGATCACCTTCCCGCTGGAAGCCAGCCTGACCGGGCTGCCTGATCTGATTGATCTGCGCTCCGTGTCCCGGACCGGCGTTTCGGTTGTCTATCTGCAATTCGACGATCATTCCGATCTGGATCTCGACCGCACCCGGGTGACGGAACGTCTGCAAAAGGCCCGTGAGTCCATCACCGCCCCGGTCAGTGTCTCGATGGGGCCGCTCGCAACGGGCATGGGCGAGATCGTGCAGATCGAGATCGCTGGAGGCCGGCGTTATTCGCCCATCGCCCTCAATCGCCTCATGACCTGGACCGTGGCACCACAACTGCGCCTTGTGCCGGGTGTGGCCGATGTGAATGTCAATGGAGGCGCAGAGGAGACCTATACGCTCACGCTCGACCCGGCGCGTATGCGCGCGCATGACGTGTCGCTCAGCCAGATCTCGACCGCGATCGACAGCAATAACGCGTCTTCAGGGGGGGGATGGATCAGCCACCAGGCCGAGCAGCAGGTGGTGGTGGGGCGCGCCATGGTTGGTTCACTGGCCGATTTCGCCGCGATCCCGGTCAAGATGACGGGTAATGGTGTGGCGGTCAGGCTGCGTGATCTGGGCAGCGTCGCGCTGGGCGCGCGGTTGCGCCTCGGTGCCGTCACGCGTGATGGCAAGGGCGAGATCGTCAATGGCGTCGTGCTCATGCAGAAAGGAGCGAGCTCGAACGCGACCCTTGCTGCCATCAACAAGGCGCTTCCCGCCATCAACCAGACCCTGCCGCCCGGCGTGACGCTCAGGCCATTTTACAGTCGGGCCACCCTGACTGACGAAACGATTCACACCATCAAGGAAAACCTCATACTCGGAGCCATCCTGGTGTTCGTGACACTTCTGGTGGTTCTCGGGAACTGGCGCGCCGCTCTGGTGATCATCTCGGTCATCCCCGTTTCACTGGTCATGGCATTCGTCGGCATGCGTGTGTTCGGCATATCGGCCAATCTGCTGAGCCTTGGCGCGATCGATTTCGGCATGATCGTCGATGGCTCACTCGTGGTTGTCGAGCATCTCATGGTCGAACGTGCCAATGCGCGTGTCAGCGCCGGTGTGGGAGGGGACGTTGACGAGCGACTGGAGACTCTGGCGGTTCATACGGTGCGCGTCGTGCTGCGCCCTGTCACCTTCGCCATCTTTGTGATCATCATGGTCTACCTGCCCATTCTCACCCTTCAGGGTGTTGAGGGGCGGATGTTCAGGCCAATGGCGCAGACCATCATCATGGGACTGCTGACCTCGCTCGTTTACGGCTTTATCGTCGTGCCGGTCCTGTCCGCGCTTCTGATGCGCAATGCGCCGCAGGATCGCGAAACGCGTTTCGTCCAGCTTCTCAGGCGGCGTTACGAGCCTGCCCTTGATTGGTGCGCTGCGCATACCCGTAGCGTTTTCATGGGCACAGCCTGCATCTTCCTGCTCGCCCTCGTGCTGGCCTCGCGGCTCGGCGGCGAATTCGTGCCCCAGCTCGAAGAGGGCGCGCTGGTGGTCAATGCCATGCGCCTGCCGAGCGCCTCTCTGCCTACCGTTCTGGCATCGGTCACGGAAGAAGAGCGCCTGTTGCGCAGTTTCCCTGAAGTCGCGACGGTGGTGAGCAATACGGGCACTGCTGCGATTCCGACCGATCCCATGGGGACGAACGAAACGGATAGTTTCGTGTTTCTCAAGCCTCGTCGGGACTGGCGGCCGGGCATGACGCAGGCCCGGCTCGTCAGGGCCATGAGCGATAAGCTGAGCCATGAACTGCCCGATTCAGCCTATTCCTTCACGCAGCCGATCGAGATGCGCATGGATGATCTGCTTTCCGGTGTGCGGACGCAGCTTGCCATCTCGATTTACGGCGATGATCTGGCGATGCTCGATCGGCTCGGCGCGAAGCTTGTGGGCGTGATCGCTTCCGTGCCTGGGGCCGCCGATGTTGCCCAGCAGGGCGAGGGGTCTGTGCCTTACCTGCATATGGACATCAATCGTGATGCTGCCGCGCGACTGGGCGTGAGCGTGCCCGCAATCCTGGGAACCATCGAAGCGGTGGGCGGGCATATCGGCCGCCCGGTGATTGTCGATAATGCGCTCATACCGACCCAGATCCGATTTCGCGAAGAGGCAACCTCCTCAATCGCGCGCCTGGGCGGGTTGCAGGTTCGGCGTGAAGACGGGACAGGCTGGGTGCTGCTCAAGGATGTCACCCATATCGCGCTTGATCAGGGCACGGCGCGTATCGATCGCGACAGCCTGCGCAGGCGTGTGATCGTCCAGGCCAATGTGCGCGGGCGCGATGTGCGCTCTTTCGTAACAGCCGCGCAGGAGAAGGTCGCGCGGGAAATGACCCTGCCTTCGGGGTATCGCCTCGCCTGGGCGGGGCAGTTTCGCAATCTCGACTCTGCCATGAACCGCCTGACACGCGTGGTGCCCATCGCGCTCGTGCTGATCTTCATGTTTCTCGTTCTGGCACTGGGGTCACCGCGCGCGGCCCTTCTGGTGTTCATCAATCTGCCCGTTGCTGCAACGGGGGGCGTTTTCGCTCTCGCTCTGCGCGGTTTGCCGTTCAGCATCGCGGCGGGGATCGGGTTCATCGCGCTTTTCGGTGTCGCCATTCTGAATGGCGTTGTGCTGGTAAGCCAGATCCGGACCTATCGAGAGGCAGGCCTTGCCGCGGCCGAGGCGGCCTTCGCCGCAGCACGGTCACGCTTCAGGCCGGTACTGGCAACGGCTTCAGTAGCCAGTCTCGGTTTCTTCCCCATGGCGTTTTCGGGCAGTGCGGGGGCAGAGGTCGAGCGTCCCCTCGCTACGGTGGTGATTGGAGGGTTGATGACCTCAACCCTTCTGACGCTTCTCGTTCTGCCCCTGCTTTACGCCCGGTTCTTCAGCGACGAGGATGGGCCCGAGACGCTGAATACAGGCGATCAGCCCATGTGATAGAGGGCGCAGAGCTTGTTGCCCGACGGATCACGCAGATAGGCCAGATAGAGCGTGCCGATGGCAGAGTCGCGCGGGCCGGGCGGGTTTTCAATGGCGGTGCCACCATGGGCCACGCCAGCCTTGTGCCAGGCGTCGACCGCCTCGGGTGAGGGCGCCTTGAAGCCGATCGTGCCGCCATTCGCGCCAGTCGCTTTCTCGCCATTCAAGGGGGTGGTGATCATGAGTCGGCCGCCGTCATGCGTATAGAAAAGGCGGTTCTGAGGCGCGATCGCTCCCGGCGGACAGCCCAGTGCGCCGAGCGTGGCATCGTAAAATGCCTTCGAGGCTTCAAGGTTGTTGCTGCCGATCGTGATGTGACTGAACAAGGCATGTCTCCTTTTCTGGCGGTCCCGGTCTCGCCGGAGACGCGCGCTTCGTGTCTGTCGGGCAGAATGCTCTGCCGGCGCGAAGGATCGGGAGAACGCAAGACGCTGTCAATTGTCCTGCCAGGCAGGCGCCCTGTATCAGGCGATCATGGCGGTCCGCTGACTCGGTACTCGCGCAGGTACGGCTGTCTTGCATTGTTTTCGCACGATCCTGGCGCTGGCAGGGCGCGCAATCGGGCAGAACGGGTCGAGAAGCGTGTTTCGTATCGAGAAAGCCTCGACCTTGAACGACAAAGAACGACAAAAAGCCGGAAGCGTCTCCGCTCCCGGCTTTTCACCTGTCCTGTCACCCGTTTCAGAGGCTGGCGCTGACACGACCGAAATAATAGCCACCGGTAAAGGGTACCTGGTTGGAAAACTGATCATACATCGAGCCACCCGCCGGGACGAGATTGCCCGGAAGACGACGGGGGCGAACATTGAACACGTTGTTCACACCGATGGAGGCATGGACGCGCGAGGTGATCTTGTAGCCGATCTCCAGATCGGTCAGCCAGCGCGGGGTATTCTTGAACTGGCCGAAGCAGGAATTGGAATAGCGCAGGGCACCGCCACTGGCGCATGTGGCGGAGGCCGGGGTCCAATCCTGATAGGTCATCATATTGGTGGTTTCACCATAGCGGCTCTGGCGGATATTCACATCCCATTTGCCGATCGTCCACAGGGCATTGAGGATGATCTTGCTGCGCGGTGTCGCGGTGGTGATGTAGGCGATGGTCTGCTCGTTCAGCAATGGCTTGCCGATGGTCGAGATGCCGTTGTGATGCAGACGCGTGCGGTTGAGGTTGAAGGCCGCCATCAGTGCCAGATTGCCGTATTGGTGCATATGCACCAGATAATCGGCCTTGATATCCAGCCCCTGTGTGCGCGTGCTGGCCCCGTTCGACAGGAAGTAGGCTGAGGAGGCTGCCGCATTGGTGGCCGTGGGGGAGACATCGAAGCCAAAGGAGCGGATGGCGTCCAGCGCCTGCGCTCCGCGTACCGTGCCACCCTGAACGATCCGGTCACGCAGATTGATCTGGTACACATCGGCCTCGACATGCAGACCACGCACCGGCTCCATGGTGAAGCCCGCACTGGCATTGACCGAACGTTCAGGCTTCAGGCCCTGAGCACCCAGCGAGCGGGCGGCTGCCGATTCAACTGGCAACTGGCCGCCGACACTGCCCGTACCGGCGAAGATGTTCAGACGGCTGAAATGGGATTCCTGCAGCGTCGGCGCACGGAACCCGTTGGCGATGGTGCCGCGCAGCGCAAAACGATTGGTGAAGTCATAGCGCGCGGAAAGCTTGCCGTTTTCGGTGTTGTCGGTGTCAGTGTAATATTCATAGCGGCCTGCCACATCGATGGAGAGCTTGCGTGTGGGGCGGAAGGTCGCGTCCACATAGGCTGAGTAGATGTTGCGATACCATGTGCCAGCCGATTGCGGCGGAATACCGGCATGCTCTACCGGACCACCATCGAGATAGGATTCCGGATTGCCCGAGATGATCTGATAGGAGTCCAGACGATGCTCGCCGCCAAAGGCGAGGCTGACCGGCATGGACCAGATTTTGAACCCGCGACGCAGATCGAGATTATTGGTCCATTGCGTGTTTTTCTGGGTGTAGTCCCAGAATTTGCTGGGAGAGTATCCTGTACGGGCGAGTTCGCCCAGATTGACGACGTCGCGGATGCTGATGCGGGAATTATCACCGCCATACACGGTCGAGAGATTCCAGTCGAAACCGAACAGGTTCTCGCCCTTGAGGCCCAGTTCTGCAGCGTAATCAAGTTCGTCATCGCCCGTAATGGGGCGGAGTTCGCTGATGCCTGCTGCAGGCACGATATAGGGATATTTATAAGCGCGCATTTCAGCATGGCGATAGCCGAGCGTGGCCTGTCCGTAGAGCTCGATGCCAGCCGCAAGCGGCTTGCCGAAATTGAGCGCAAAGGTCTCGCGCGTCTCCTTCGGCGTGCTCAGATAATCGGTCTTGCGACCGCGCCAGCTCTCGGAACCAGGCTTGACGCCCACGAAGTAATTCTTGGTATCGGCACCGGCAGGCCAGTAGCCGAGCAGAGCATGATCCGGCCCCCACGCAATGGCATGCTGCGTCTGATAGAACTGGGCACCCAGATGCACATAGCCGTCCTTGCCGAGCTTGAATCCGCCATCGGCGTCCAGCTGATATTGTTCGCCACTGCCAAGATAGGAATTCGCACCACCCTGACCGCTGAGCGTCAGCCCGTGATCCTTTTCCTTGGTGATAATGTTTACCACACCGGCGATGGCGTCAGAACCATACATGGCGGCAGCACCATCTTCGAGCACTTCGATATGGTCGATCATGTTGCCAGCCAGCATGTTCAGATCGACGCCCGAGGAGGCAAACTGGGGACCAGGCTTCTGCACGATATTGGCGGTCGAGTGACGGCGCTTGCCATCGACCAGAACCAGCGTCTCGTTCGGCCCAAGGCCGCGCATCTGGATGGACGACACCAGAGAATTGGTGTTCGATCCGCGGGCGCTCATGGTGATCGATGGATAGGTGCGTGTGAGCGCATTGGCCACGTTCAATTCGCCTGAGCGTTCCAGCGTTTTGGACGAGATGACCACAACGGGGCTGATGCTCTGGCGGGCCTTTACATGACTCTCACGCGTACCGGTCACGACCACCTGCTCGGCGTCATCCGAGCCTTTGACGAATTTGTTCTTCTTCGTCAGGGCAGTGGTCTTGTCAGCTTTTTTCTGCGCGACTTCCTGCGCCTCGGCGGCGCTTGCGGCATCGGCAGCGCGGCTCACGAAAGGCGTGCAGGCAGTCGTTGCAACGAGGAACAGGGCAAGTCTTTTCACCAGTCTCTCCGACACGTGTCTTGATGTAACGCGTCGCAAAAGCGTTACCGAGCGGGTCGGAGTAAAGTTAAGCTTTTATGGCAATATGTCGTAACATTTCTGTTTCTTGTTTCAGTATTTCAAGTGCTTCTCTGGCGTATGAACGACACTGACAGGGAGATATCTCAAATCGACAGTTAAGTAACAATACTATAATAACTTCTAGAAAAATACCGCTTATCCTAAGTTCATGAAATGATACTAAAGTTAGTGACAATGTGCTTCTTGTGTATTGCATTCGTCCGGGAGCGTTTCTCGAGGCATCGATTACCGTTAATCGTTCAGAGCCAATGGGCCTCGATCATACGAAACGATGCGTAACTACTTAGTAAAAATCTTTTTATGAGGATGAAGGACGCATGCTGCCCCTTGTTCGGCCGTGACGAGATGTCCTGGGGATTTTAGGGAGTGTCATCAAACTGTCATCGGTTACGATCGGTCCGGGGTGCCGTGCCTGAAAGGTTTTGCGTTGTCCCGGGGCGCGGCGAACCAGCAGAGCCGATCACATGATACGTGCACTGTCGGCGATTCCGAAGTGATGTTTCCATAGCTTTATCGTAATGATCCGATCCCGGATTGCTCCCGTTTCGAATTTGCATATTCAGCCATCTTATGGATTGATACATTATATCATAATCGAGACGAGATCCTGCCCATGTCCCAAGCCCGGTCTTCCCTCCTGCTCTCTTCAGCGCTGCTTGGCGCGTTTGCCTTTGCCAGTACCGCCCATGCCGATGAAGGCATGTGGACCTTCGACCATCTGCCGAAGGCTGCCCTGCAGAAGGGATATGGTTTTACCCCGAATGCACGCTGGATCCAGCATGTCGTGCAATCTTCGGCTCGTCTGGCCGAAGGCTGCTCTGCGTCCTTCGTATCGGGCGACGGTCTGGTGATGACCAATCATCACTGCGCCAATTCCTGCCTGGCTGCCTTGTCGGACAAGGGTCATGATTATTTCCGCGATGGGTTTTACACCAAGGAGCTCGCTGATGAGCGTCAGTGCCCCGGTATGGAGCTCGACCGTCTGGACACCATGAAGGATGTCTCCGCCCCTGTCGCCGAGGCCACCAAGGGCAAGCAGGGCGCTGCCTATTCGGCAGCCTTGCAGGAAGTGGAGAGCAAGCTCACCAAAGACTGCATCGGTGGTGATGACGAACACTGGCGTTGCGACATGGTGCCGCTCTACCATGGTGGCCAGACTGCGCTCTACCGGTATCGCCGTTACAAGGACGTACGCGTCGTGATGGCCCCCGAGCAGGGGATCGCCTTTTTCGGCGGGGACCCGGATAATTTCGACTACCCTCGCTATGATATCGATTTGTCGATGTTGCGCGTCTATGAGGGCGGCAAGCCGGTCCATACACCGTTCCTGCAATTCGACCCCAATGGCCCCAAAGCCGATGATCTGGTCTTCACCTCGGGCAATCCGGGGCGCACGCAGCGCGGTCTTCCCGCTTCTGCTCTCGCCTTCCAGCGGGATGTCGCCAACCCGGCCATCATCTCTGCCCTGACCCTGCGCGAGGGGATGCTCTGGCAGTATAGTCGCGAGAGCGCGGAACACGAGAAACAGGCTGAGGACGCGCTGTTCTCCATCCAGAACGGGATCAAATCCTATTCCGGCACCCAGGCTGCCCTGCAATCAGGCGATATCGTCTCGCGCCGTGTGAAGGAAGATGCCGCGCTCCAAGCCTGGATTGACGCCGATCCAGCACGGCGCGCGGCCTACGGCCAGCCTTTCAGGACCGTCGACAAGGCCATCGCGCTCGAGAAAGATCTCTTTTCGCGCAATCTCGCCATCGGCATGGTGTTTCGCGGGTTCCTCGATGACGTCATGACACTGGTAGAGGGGGCGCATGAGCGTGAGAAGCCCGATGCCAAGCGCCATGCGGGGTATCATGACGCCCAGCTCGGAGAAATAGAAACGGCTCTCGCTGCCAAAGAACCTTTCTACCCGGACCTCGAAACTGCCTCTCTTGCGCTCAGCCTGACCAGCCTGCGCCAGATTGCCGGAGCGGATGATCCGTTGGTTCGTCTTACTCTTGGCAAAGAAGCCCCCGATGCCCTGGCGGCAAGTCTGATCAAGGGTACAAAGCTTTCTGACCCGGCTGCGCGGTTGGCTCTCTGGAAGGGCGGTCTCAAGGCGATCGAAGCCTCTACCGATCCTCTCATCGTGTTCGCGCGCCGGATCTACCCCAGCTACACGACGCTGCATGACAAGATGCGCGACGACGTTTCTGCCCCCTTGCACAAGGCGCAGGGCGATATCGCCCGCGCGCGTTTCGCTCAGGCCAAGGCCGAGGGGCGTCTGGATGCTCTTTATCCTGACGCGACATTCTCGCCACGCCTGTCCTATGGCACGGTCAAAGGCTGGCGCAAGAATGGCGTCGATGTTGCGCCCTTCACCGATTTCGCAGGCATGTACGGTCACGCGACAGGGGCAGAGCCTTTTGCTCTGCCCAAACGCTGGCTCGACGCGAAGGCGCGCCTTCCCCTGTCGACCCATCTTGATTTCGTCTCCACCAACGATATCGTCGGCGGCAATTCAGGCTCACCGGTGCTGAACCGTGAGGGCAAGGCGGTCGGACTCATTTTCGACGGCAACCTGCCGAGCCTCGCGGGTGACCTCTACTACGACATTAGCAATAACCGCGCCGTCGCTACCGATACGAGCGCCATCATCACGGCCCTCAAACTCGTCTACAACGAGGAAAGTCTGGCGAACGAACTCACGAACGGCCACCGCTGACAGGGAGGGAGTCTCTCAAGACGAATATATTCCAACGGGCACCGTGATGGAGCCCCATGGCGGAGAGGTTTCTTCGGGAGAGCGCTCTGCGGGGCTCTGCCCCGCTCCCCGGAAAGGGGCTCGCCCCTTTCATCCCTTTTTCGCAAACAGGTTTCCAAAGGACGACTGTCCTTTGGTGGGGTTTGGGGCGAAGCCCCATGCCCTCTCCCCCCTCAGATGACGGGTGTACCGCCTGTCACAGCGATGGTTGCGCCGGAGATATAGCTGGCTTCGTCGCTCGCCAGCATTACATAGGGCGCGATAAGTTCGACTGGCTGGCCAGGGCGGCCTAATGGGGTGTCTTCGCCGAAAACATGGACATGGTCACCATGCATTGTTGCAGGGATGAGCGGTGTCCAGATCGGGCCGGGGGCGACAGTGTTGGAACGGATGCCTTTCTCGCCCAGAAGCTGTGCAAGGCCGCCGCTGAAATTCTGGATCGCGGCCTTGGTAGCGGAATAAGCGAGCAGGCGCGGTTTGGGGCTGTCGGCATTGACCGAGATCGTGTGGATGAGCGAGGCCCCGCTTTTGAGATGGGGCAGGGCATTACGGGTCAGGCGGAAACTGGCGCCAATATTGGTAGCGAAGGTGTCATCCCATTCGTCTTCGGAGATGTCATCGAGTGCGAGGCGTTCGATCTGGAAAGCTGCATTATTGACCAGAATATCGAGCTTGCCGAAGGTCTGGATGGTTTTCTCAATAATGGTGCGGCATACTTCGCGGGATTTCAGATCGCCGGGGAGGAGCAGCGCTTTGCGCCCCGCCTTTTCGATCCAGGCTGCAGTTTCCTGAGCGTCCGCTTCTTCCTCTTCCAGATAGGAGAGAGCGATATCGGCACCCTCGCGGGCATAGCCAATCGCCACAGCACGACCGATGCCGGAATCGCCCCCGGTGATCAGGGCAACTTTACCCGTAAGGCGCCCCGAGCCCTCATAGCTGGTTTCGCCATGGTCGGGCTTGGGTGTCATGGCAGCTGTCTGACCGGGAATTCGATCCTGAAGGGGGGTATCGAAAGGGGGCTTCGCGAAATTTGTCATAGGGGACATCCAGCACGAGGGGGCACGCTGCCTGAGCAGGGCACGAACCTGTAGTCATCGCGAAAACGTGAGGTAAGGTTGCATGGCAAAGGATATCAGGGACTGAGCCCTGATATCCTGAGCAGCGCAATCAGGCTGAGCGGATCAGCTTGTGATTGACGAATTCCTCGATGCCATTCGAGGAGAGTTCACGGCCATAGCCTGAGTTCTTGACGCCGCCGAAGGGGAGTTCGGGGGCTGTGCCGGTGATATCGTTGATGAATACCATGCCGGTTTCAATGCGCTCTGCCAGCTTGCGGCCACGCTCGATGTCGCTGGTATGGACCGATCCGCCCAGACCGAAGGGTGAATCATTAGCCAGGGCGACAGCGGCGTCGTCGTCTGACACCGCGTAGACGATGGCGGCCGGACCGAAGATCTCTTCGTAAAAGATCGGATTGTCCTTGGTCACGCCGGTCAGGAGGCCAGCTTGCATGAAAAACCCTTCGCGATCGAGTTTCTTGCCGCCGGTGACGAGCGTAGCGCCGTGCTGCACGGCCTTCTCGACCTGACTGATGGCCAGCTTCATGGCGTTTTCGCTGCTCATGGGGCCGTGGGTCACCCCTTGCTCGAGCGGATCGCCGTAGCGGAAATCGGTTAGGGCATCGGACAGGCGACGCACGAAATCATCGGCAAGGGATTCGTGAACGATCATGCGCTTGGCAGCGGTGCAGACCTGACCGTTATTGGACATGCGCCCGGCGACGGCACGGGGAATAACCTCGTCGAGATTGGCATCATCGAGCACGATGAACGGGTCAGACCCTCCGAGTTCGAGTGTCGTTTTCTTCAGGGCCTTGCCTGCCTGCGCAGCCACCGCACTGCCAGCGCGCTCACTGCCTGTGAGGGCAACGCCGCGTACCTCCGGGCGGGCGATCAGTTCCTCGGAGACGTCGTTATCGATGAAGAGATTGGTCCAGGCACCCTTGGGGGCGCCAGCTTCAAGGAACAGGGATTCGAAGGCGAGGGCGCATTGCGGCACGCCAGGGGCATGCTTTGCCAGCACGACATTGCCTGCCATCAAATTGGGGCCTGCCACCCGGGCGAGCTGATAATAGGGGAAGTTCCACGGCTCCACGCAGTAGATGACACCGAGAGATTGGCTCAACACTGTTGCGCGCCCCTCGCTCACCTTGATCTCCCGTGGCGCGAGGAAGTCTTCGGCATTTTCGGCATAGTAGGCCAGGATTTTGGCCGAGAGCTCGGTTTCGGCAATCGCCTCGGGTAGGACCTTACCCATCTCGATCGAGATCAGACGGGCATATTTTTCCTTGCTCTGCTCGAGGATCTGCGCGGCTTTGCTGATGATTGCTCTGCGCTCCGCAAAGCTGCGATGGCGCCAGTCACGCTGGTAAAAATCATGGGCGGCTTCAAGCTTCTCGAAAGCCTGCGCCTTGGTATGAAGCTCGAATTCGCGCTCGGTCTTGCCCGTGGCGGGGTTGATCGTACGGTAGAGACTCATCGTCTTCTGCTCCTGTCTTTTCATGCACCCGATGCGTAACCGGGCCGGTGTCACGGTTTCAGAAAACCTGAACCGGCTCATGGTTTCGTCGAAAATCATCTGCCCATGAGCCGCCGGTCCGGTGGAGGCGCTGCATCTGGGGCTGATCGCCGGTCGCGTCCGGACAAGCGGAGGGGGCAACGTTAGCCGCGAAAAAGACCCAGGCGTAAGGTCAAAAGAGGCTTGGCTTGCGGGGGCGGGAGCGGCTACGACCGAGGGGTCGAAGGTCTTGCGCGAGCAAGTGAATAGGGAATGCCGAACGGACTGGCTGATCGTCATGGGATCGGGTTCGAGGCGGCAGCTGTCCCCGCAACTGTGAGCGGCGAGTTTTTCCGCACAAACCACTGGGTGCCTGCACCTGGGAAGGGGCGGAAAAGCGATGAACCGCGAGCCAGGAGACCTGCCTTCGTCCCATCAGACTGTCAGGCCGGACGGGACGATCCGCCAGAGGGAGAAAAAGCGCGTGAGCCGACCAGCCCCACCCGTTCCACTTCTGTTCAAAGCCCAGGGTGACATCAAGCGATCGGGGAGGGGTCATGCAAGCTGACCTCATCGCCCAGCCCACGCGCAGCCTGAGGCTGCGTGTCAGCCTGCTCGGTGCCGGATTGCTCCTGGCCAATATGGCGCTCTGGATATGGACGTTCATCATGTTCCATGACAGGCCGCTGCTGCTTGGGAATGCACTCCTGGCCTATGGGTTCGGATTACGTCATGCGGTCGATGCCGACCATATCGCCTCCATCGATAATGTGACCCGAAAATTCATTCAGATGGGGCGGCAACCTCTGCTGACCGGGTTCTGGTTTGCCATCGGCCATTCGATGATCGTGGTGCTGGCCGCGCTGGGAACGGCTCTGTTGTCCCAGGCCATGCAGGATCGTTTCGGCGCCTGGCGCGATATTGGTGGCGTGGCGAGCACGCTTGTGTCAGCGGGTTTCCTCTTTGCGCTGGCCATCACCAATTTCATCGTGCTCCGCGGTGCGTGGCGGGCCTGGCGGCACGTCAGGGCCGGGGGCGCGGTCGAGGAAGTCGATATCGATGCCCTCATGAGCAAGGGCGGCCTCCTGTCGCGTCTGCTCTATCCGCTGTTTCGCCTCGTCTCGCGTAGCTGGCATATGGTGTTATTGGGGTTTCTGTTTGGGCTCGGATTTGACACGGCGACCGAGGTTTCCCTGCTCGGACTTTCGGCATCCCAGGCGAGCCGGGGCGTTTCTGTCGCGGCCATCATGATCTTTCCGGCCTTGTTCGCTGCCGGTATGGCGCTGATTGATACGGCTGACGGTGTGCTGATGCTGGGGGCCTATCGTTGGGCTTTTGTCGATCCCTTGCGCAAGCTCCGCTACAATATCATCATCACGCTGATTTCTGTCATCGTGGCGGTCGGGATTGGAAGTATCGAGACGCTCAAGCTGCTGGGGGATCAGATCGGGTTCCAGGGGCGCTTCTGGCAGGCTGTATCGGCAGTGAGCGACAGTTTTAATCAGATCGGTTTCATCGTAATCGGGTTATTTCTACTGGCCTGGATGCTGTCGCTCCTGTTCCACCGCGCCGGCAGGAAGCGCTCCCGATGAGACGGACCGGCTCCTGTAGCACACCCTCTTCATGAGCGAGGCCGCAGGCGTCCGTCCGGAAATCCCGTCTTGCGGTTGTCTGCAGAGAGAAGCGTCTGCAAGTCCCTCCGCGCTCGGTTCTTTCGAAAAGGGCGCGTCAGAAGTGAGCGCCCACACGCATCTGGAAATTGCGTCCGATCAGAGCCTCGTAATAACGCGCCGGATCATAAATTCCGGAATCCCGTGGCAGGGCATCGGTAATATTATTGACGACGAAGCCCGCCGAGAGATTACGGGTGATCTCATATCCGACAGAGAGATTGAAATAGGCAAAGGCGGGGCGCTTGTTGCCCTGATAGCGGTTATCCGGCACCTGCTGCATGAAGACACTGGGCCCGTACCAGAGTGTCTGCCATTGCGCGCTGAGTGCCCCGCTTTGCCATGTGGCGTTCAGGGTCATGTTGTCCTTGGGTGAGGCTATGCGTCCCGCCAGAAGATAGCTGCTGCCCAGATAATCCTGCTCGCTCTTGAAATAATGAACGTAGTTACCCTGCAGATCGACCAGTCCCCAGGACTCGCTTAGGCCAAAACGTGTAAGCGGCGTTCCATATTCCGCCGTTGTCTGCAGCGCCTGCGTCTCGTAACGCGCGATATTATAATAGCCGGACTGGAAATCGCTGATCTGCCCGGTTGCGTCACGACTGACATGCGTACAATAGGCGTTATCGGGATAGGTCGAGGAATCGTAACACGCGGCTAGAAGCTCTGCCGCCCCGAGATAGGTGATGGCATCCGCGATCCGGACATCGACGAACGACGCTTTCACATCGAGGCCTCTGGCGAAATGAGGTCTGAATTCGAGGCTCGCCGTATAGCTCTTCGATCGCTCATTACGAAGCGCGGAATTGCCCCCCGCTGTTCCCTCGACGGGGAAATAGTTGAAATTAGATATGAAATTCCGACCGATCCCGGCCTTGGCGCAATTGGCTGCACGGGTCGCGGGGTTCGGACCCGAACCGAGACCGACATCCGAGCATGGATCGGTCCCGCTTTCATAGCTGAGCGAGCGTGGCGAAAAGAGTTCGCCCACAGAGGGATTGCGAACGGAGACGGCATAATTGCCGCTGAAACCGAAATCCCGCATTGGCCACCACGAGCCGCCCAGCATATAGGTCCAGTATGTGCCGGTCATGCTGTTATGGGTCAGCCGGCCATTGGCCGTAAGGGACAGGTGATACACCCCCTTCACGGCCATACCCGGCGATATGACGGGAATATCCAGTTCACCGAAGGCTTCATGGGTGTGATAGGCCCCGCCGGTCGCGGGGAGAACAGAATTGCTGCCATAAGGCAGGGTGGTTCCGTCGGGTTGCTGCCAGCCGAGATAATACGTGCCGGGGTCGAAGCGATAGGCCTCTCGTCGGTGTTCGTAGCCCAGATCCCATTTGGCATCGCCCGCTGGCAGCGTCAGCACCGTTGAGCTGATCTCCGCCTGGAGGTCACGCTGGGCGTTGACGTTGGTTGAGCGTGCATCCGCCGTGACATAGTCACGCGCTGCCGGTGTCATCTGGTTGTAGCCGAAGGGATTGAGTGGCGCACAAACGCTGCTGCGCGTCGCGATAGGCGCATTCTCATACCCGCTTGCGCAGGAAATCGTGCCATCCGCATTGGTAACGGCGTTCAGGGCATTGACCAGATTGGGAATGATGATGGAGGGCTGGGTGGTGACGTTGTGATAGCGCATGTATGCGCCACGGAGCTTCCAGTCGAAACGGCGGTTGAATGCGCGGAAGTCACCGTTGAACCCGCCTGCAAAACGATAGAAATCGAGTGACGTCCGGTAATATCCCGGATCGAGATCCTGATTGAGGCGGTTGAGATAAAAACGATCCGTGGGAAGGCCGTTTTCGGCCAGAGCCTGCTTGATCGTGCTGCGCTCGGTGGTGGTGAGAAAAGGATTATCGGTGCTCAGGGCCAGAGGGCCGGTCACCACGCTGTTCTGAAAATAGCTGCTGCTTCGCGGCCCTGCATCATTCGGTGTCAGGGCGTCGTCAAAGCTCGTCGTGCTCCATGTCCCTTGTCCGACCTGATTGGCGGCGTGGCTGCGTCCATACCAGCCCTGCCAGCTGGCATGAAGATGATCGGTAAGGTCGTAATGGCTGAGAAGAGTCAGATTCAGCTTGTCGTTGGGGGTCATGAGCTGCATGTAGTCGCGCAGGGCAATCCCGTTGCCGCCCAGGCCATAAGTGTTATCGCCTTTGAGCAATTTTCCGCTATCCAGAGAGACGAGTGACTGGCCGTCACGGCTGAACAGGAGCGGAGCGCCATTGGCCCCTGCAATGCCAGCATTTGCCTGACCGCCAAGCGTTGCGCCGTAGAGCCCGCCATAAACAGGCATGTCGCCGTAACTGCCAGTCAGAAGTGGCATGCCGGTGACGGAATTCTGAATGTAGCGCGTGCCCGCGCCCAGAACATAGGTGTAAGGGGCGCTCTGTCCGAGTGGCACGCGATGATAAGTGGCCGCATCGGCACCCATGGCGTCAGGGCGATCGCGCGAGGTCAGTCCGGCCTGATTGCGGTACTCCACGTCAAGAACAACCCCGCCCCGGTCGTGATCGAAGCCCGTACCCGCCTTGAATGCGACCTTTTCACCCGACGCGTCCATTTTCTGAGACCAGTTGCCCTGGCTCTCGAGCGAAACGCCCTTGTAATGGTCGTCCAGCGTATAGTTGATCACGCCTCCGACGGCATCGGCACCATAGGCCGCCCCGGCGCCACCAAGCCGGGTATCGACTGTCTTGATCAGGGAGCTGGGCAGGATACTGACATCCACCTGTGAACCGGGAGCCACGCCGTAAATCGAGGCTGTCGCACCGCCCGCCATGCGCATGCCATCCACCAAGGTGAGGGTCCGTTGTGCCCCGAGATTAAGCAGACTGACGAAGGACTGGCCCGCTCCAAAGCTGTTCTGGGTTCCCATGGGGGAATTGCCGCCCACGCTGGCGGCCGGGTTCTCGCGCAGCAGCGCCGTCCCCAGATCGTAATAGCCTCTGCGTCGGATCTGAGTGCCATCGAGGGTGGACCCTGCCATGACATTGGTCAGACGAGTCTGAGACAGGCGTGTGCCGGTCACATAAATCGTTTCGGTCGGGAGGGTCGGTGCGCTGGCCTGTGTCGTCAGGACCGTCGCCCTGTCGTTACGGCTGGTCGTCGTGGTCGCGGCCCTTTTCTTTTTCCGGACAGGGGTAGGGCGGGAGGAGGCCTGAGCCCTCTGCCCGGCAGGGTTGCCGACCATGCTTGCAGGGCCGGTGCCTCGCGCCCGATATCCGTCCTGAGCACGAGCCTGGGCGAGAGAAACGGACGAGGCGCAACCGGAAAGAAAAGCCGCAGCCAGCAGGCCACGCCTTCTACGGCTCTTGCCCCGGCGTGTCTGCGTGTCCGATTGTCTCATGCGCCTCTTTTCCCCTCATCTGCCTGATATCTGATTTCGCCTTTCCATGTACTGAACAGGGATGGCTGAGAACCGATAATGCACGGCGTGACTTCGGAAAGAACCGTCATGTTGTAGAATGAGCACAGTCGAGCGGAATGTCTTTCATTCTACCATTGTAACGTAATGCGGGGGGCGAGAATTATGAGGTCGAGGTTTCCTTTACTGGAACGGGAGATATCTGAAGGTCGCATACACCGTATTGCCGAAACTGGTGGGATAGACGGAATTTCCTTTGCCGTCATTGCCACGGAAGGCAAATTTGCGGATGTATGTATACTGTACGCCACCCATCAGACTGCCGTAGCTGCCATCGAGGAAGTGCCACCAGCCGCCTGCCGTCATGGAGGCGAGGGTTCGGGTTTGCGCTGTGCAGGTGCCAAAGGCGACGGAGCATCCCGAGAGGTTCTGGTCGGTCACCCCATAGCCATATTGCCGACCATCGCCAGCAAGATAGGAACGACGGGTATTCGCCTCGACACCGCCATAGAGATAGACGAGCACGGAGGGATCAGGATGTCCGATGAAGCCCAAAGCACCGCGGATCTGTGGGATGGGGGACAGGGCGCCGCGTCCGTTGAACGTTGCGTCGGGCAACTGCGAGGCTCCGTAGCGTCCAATACCCTGACCGGCGATAATATTGCCTGTAATCTGCAAGTCCGGCGTGAAGAAGGGCGCCGTGACGCCTGCGCCGACGCCGCCACCGAATTTGGTTTCCTTGTGGCTGCCGACGGAGTCCGGTGATTGGACGACGGAGCGGAACCAGCGGCCAAGACCAAATACCTCATAATGCCCTAAAGACGTGTCCACAGCGCCCTTGACCACCATATCAGGGACCGGATTATCGCTGTATTGCGTATTGGGGTTCAGCAGCAGGCCACCGGGATTGCTGTAGAAAACGCGTGGCCCTTCCTCGTATCCCGCAAGGGCCGGAAGCCGGCCTCCCGAGGCGATATCGGATGAATAGGCGACCGTGGCCTGAGGGTCTTCCACGGACAGGGCCAGCCAGTATTTCTGGTTCCAGTCCTTGCCAATCCGGATCTGGGGAACGCGGGTATAGGTGATGCCGGGTATCTGGTTGTTATCGACCACCGCCGGGAGCTGCTCGTTTCTGGGCTGCATGCCCTTCTGATAATTTGTGGCTAGGCTCCATGCCTGACCCATGAGCACGTGAAAGCCCCAATCCTTCTTGGTGAAGGTGAAATAACCCTGTCTCAATCTGGGCGTATATCCGCTTACCTGCACCGAGTTGGTCGTGCCGGCCGAGCCTCCGAAATCGGACTCGATATAGGCTTGCAGACGGATATCCCGCGTGGGGTTGGCTTCAAGCAGCGTGGAAAGGCGGGTCAACTGCGCCGAGAGACGCTCCTCGCTCAGACCATGATTGGGACTATTGGCATACGGGAAGGTATTCCATGCCGTGGCGGGGCCACTGGTCACGGTTGAGTCTCGCCAGACATTGGACAGATCCACAAATCCGCTCAGACGCACCGAAATATCCCCGATGCTGAAAATTGGCGGCAGGCGATCGACCGAGGTCTGGGTAATGGCAAGCGGGCTCGAGGAACTCAGATCGATGGATGAGGGTCTGTTCTGCCCAGCCTCGCTCGCCGATCGATTATCGGCCAGTTGGACGTCGGACCCGCCATGCTGCCCCTTATGCGCGAAGTTACCCTTGCTCCGGGACGACGCCGGGACACCGGTATGCGATGCGGAGGCCAGTCCCGTCGCGGGAGCGCTGAAAGGCTGACCGGCAGAAGGGGGCGAGCCCACAGATGTCGCGGTGGCGAGATCTGGAGTGTTGCCATGCCCCGTTTGGCGCAGGATTTTGCCGCTCTTCTTGATGCCATTGCGTGTCTGTCTGCGCTGCTCGATGGCGATGACCCGTTTTTCGAGGGCGCGTATCTGGTCCCGGATGAGCGTAAGCTCTTCGTCATCGCTCGCGGCGAAGGCAGGAACAGGCAGGGAAATCGCAAAGCCGAGCCCGGCTGCTATCAGGGGGATCCGGACGGCCAAACTAATCCGCTCTCGCACAGGGCCTTACCTTCTTCTTTTTTATTGTCCAGGTTAGTCCCGGAATGGCCCCCCCATATCAGGTAAAAGCATCGTCGTTTTTATCATTTGAAGTCTGACACTTGTTGTGATCACCGCGATCACTTCCAGATCCTCAACAGCAGTGCCGCTGACCAGGGCGGTCCTGCTCCAGTGCAGGGATCCAAGGTCAGGAGGAACGGACGCGTGTCAGGCGTGTCGCGAGTGCCGGATTTTCTTGCAGGATATGGCGTATGAACGCGCATCGAATGTCGACCACGTTTTGCGCCTCGACGAGCCGCTCCAGCACGCCGCAGACCAGGGCGCGCCCGATACCCTTGCCCCTGAAGATCGCGGGGACTTCGGTGTGCAGCAACACCAGCACCGTGCCATGCCACAGATAGGTGATAAAGGCTGTTGCCCCGTCCTGAGTCATTTCGAAGCGGTGCATTGCCGTGTTGTCAGTAATCGGGGGCATTGTCACTCCATGGTTGGGCCGGGTCGAAATAGGCCACGCTGGCGGGTTGGGAGCGTGATCCGCGCTAGAAAAGCCCCCGCCGGAGGGGCGGAGGCGTACACCGTTCAGAGATCCCTATGGAGATCGATCACGGTCAGAACGAGCACCACGACGGGAAGCAGAAGACCAAGGCTCGAAACCTGGCCAATGGTCGCCCCCACCATGGCGGAAAGCACATAAGTCACCCAGGAACAGGCCGGCAGAGCGACCTCCTTCAGCGCCGGGCGCTTGTCGGTCGGACGGACCAGGCTAAACCACTTCAGGAGATAGCGTCCCGTGAAGGCCTCGGAGAATTTGACGATGTTGTTGGTGACGACGATCGTCTGGAGCGAGACACCGCCAAATTTCGCCAGAGTTTCCCCCTGTATGCCCAGAGCAAGCGCGATCAGCGGCAGTTCCACACTCAGGCGCAGATCAGGGACGAGGCGAATGAAACTCACCACAGCCAGAATTGCCGCCATGATCAGCAGCCCCCAATAGGGCCAGCTCAGGAAACGCTTGATCAGGCTTGCCCCGATACATCCCAGGAAAAACAACCCGATTGCGGTGCCGATCGATCCTGCATTGGCCCAATGGTGAAGGGCCACCGCGCGGCCGAGTTGCACGGTATTGCCGGTCATGATGCCGGGGTAGATTCCCCCGACATCGACATAGGTCGTCACCTCGACAACGGAGACGACGAATGTCAGGCAGATCACCCGTCGAAGCAGGACGGCGAGAGAGACCTCCTTTTCCGGTTGGGCCGATGCGGCAGACACTCCGCCGCCCTGTGTCAGGACATTGGTCATGAGGGAGCCTTCTGCGGTGGTGCGAACTCGGCACGCAGCGACGTGGCGTGCTCGTCGAGCGCGGGTGCGCCCGCGCGTACCAGCGGGTCGTCATAGCCGCTGATCTTGACCGGATTGCCCGGCATTTTTAGTCCGCCCGCATCGATCACCATGTTGCGTGCCGCTGTCTGGGGCAGGGCTGCTGCCTCGGCTACGCTCAGCATCGGGCCAACCGGAACCCCCGCTTTTGCAAGCGCCTCCAGCCAATAGGCTGAATCCTGTTGCATCAGGGCTTGCTCAAGTACGCTCTTGAGCGCATCGAGATTCGTCATGCGGTCGCTGTTGTCGACGAAACGCGGGTCCGTGGCGATACCGGCGATACCCAGTGTGGCGCAAAGCTCGGTGAAGAGATGATTATTGCCACAGCAGATGACGATATGGCTGTCCTTTGTACGATACACGTCGAATGGCGCCATGGAAGGGTGGCGGTTGCCGATGCGTGGCCCCGCCTGACCGGTCGCCGACCAGTTCATGAGTGCATGTTGCAGGAACGCGAAGGTACCATCGAACATCGACACATCGACATGCGCGCCCTTGCCGGTGCGCTCACGCGCATAAAGCGCGCTCGCAATGCCGCAGAACATGAATGTCCCTCCGCAGAGATCCGAGAGCGAGGTGCCCCCGACACGTGTGGGAGGGCCATCCGGAAATCCGGTCGCTTCCATCATGCCGCTCATGGCCTGGACGATGGTGTCATAGGCCGGGGCATGGGCGAGCGGTCCGGTATGGCCGAACCCGGAGGATGACGCATAGACGAGGCGTGGATTGAGTGCAGAGAGCGCCTCATAGGAGAATCCGAGCCGGTCCATCACACCCGGACGATAATTTTCGCACAGCACATCGGCGCGTTTGACCATTTCGAGAAAAACGGCACGATCCTGCTCGTCCTTGAGGTTGAGGACGATGCTCTCCTTGCCGCGATTGACGAAGGAGAAATAGAGCGAGCGCTCTCCCACATAGGGGCCGTAGGTGCGCGTGTCGTCACCATGGCCGGGCGCCTCGACCTTGATGGTGCGTGCACCCAGATCCGTGAGAATGGTGGTGCCAAACGGGCCGTTCAGCACATGGGTAAGATCGATGACGAGCAGCCCCTCGAACGGCCCTGTCGCGCGATGCATAGGGACCTGGGCGGGTGTCTTGTCTGCGGACATGGTCGTTCTCACTTGCGCGCGTCGGTTTTCGGGTTGAGCTTGCTCAGATGGCCGCTTTCCGTGCCCACATGAGGATCGATCGCGACCGTGATCATGGCAGGCCCCCCGGAGGCGAAGGCGGTGTCGAGCGCCTTTTCGAGGCTGTCGGGCGTGTCGGCGTAATAGCCTTTGCCCCCGAAGGCCTCGATGATCTTCTCATAACGGCCATTGACCTCGAGCACGGTGACGCCGGGATCATTGCCGCCCCCACGATTGATGTCGTCTCCCCGGTAGATCCCGCCATTATTGAGCACTATCACCACGACATTCAGGCGGTAACGGCAGATGGTTTCGACCTCCATGCCGCTGAAGCCGAATGCGCTGTCACCCTCGATGGCGACCACGGGCTTGCCGGTTGTGATGGCGGCTCCGATGGCATAACCGAGCCCGACGCCCATCGTTCCCCAGCTTCCCGGATCGAGGCGGCGGCGTGGCTTGTCCATGTCGATGATATTGCGGGTGATATCGAGCGTGTTTGCCCCCTCATTCACCAGTACGTAATCACGCCCTTCCAGCTTCGACCGGATGGTCCCGATCGCAGTGAAGAAATTCATGGGCGTGGTCTTGGTGGCGAGGCGCTGCGTCATCTTCTCGGTATTGATGCGGCGTTTGTCTTCGATACGCGCCAGCCATTCCGCGGGCGCCCTGACCCCGGCCTTCTCCAGGGCCGCGCCAAGGGCCACCACGCAGGTGCCGATATCGCCGGCAATCGGCGCGGCGATCGGTCGGTTGCTGTCGAATTCCTCGGGGTTCACGTCGATCTGGATGAACTGGGCCGCAGGAGACCATTGCGGCGGCTTGCCATGGCCCAGCATCCAGTTCAGGCGCGCCCCGATCAGCAGGACGACATCGGCCTGGCCGAGCACGAGCGAGCGCGCAGTGGCAGCGGAGGCAGGATGCGTATCGGGCAGCAACCCCTTGGCCATTGACATGGGCAGGAAGGGAATGGCGGTGGTCTCGATCAGGCTGCGAATGGCGTCATCTGCCTGTGCATAGGCCGCGCCCTTGCCAAGGATGATCAGCGGAGTTCTGGCATTCTGCAACAGGGCGGCCGCACGGGTGATCGCCTCTGGAAGAGGTTGCTGTGCGCTGGCCGGGTCGACCACCTTGATCAGGCTCTGCGCCCCGGTCTCTGCGTCGAGTGTCTCGCTGAGCACGGCGGAGGGCAGGTCAAGATACACGCCGCCCGGCTTGCCCGAAACAGCGGCGCGCAAGGCGCGGGCGACTGCAATGCCGATATCCTCGGCACGATTGACGCGATAGGCCGCCTTCGCGAAGGGCTTTGCCGCCGTAAACTGGTCGAGTTCCTCGTAATCACCTTGTTGCAGATCCACGATCGCACGATCACTCGACCCGCTGATCAGGATCATGGGATAGCCATTGGTGGTGGCGTTGGCGAGGGCCGGCAGCGCGTTGAGAAAGCCGGGAGCCGAAGTGGTGAGGCAGACGCCGGGCTTGCGTGTCAGATAACCCGCGATCGAGGCCGCATGGCCCGATGGCTGCTCGTGACGAAAGCTGATGAAGCGCATGCCCTTTTCCTGCGCCAGTCGTGCCAGATCCGTGATGGGAATGCCCACGACGCCATAAAGGGTTTCGATCTCATTGAGCTGCAGCGCATCGATGACGAGGTGGAAACCATCTGTCTGTGCTGGGCCATTCTCGACCCCGGCCGATGATGTTGTTTCTGACATGGAATAAATCCTCCCGATCGCCCTCCCGTATCGTCGGGACGAAGGGGAGGGCGCGCGATTATGGGGAAGGGAAGGGGATGCCCCGTATCGGGCATCCCCTGGCGTCTGTCAGGCGCAGACGACTTTCTTCTTGCGCAGATCAGCGATCTGCTCGGGCGTGTAGCCGAACTCGCCCAGGATCTCGTCCGTATGCTGGCCCAGGAGCGGCGCAGCCTTGATGTCCGGGGTAAATTCGCTGAACTTGATCGGATTGATGGTCAGGAACGAGCCGCGCACTGGCTGCTGAACCTCAACGATCGTCCCGGCATCGCGCAGATCCTTGGACTCTGCGATTTCCTTCATCGAAAGCACAGGGGCGCAGGGTACGCGATATTTGGAAAGATGCTCGACCGCCTCGTATTTGTTCTTGTCCGCCAGAGATGCTTCGATTGCGGCGAAGATCTCGAACATATGGGTCTCACGTGCCTTGGTGGTGCTGTAGTGGGGATCGGTCGCCCATTCGGGCTTGCCGATAGCCTCACAGGTCGGGCCCCAGTCCTGCTCCTGCACGGTGCAGTAGATATAGGCGTTCTCGTCCGTCTCCCAGCCCTTGCATTTCAGGATCCAGCCTGGTTGGCCACCGCCACCGGCATTGGCACCACGCGGAACCGTATCGCCGAATTTTCCATCGGGATATTGCGGGTATTCTTCCAGATGCCCCACGCGTTCCAGACGCTGCTGATCACGCAGCTTGACGCGGCAGAGATTGAGCACCGAGTCCTGCATCGAGACGCTGATCTTCTGACCACGTCCAGTGCGCTCACGCGCAAAGAGGGCGGTCAGAACACCGATCAGAAGATGGTTGCCGGTATTGCTGTCACCCAGCGCAGCGGCCGAAATCAGAGGGCCGTTCGCGTTGCCGGGCGCCTGACCGTCCACATGGGGCAGTCCGTTCCAGTACCCGGTGGTGGAGGCAGCGCCACCCGCACATTGCGCCACGTTTTCATAGGCGCTGATATGCGACCATGGAGAGGCCTCACCGAAGCCTTTGACCGTGCCATAGATCAGGCGCGGATTGAGCGCGTGAAGGACATCCCAGCCAAAACCCATGCGGTCCATGGCGCCAGGACGGAAATTCTCCAGCAGGATGTCGGCCCATTTCAGGAGCTTCTCGAATACTTCACGCCCTTCAGGTGTTTTTGTATTCAACTCTATGGAACGCTTGTTGCTGTTCAGCATGGTAAAATAAAGCGCATCCGCATCAGGGATATCCCGTAGCTGACGACGTGTCACATCGCCCACGCCCGTGCGCTCGACCTTGATGACATCTGCGCCGTACCAGGCGAGCAGCTGGGCTGCTGACGGGACGGATTGCACGCCACCGAAGTCGATGACCTTGATACCGCTAAGGGGCTTCGTGTTTTCCTGTACTGCATTCATGATCGAGACTCCTGGTTTTTGCTTTTTTCTTGTCTGGTTCTTCGGAGATTCAACTCAAGACCCATGATGATATGGATAAATAAACGCCCGTGGGAATAGCGTTCAGGCTATGAACTATGACAATAAATGTTGATTTCAAAAATGATATTATGAGGGAACTTCTACCCAAAGAGCGGTTTACAAGGGGGTGTTCCGTGAATTCTCAGCGTAGAATTAGGATTTTGATTTGCCTCAATGAAAATACCGTCAATAAGAGTATATGATCACTTCTTGCAATAACGAATTCCATCATTTGGGATTCGATGATCGTTCGATTGGCTGTCGTTCAAATTCGGGCGAGTGAAAAACGAAAGAACAAGGAAAGCTTCCCGATGACCGAAAGGCTGCGAGACCTCAATCAGGCGCTTCATGTAAGAACCCGGATCGGTGTCGGCAGTCACCGGTCGCGACTGCCCCATTATGTGTCCTTCATGCCGCCATGCAATCATGCCTGCCCAGCCGGGGAGAATATCCAGGGCTGGCTCGCCCATGCCGAAAAAGGGGCCTTCGAAGCGGCCTGGCGTCTTCTGGTGCAGGAAAATGCGCTTCCTGCCATTCATGGGCGGGCCTGCTACCACCCATGCGAGGGGCAGTGTAACCGCGCCGGGCTGGATGAACCCATCGCCATTCACGAAGTCGAGCGTTTTCTCGGCGATCTGGCCCGCGAGAACGGTTGGAAAGTGTCGTGTGGCGCGGCGACGGGCCGGCGTGTGCTCGTGGTCGGATCGGGGCCTGCGGGTATTGCCTGCGCCTATCATCTCGCGTTGCTGGGCCATGCCGTCGAGATCAGGGAGGCCGCGCCACGGCCGGGGGGTATGATGGCATATGGCATTCCTGCCTATCGCCTGCCCATGGCGGTGCTCGATGACGAGATTGCCCGCGTTCTGGCCATGCCCGGCGTGACGCTGCGCTGCAACAGCCGGGTCGATGACCTGTCCCGGCTGATGGACGAGGAAAAATTCGATGCTGCCTTCGTCGCGGTTGGTGCCTCGCGCGCCCTGACCATGACGCTTCCGGTCGCGCAGGGGCGTCAGGCCGTGGAGGCAATCGACCTTCTGCATGCGGTTCGGGAGGGAAAACGCCCCGTCCTTGGGCGCGTGGTTGCCGTGATTGGTGGGGGCAATGTCGCTATGGATGCCGCGCGAACGGCGCGCCGTCTCGGGGCGCAGGAGGTGATCATGATCTATCGCCGTGATCGCGATCACATGCCCGCCCATACCGAAGAGCGCGAGGCGGCCGAGGCCGAGGGCGTGACCATACGCTATTGCAGCATTGTCAGGCGTTTCAGCGCACAGGGTGTCGAGATTGAGGCCGTCAGCCTCGACAGGGATAATGGCCTCACCCCGACGGGGGAAATCGACTGTATCCCTGCCGATACCGTCATCCTGGCCATTGGCCAGCACGCAGACCTTTCGCTCTGTGCGGGTTTTACGGACATTGTGATCGATCGCGGCGATGTGCTCGGGGTCGATGAGGCCTTCATGACCGGACATCGCGGTGTTTTCGCCGGGGGGGATTGCGTTCCCGGGACACGTACGATGACGACCGCCACCGGGCATGGCAAACATGCGGCCCGCGCGATTGATGCCTATCTGAGCGGGCTTTGCCTGCCCGTCAGGCACAAGCCCGAGATCGTGACCTTCGATATGATGCACATGCCCCTGCTCGTGATGGCAGGGCGCGCAAAGCCCCCCGAACTGCCCGCGGCACAGCGCGCCGGGTTTGAGGAGATCGTAGCCGGGCTGGTTGAAAAATCCGCCCGACGCGAAGCTGGGCGGTGCCTCTCCTGCGGGAATTGTTATGAATGCGATAACTGTTTTGCAGCCTGTTCGGAACAGGCCATCACGCGCCTTGGCCCGGGCAAGGGTTACGCCATCTCCGCAGCGCTGTGCACGGGATGTGGCGATTGTGTCGAGCAATGTCCCTGTACAGCTCTGGCCATGCGCCCCGAGCCTGTGGGCGCGGTCCTAGATGACGGGGCAATCGGGGAACCACTCTCACCCGTGAAATTCATGGTCAGAGCCTGAACGAGCCGAAAGGGCAGAAAAATGAGCAGGAAAACAGCCGCCCCTGAAGCGCGCGATCGGAAGGCAGCGGAGATGGGCGCGCAAGACACGACGCCCAGCAGAAGTCACGAGGCAGCCGCGCCAGCGGACAAGGTGACGGCCAAGATCTCTGCTTCGGGGTCAAGCCAGGGCGCGCCCTCGGCCTCGGCCAGACTGACCACGCTCGATGGCAATTCCGCGGTGGTGCATGTGGCCTATCGCGTGAACGAGATCTGCGCCATCTATCCCATCACCCCGTCATCGCCCATGGCCGAGACCGCCGATAGCTGGGCCAGTGCAGGGCTGAAAAATCTGTGGGGCAACGTTCCTATCGTGCAGGAGATGCAGGCGGAAGGCGGTGCTGCAGGATGCGTGCATGGCGCCCTCCAGAGCGGCGCGCTCACAACTACCTTCACCGCCTCACAAGGCCTGCTGCTCATGATCCCCAATCTGTACAAGATCGCGGGCGAACTGACCTCGACGGTCGTGCATGTGGCAGCGCGCGCGCTCGCCGCAGGGACCTCGTCCATTTTCGGCGATCATCAGGATCTGATGGCGGTGCGTCAGACCGGCTTCGCGCAAATCGGTGCGGCCTCGGTGCAGGAGGGGCACGATCTGGCGATCATTGCCCAGGCTGCGACCCTCGAATCCCGTGTGCCGTTCATTCATTTCACGGACGGATTTCGCACGTCGCATGAGTATAACTCGCTCGACATCGTGCCAGATGGGCAGATCCGCGCGATGATCGATGAAGATCAGGTTCGAGCCCATCGTGAGAGAGCCCTCAGTCCCGACAGGCCATTCATTCGGGGAACCTGGCAGAACCCGGATACCTATTTCCAGACCCGCGAGGCAGTGAACACCTATTATCTGCGTACTCCCGGCATTGTCAGGGCGGCGATGGACCGGTTCGCGGCCCTGACGGGGCGTCAATACGGCCTGTTCCGCTATGAAGGTGCGCCCGATGCCCGCCATGTGGTGATCGCCATGGGGTCCGGTGCGGAAGTCGTACGCGAAACGGCACTCTGGCTGAACGCCCATGATACGAAGCGCAAACTGGGGGCGCTGCAAGTCGTGCTCTATCGCCCTTTCGATGCAAAGGCATTTCTGGAGGCACTTCCAAAGACGATCGAACGTATCGCCGTGCTCGACCGCACTAAAGAACCCGGCGCCCCTATGGAGCCGCTTCATGCCGATATCGTGGGCGTGCTCGCCGAGGCCGTGGCGACCGGGCAGTTCCCGCATATGCCACGGGTGATCGGTGGGCGTTATGGCCTGTCATCGCGTGACTTTCATCCCGGCATGGCGCGGGCTGTATTCGACGAACTGGCCCAGCCGACCCCGCGCGCCGCGTTCACCGTCGGGTTGATCGATGACGTTACCCATCTGAGTCTCGAGTACGATGAAGGGTTCGATATCGAGCCTGCTGGCACGACGCGTTGCCTCTTCTATGGCGTGGGGGCAGATGGCACGGTGGGTGCCAACAAGAACAGTGTCGAGATCATAGGCGCTCTGAAAGGGCGCTATGCCCAGGCCTATTTCGATTACGACTCCCATAAATCAGGAGCAGAGACGGCGTCTCATCTGCGTTTTGGCAAGGCACCCATCACAGCCCCCTATCTGATCCGTCATGCCGATTTCATCGCCTGCCATAAATTCGAATTCCTCTTTCGGCGCGACCTGCTGGGGGCTGCCAATGAGGGGGGCATCTTCCTGCTCAACAGCCCTTTCGGACCGGACACCGTCTGGGAGCAACTGCCCCGCAAGGTCCAGGATCAGATCATCGACCGGAAGCTGCATTTTCACGTCATCGACGCCTCGCGTGTCGCCCTGGAAATCGGGCTCGGCCCGAGGATCAACACGATCCTGCAGACCTGTTTTTTTCATCTGACAGGCATTCTCCCTCAGGAAGAGGCCATCGCAGCCATCAAGGCGTTCATTCAGAAATCCTATGGAGCCAAGGGCGGAAATATCGTAGCGCTGAACAACGCTGCGGTGGATGCCGCTGTGGAGGCGCTGCACGCGGTGCCTGTGCCGCAGCGCGCCGAGGGAACGCGCGCCATGCCGCCTCTCGTGCCGGAAGACGCCCCTGATTTCGTGCATCGTGTCACGGCCGAGATCATGGCGGGGCGTGGCGAGATGATTCCGGTCAGCGCCATTCCGGCCGATGGTACGTTCCCTGGTGGTACAACGCGTTTCGAGAAGCGCAATATCGCCGTCGAGGTGCCGGTCTGGGAACCCGAGCGCTGCATCCAGTGCGGGCAATGCAGCATCGTCTGTCCGCATAGCGTCATTCGGGCCAAGACCTTTGAGACGACCTGCCTCGATCACGCACCGGCGGCGTTCAAATCGGCTCCGGTCAATGCAAAAGGGTATCCCGATACACGCTATACGCTGCAATTCTATGTCGAGGATTGCACGGGATGTGCAGTCTGCGTGGAGAATTGCCCTGCCATCGACCCCGAAACGCAGGAACGCGCCATCAACATGGCCGAAAAGATGCCGCTGCTTCAAAATGAGCGTCGGAATATCGGGTTTTTCGAGACCATTCCGGAGCTGGAGCGCATGAGGGTCAACCCCTCGACCGTGCGCGGTGTGCAGTTTCTCGAGCCGCTTTTCGAGTTCAGCGGTGCCTGCGCGGGATGTGGCGAGACACCCTATCTCAAACTCGTCTCGCAGCTATTCGGCGACCGGATGCAGATTGCCAATGCCACCGGCTGCTCGGCTATTTTCGCAGGCAATACCCCGGCGCACCCATGGAAAGCCAACGCCGAGGGGCGTGGTGTCGCCTGGTCGAACTCTCTCTTTGAGGATAATGCGGAGTTCGGTCTCGGCTTTCGTTTGGCCATCGACAAGCAGACAGAGCTCGCCCGCGCGCTGACAGAAACACTGAAAGCGCGTATTGGTCCCGATCTCGCCCGGGCTCTTCTGGATGCGCCTCAGGAGACGGAATGGGATTTTTCGCTGCAGCGCGCGCGCGTCAAGGCGTTGAAGAGCACGCTTGCAGCCTTGCCCGATGAGGCGCGTCAGGGCGAGGCCGAAACCCTGCTGAGCGTGGCCGACCACCTCGTACGTCGATCCGTCTGGATCATCGGTGGCGACGGGTGGGCCTATGATATCGGCTATGGGGGGCTCGATCACGTGCTGGCGCAGAATCGCAACGTGAATATTCTGGTGCTCGATACCGAGGTTTATTCGAATACAGGCGGTCAGTCCTCCAAGGCAACGCCGATCGGGGCTTCTGCCAAATTCGCCGCTGCTGGTAAACGAGCCCCGCGCAAGGATCTCGGCCTACAGGCCGTGTCGTACGGGAATGTCTATGTGGCCCAGATCGCCATTGGCGCTGATCCAGAGCAGGCGCTGACGGCCATACGTGAGGCAGAAGCCCATGACGGGCCGTCACTCATCATCGCCTACTCCCAATGTATCGCTCACGGCATCGATATGCGTGATGGCATGAAGCAGCAGGCCCGCGCCGTAGCGTCAGGATACTGGCCACTCTTTCGTTTTGACCCGGCGATGCGCAAGGAGGGCCTCAATCCGTTCCAACTCGACTCTCCGCGTCCGCGGATACCCTTCGAAGACTATGCCTATCGCGAACTGCGCTACAAAACCCTGTCGCGCACGGCGCCGGAAGAAGCAGAGCATCTGTTGCATCAGGCTCAGGCCGCAGCCTTCGAACGTTATCGCCTCTATGAGGATATGGCGGAACGCGACGGCAGGCGCTTCCTGCCTCACTGGGAGGACGTAGAGTAACGAAGGTGTGCTCAGCCGAGCGCGGCCTTCGCGCTCCCTCGGCATGGGGGCATTCTCTGAGTGGATACGCGCTGCTCCCGTTGGGCAGGAGAGGATGGGCGAGCCGTAATCACCGTGGCTCGGGCTGTTTCCCTGCCTCGCCGGCCATCAGATTTCCCCTGGGGGCACCCTTCCCCTCGAAATCGACCGCAGGTCCTCCATGCGTCGTTTCCCGCCCCCTTTATTCGGGGAACGACAGGGATGTTTCCTCACGGGCATGATCAAGAGACAAGACGATGACAGAAACACGCCTCAATAGCGCGGCAGATACGCGGCACACGGCTTTCGATGCGTTGATCGCACGCGCCAGAGCTTCGGGCGCCGTGCCCTACGCCATTGTCTGGCCCTGTGAAGCCCACGCCCTTGCCGGGGCCATAGAGGCGGCGCGCCGGGGAATTCTGATGCCTGTGCTCGTGGGCAACAGGGTTCTGATGGAAAGGGCCGCTCAGGAGGCCGGGTTGTCCCTTGTTTCGTATCGCGTGGTCGAGGCGGCTACACCCGAAGAGGCCGTGAGCGCAGCTATCGCTTTGGTTCATGAAGGGACGGTGTACGGGCTGGCCAAGGGCAGTCTGCACACGGATGTGCTCATGCATGGGGTCGTCGCGCAGGAGAGCGGTTTGAGAACCGATCGGCGTATGAGCCATGTGTTCATGATGGCGGTCCGAGGCCGGGCAGAGCCGCTTTTTCTGACAGATTCCGCCATCAATATTGCGCCCGATCTGACGACGAAACGGCATATCGTTCAGAATGCCGTCGATCTGCATCACGGTCTGGGTTTCGGAACACCGCGTGTGGCCATTCTCTCAGCGGTCGAGACGCTCAATCCCAGGATACAGGGAACGCTCGACGCGGCCTGTCTGAGCAAGATGGCGGAACGCGGCGAGATAACCGGTGCCATCGTGGATGGTCCCCTGGCCATGGATAATGCGGTCGATGCAGAGGCGGCATGCATCAAGGGTCTGACGTCGCCCGTAGCGGGGCGCGCGCAGATTCTGGTCATGCCCGATCTCGAGGCCGGCAATATCGCGGTGAAGACGCTCAGTTTTCTGGGGGAGGCCCGTTGTGGAGGGCTCGTGATGGGCGCGCGCGTGCCCATTCTTCTCACCAGCCGGGCCGATACCATCGAGGCGCGGCTCGATTCCGCCGCCATGGGCGCTGTCTATGCGCGCTTTTTGAACCAGAAAGCCTGAGAATGCGGCCTCAGCGGTCGAGGCAGGGCATTCACCCCGCGTTGTCCGATGTGGCTGACGCATGACACGCTATACGATGACCCCGCCCTCTCACTCGTTACGATGAGCTGTGCCGTCACGCATGAAATATGAAGATTCCTCATGGATTGATCAGAACAAATCATTTCCGCTCACGATAGCGCGCAGGCATAAACGGGACGCGCCCTGAAAACCGGTTCCCCGACATCACCAGCCAGGGCAGCGCAGGTCTTTCGGGTCATTCAGGTCTCGTTCCAGTGAGGCCGGACCGCGACCGGGTTTGGGAGGAAAGAACGACATGCAGCCCAGCGTCACATTCGACATCAGGAAAACCCGCTTCGATACCGGGTATTGTCCTTCTGATCAGACCCGGATCACCACCAACTTTGCCAATCTGGCACGGGGCGCCAATCGCGAGGAGAATCTTCGCAGCGTATTGCGAATGATCGACAACCGCTTCAACGCAGCAGCGCATTGGGATAATCCGGCGGGTGATCGCTATGCGCTCGCACTCGAAATCATCTCAGCGGAAATTCTGATCGATGATGGAGGTACCGAAGCGCGCTTTCCTGCCATCGAAATGCTCAACATCGATATCCTGGATCAACGGGAAGACCGGCGGATCAGGGGCATCGTCGGAAATAATTTCTCGTCTTATCTGCGCGACTATGATTTCAGCGTGGCCTTGCCTGCCCATAATGCGCAGCGGGCCGCGTTTGCGGTGCCGGATGATTTTGGTGTGCTGCACGGGCGTATCTTCAGAAATTTCCTCGCATCGGAAATCTATCGGAAGAACTTCGATAAATCGCCGGTGATATGTCTGAGCGTGTCCAGCGATAGGACCTATATCGCGACGCCAAACCGCCATCCGGTCCTGGGCGTGGAATATAGCCAGCATGATCCGTCTCTGACCGATCATTATTTCGGTCAGATGGGGCTGCGGGTCCGGTATTTCATGCCGCCTCAGGCAGTGGCACCGCTGGCATTCTACTTCCAGGGCGATCTGACGGCCGATTATACCGATCTCGAACTGATGGGCACGATCGCCACGATGGAAACATTCCAGAAAATCTATCGCCCTGAAATCTATAACGCGAACTCCGCTGCGACGGCGCGGTATCAGCCCAGCCTGCGCGCTCAGGATCACTCACTCACCCGTATCACCTATGATCGCGAGGAACGCACGAGGCTCGCGATCGAGCAGGGCAAATATGCCGAGGCGCATTTCGTCACGCCCTATCGTGATTTCCTTGCGCAATGGTCCGGGGCCTGTACCGCCTGATTTTTGCCACTCGCAATGCGACTCTTCATTCAAAGGCCTCGACCATGAATAAATTCCTCCCTACTTCCACGGCGGGTAGCCTGCCCAAGCCATCCTGGCTGGCCCAGCCCGAAACACTCTGGTCAGCCTGGCGATTGGCGGATCAGGATCTGGCAGAAGGGCGTCAGGACGCGCTCTCTCTGTCATTGCATGAGCAGGATCTCGCGGGGATCGATATCGTCAGCGATGGCGAGCAGACGCGCCAGCATTTCGTGACCACCTTTATCGAACATCTGAACGGCGTCGATTTCGAGAAGCGCGAGACTGTCCGGATACGCGATCGATACGATGCCAGCGTGCCGAGCGTGGTCGACGCGGTATCCCGATCCAGACCGGTTTTTGTCGACGATGCCAGATTCCTGCGTCAGCAGACGCGCAAGCCGATCAAATGGGCGCTCCCCGGTCCCATGACGATGGTCGATACCCTGTACGACAACCACTACAAGAGCCGCGAGAAACTTGCCTGGGAATTTGCCGGTATTCTCAATGAAGAGGCCCGGGAGCTGGTCGCGGCAGGGGTGGATATCATCCAGTTCGATGAACCTGCCTTCAACGTGTTCTTCGATGAAGTAAACGACTGGGGTATCGCCGCGCTGGAGCGTGCGAGCGCAGGTCTGACCTGCGAAACGGCCGTGCATATCTGCTACGGCTACGGGATCGAGGCCAATACCGACTGGAAGGAGAGCCTTGGCTCGGAATGGCGTCAGTATGAGGCGATCTTCCCGAGACTGCAGCGCTCGCATCTCGATATGGTGTCGCTCGAGTGCCATAACTCCCGCGTGCCGATGGATCTGATCGAGCTTATCCGCGGCAAGAAGGTGATGGTGGGGGCGATCGACGTTGCCAGCAGGAGCGTCGAAACCGCTGAGGAGGTGGCGAGGACCCTGCGCAATGCCCTGCGCTTTGTCGATGCCGACAAGCTGTATCCGAGCACCAATTGCGGCATGGCGCCTTTGCCGCGCGATGTGGCGCGCGGCAAGCTAAAGGCTCTGAGCGCCGGTGCGGCGCTGGTGCGCGCCGAACTGACAGGGAACCAGGCAGCCTGAACGCGCTCCCCCTTGGTCGGGCTTTTCGAGCAACCGAAAGCCCGGCCTTTCGAGGAGGTGCTTTCAGATAGCCACGTAGCGCCGGACCTCTTCGGCTTCCAGCGTCGCCGCGGCACCGGACACGACCACGCGTCCGCGATCGAGCACCACAATCTGCTGCGCGAGTTCGAAGGCGAAATCGAAATACTGCTCCACGAGCAGGATCGCCATATCGCCCCGCCGACGCAGGGCGTCGATCACCCGGCCGATATCCTTGATGATGCTGGGTTGAATACCCTCGGTAGGCTCATCCAGCACCAGAAGACGGGGCTTGATGACGAGTGCGCGCGCAATTGCAAGCTGCTGTTGCTGACCGCCCGAGAGATCGCCGCCGCGCCGTGTCATCATCTTTCCCAGCACTGGAAAGAGATCGAAAATCTCCTCCGGCAGGCGTCTTTCACCGCGTGGCAGCAAGGCAAGCCCGGTTTCAAGGTTTTCACGTACTGTCATGAGCGGGAAGATGTCACGTCCCTGTGGAACGGTCGCAATTCCCCGTCGTGCCCGCTCGTAGGCGGGCAGCGCGGTGATGTCCTCGCCCTCCCAGGTGATGCAACCGGAGGAGACTGCATGCATGCCGGTCACGGCGCGCAGGGTGCTCGTCTTGCCCACGCCGTTGCGCCCCAACAGACAGGTGACCGATCCGGGCTCGGCCTTGAGCGAGACACCGCGCAGGGCGATCGCAGCACCATAATGCAATTCGATCTGGTCGACATTCAGCATGACTGATCCCTCACCGTCCGAGATAGACTTCAATGACGCGCGGATCATTGCTGACCGTATCGAGCGGCCCTTCCGCCAGAACCGCGCCTTCGTGAAGCACCGTCACGGTCACATCCAGCGCCCGCACGAAATCCATGTCATGCTCCACCACCACAACGCTGCGCGTACGATTGATCTCGCGCAGCAACTCGGCCGTTTCGGCAGTCTCTGCATCAGTCATACCGGCTACAGGTTCGTCCACAAGCAGCAGATCGGGCTCCTGTGCCAGCAGCATGCCGATCTCGAGCCATTGCTTCTGGCCGTGACTGAGCCCACCCGCAGCGCGCGTACTTTCGGCACCGAGGCGGATGGTGGCGAGAAGCCCTTCGATACGCCGGATCTCATCAGGGGTCAGCCGGGCGAAAAGCAGCCTGTGCGGGCGTCGGAGGCCCTTGAGGGCGAGCAGAAGATTATCCCAGACGCTCAGGGCCTCGAACACGGTCGGTTTCTGGAATTTGCGCCCGATCCCCAGTTCGGCAATGGCAGGTTCGTCCAGACGGGTCAGGTCATGACCCCGAAAGGTGACGCTCCCCGTATCAGGACGGGTCTTGCCGGTGATGATATCCATCATTGTCGTTTTGCCAGCGCCATTAGGGCCGACGATCGCGCGCATTTCGCCCGGTGCAAGGGTGAGCGAGAGGCCGTTGATGGCCCTGAACCCATCGAAGCTGACGGAAACATCCCGCAAGTCGAGAAGAGCGGCGGTCGTCATGCATTCGATCCTTCAGGATTGGTGATTTCGGGCGTTACCTCCTCGTCGCGCTTGCGTGGCACATGGCGCAAAAGCCCCATGACGCCATTCGGCAGGAAAAGTGTGGTGGCGAGAAACAGGGCACCGAGCCCGTAGAGCCAGAATTCAGGCAGGATGGCGGTGAAGAGGGTCTTGCCGAAATTGACCAGAACTGCCCCGATCACAGCGCCCGTCAGCGTGCCACGTCCCCCGACCGCTACCCAGATCACGGCCTCGATCGAGTTGGCCGGAGCGAACTCGCCCGGATTGACGATCCCGATCTGAAGCACGTAGAGCGCGCCACCCAGCGCTGCGATAAGGGCCGAGACGATCCAGACCACAAGCTTGACCTGCTCCGGACGATAGCCAAGAAAGCGCGTGCGCGATTCAGTGTCGCGCACCGCTACCAGAACCCGGCCGTAGCGTCCTCCCATCAGAGCGCGCGCACCCATCAGTACTGCGCTGAGGATCACGCCGGTCAGCGCCAGAAGCACGGCCCGCGTGCTTGGCGCGGTGAGGTCGAAACCCAGCACATCCTTGAATCCGGTCAGACCGTTATTACCGCCGAAGCCAAGCCCGTTCTGGAAGAAGGCGAGCATCAGCGCATAGGTCAGCGCCTGGGTGATGATCGAGAGATATACTCCTGAGACGCGGGAGCGGAAGGCGAGCCAGCCGAACAGCCCCGCCAGCACAGCCGGGACACCCAGCATAAGCACCACGCCAACCAGAAAATGGTCCGATCCCCACCAATACCAGGGGAGGCGATGCCAGGAGAGGAACACCATGAAATCGGGCAGGTCTGCATTGCCATAGACCCCGCGTGCGCCGATGGCGCGCGTCAGGTACATGCCCATGCCATAGGCCCCGAGGGCGAAGAACGCGGCGTGACCGAGGGTGAGAATACCCGCAAACCCCCAGACCAGATCGACCGCGAGGGCAAGCAGGGCATAGGAGAGATATTTTCCGCAAAGCGTCACGACGAAAGGTGAGACGCTGAGTGCGCTGCCCTGGGGCAGCAGGCTGGCCAGCGCCAGAACGAGGGCGAGCACGACTACGAGGAGCGCCGTCCAACGCGCGCTGCGGAAGCTGAAATCGGTGCTCATGATTCGATCCCCCGACCGCGCATCGGGAACATGCCGCGTGGATGGCGCTGAATGAACAGGATGACGAGGACCAGCAGCAGGATCTTGCCCGAGACCGCACCGATCAGCGGTTCGAGTCCCTTGCCGCCAAGTCCAAGTGCGAGCGCCGCCGCCAGACTGCCCCAGAGATTGCCAACCCCGCCGAAGACAACGACGAGGAAGCTGTCGATGATATAACCCTGCCCGAGATTGGGGCTGACATTATCGATCTGACTGACCGCAACACCGGCCAGACCGGCAATGCCCGAGCCCAGACCAAAAGTAAGTGCGTCGACACGCGCCGTGCGGATCCCCATCAGGGCGGCCATGCGTCGGTTCTGGGTGACGGCACGCATATGCAGTCCGAGCGGGGTGCGTCGAAGCACCAGCATCAGGGCGGCCATGACAGCTATGGCGAACAGGAAGATGGCAAGGCGCACCGTGGTGATTTCAAGCCCGCCCAGCGCGAAGGCACCCCCGAGCCAGCCCGGTGTGGTGACGGCCACATTACTCGGGCCGAAAACGGAGCGCACGGCCTGCTGCAGAATGAGTGAAACGCCCCAGCTTGCAAGAAGCGTCTCGAGCGGTCGCCCGTACAGGAAGCGGATCACGCCGCGCTCGATCAGGATACCCAGCCCGCCGCTGACGACGAAGGCAGCGGGCAGAGCGAGAATCAGACTGAACGGCGAGAGCGCCGGGATATAAGCGGCAATCAGACGCTCGACGACGAAGGTCGTATAGGCGCCCACCATCATCAATTCACCATGGGCCATGTTGATTACGCCCATCACCCCGAAGGTGATGGCGAGCCCCATGGCCGAGAGCAGCAGGACGGAGCTCAGGCTCACCCCGTAGAAAAGATCCTGGGCGTAACTCCAGAGCCTGAGCCGGAAGTCGATGGAGGCAACGGCTTTTTTTGCGGCCTCGCGCGTTTGTGGCGCAAGAGCCTCAAGGGCTGCGGCCCGCGTCAGCAGTGACCTCGCGCCCAGTCCGCCTGTTTTTTTTATGGCGGAGACGGCGGCAAGCTGCGCGCTCAGGGCGACGGGCGGAGCGCCAGGGCTCAGCAGAATAGCCGCGCGCGCAGCCTCGAATTCCGCGCGCAGTGATTTGTTGGCCGGGTCGGCGCTGGCGTGATCCAGGGCGGGCAGCATCGAGGCATCGGGATGGGTGAGCATGCGCGACAGGGCGTCGTGCTTTTCGGCCCGGCTGCCCTGCGCCAGCAGGAGTTCGGCCCGCGCCGTGGCGAGAACCAGACGCACGCGGTTATTGAAACGAACCAAATGCAGGGTGGCGGGGTCGATGTCCGCATTCTGCTGGCCCGTGCGCGCATCGACCAGCCCCGTTCCTGCATGGATGTACACGCCCCCTGACCCAGCCATGAGCTTATGGGCGTCAAGTGCCTGCAGTGTCGCGAGGGCCTTGTCATCGCCGGATCGGCCGAGCGCCTCGATCCCGGCGATGATGGCGTCGAAATGCGGGGAGGCCAGCTGGGCATAGGGATCGGGTGTAGCCTCCTGAGCCCCGGCGGGGGCACAAGGCGCGCCGAGGACCAGCGCGAGGCACAGGGTGAAAGCGAGACCTGCCTTACGCATGATGCGATCCGAGGCAGGCCTTTTTCTGGGTGTCGTAATTTCCGCAATTGATGGGAGCGGTCCAGTCGCCTGTCAGATGCGCGGTTTCCGGCACATAAGGCGACCAGGCCTGGCCCGGCACCTCGTGGGGCGTCTGCCACACCACATTGAACTGCCCGTCATCCTGGATCTCGCCAATATAGACCGGCTTGGTGATGTGATGATTTGGCAGGACCTGCGCGATCCCACCGGTGAGGTTAGGCTGGCGCAGCCCCACCATGGCGGCAATGACCTTGTCATGATCGGTCGTGCCCGCCTTTTCGACGGCCTGCACCCAGAGATTGAATCCGATGTAATGGGCTTCCATCGGGTCGTTGGTTGTCCGTTTCGGATTCTTCGTGAATTTATGCCAGTCGGCGATGAACGCCTTGTTGGCGGGCGTATCGATGCTCTCGAAGTAATTCCAGGCCGCAAGCTGCCCGACCAGGGGCTTGGTATCCATGCCTGCCAGCTCCTCCTCACCGACGCTGAAGGCCATGACCGGAATATCGGTGGCGGTGATGCCCTGGGCCCCAAGCTCCTTGTAAAAGGGCACATTGGCATCGCCATTGATGGTCGAGATGACAGCGGTCTTCTTCCCGGCTGAACCGAAGGCCTTGACCTGCGAGACGATGGTCTGCCAGTCGGACTGACCAAAGGGTGTATAATTCACCATGATATCGGAATCCGCCACGCCCTTGGATTTGAGATAGGCCTGCAGGATCTGATTGGTGGTACGCGGATAGACGTAATCCGTCCCGATCAGGGCAAAGCGCCTGGCGCCGCCGCCATCCTCGCTCATGAGATAATCGACCGCCGGAATGGCCTGCTGATTGGGGGCCGCTCCCGTATAGAATACGTTGCGGCTGCATTCCTGCCCCTCATATTGCACGGGATAGAACAGGATGCCGTTCAGCTCCTCGAAGACAGGCAGTACCGATTTGCGTGAGACGCTGGTCCAGCAGCCAAAGACCGAGGCCACCTTGTCCACACTCAGAAGCTGACGGGCCTTTTCGGCAAAAAGCGGCCAGTTAGAGGCGGGATCGACCACCACGGGCTCGATGGGACGCCCCAGCAGCCCGCCCTTGCGATTCTGGATATCCACCAGCATCAGCATGACATCCTTGAGCGTCGCTTCGCTGATTGCCAGTGTACCCGAAAGTGAGTGCAGAATGCCGATCTTGATGGGCTCGCCCGAAGGCGCGGCGGCACGCGCGCGGCCGGTTCCGGCCAGCATCGCAGCGGAAGCGGCGAGGGTGAAACGGGCAAAGGCGCGGCGTGAGACGGGCGGGAGGGAGGTCATGGTGATCGGGTTCCTTCTCGGATGCTTCCCGATTTGGTCCCAAAACACTGCATTCGGCCTATACGCAGTCTTGCGTATCCTGGGCTATGTTGCGTCTTTCAAAAGGCTGATGAGAAGGTTCCGGAATGAAGATGCCGCTCAATACGCCGCTTCGCGGGGACACGGCGCGCCTGCGCATCGTCCGTATGCGCCGCGACTACAATGCCTGGGTGGCTGATCAGTCAACCGAGGATTATGCCTTGCGCTTCACCGCCCGGAGCGCACGCGCCGCCACGCCCTGGCGTGCGGCCCTGACGGCTCTGGGGTCCATATCCTTTATGGCGCTTGAGGCCGTGGGTGCCACATTGACCCTTGCGTTCGGGTTCGGGAACGTTGCGCTTGCCGTTCTTGTCGTATGCGTGGTGATTTTTCTTGTCAGCTTGCCCATCACCATTGCGGCGGCAAGGAGCGGGCTCGATATCGACCTGCTCACGCGGGGCACCGGGTTCGGATATATCGGCTCGACCCTTACCTCCCTGATCTATGCCAGCTTTACCTTCATCTTTTTCGGGATCGAAACGGCCATCCTGGCGGCCATGCTGGCCCGTATCGACTCACTGCCCACCTGGCTGACCAATGTCATCGCGGCGCTGATCGTCATCCCTCTCGCAACGGGAGGTTTCCGGTTTCTCGCACGTTTCCAGAGTCTGACTATGCCGGTCTGGTTCGCGCTCAATACGGTTCCCCTCGTGGCGGTGTTGTGGCTTCACCCGGAATGGATCGGAAGCTGGGTCGGATTTTCTCCCCCCTCGGTTCAGGGAGTCAGTCTGATTGCGGTAGGGAGCGCCGCCTCCGTCATGATGGTGCTGATCTGCCAGAGTGCAGAGCAGGTCGATTTCCTGAGGTTCCTCCCGGAGCGATCCGGCCGGAACCGCATAGCCTGGTGGGCCTCGGCCCTGATTGGCGGCCCCGGATGGGTGGTGCTCGATGCCGTCAAGATTCTGGCGGGTTCCTTTCTGGCCTGTGCCGCGCTGCGCCTCGGTATGGCGCCCGATGACGCCACCCAGCCCCAGGCACTCTACACGCTGGCCTACGGCACGCTGCTTCCGCCACCTCTGGCATTGACGGCCACGTTTTTCCTGATCCTTGTGGCCCAGACGCGTATCAACCTGACCAATGCCTATGCAGGCTCCCTGGCCTGGTCGAATTTCTTCTCCCGCCTCACTCACGGACATCCGGGGCGGGTGTTCTATATTTTCTTCACCATTGGCATGGCTCTGGTCCTGCTGGAGTCAGGCATCGTGAATTCGATCCAGACCGGACTGGTGTTTTATGCCGTTCTGGCCGCTTCCTGGATGGGGGCTATCGTCTCCGATCTGGTGCTGTGCAAGCCGCTCGGACTGAGCCCCCCGCGAATAGAGTTCCGGCGCGCGGCATTGCCGGACATCAATCCTGTCGGACTCGGCGCCATGCTCGCCGGGGTGGGGCTTGGCCTTGCCGCACTCTCGGGTGTGCTCGGCGCCATCGCTCATGCCTTTGCGCCATTCATGGCTCTTGGCATGGCGCTATGCGTGGCCCCTCTTATTGCTGCCGGTACGGGCGGCCGCACCTATCTGGCCCGGCGCCTGCCGCGCAGCCGGGCGCAGGATCGGGCACAGGATCGGGCACTGACCTGCGTGATCTGCGAGCGCGTCTATGAGGCGCCGGACATGGCGCATTGCCCTGCTTATGGGGGAGCGATCTGCTCGCTCTGCTGTTCATTGGATGCGCGTTGCCATGACCGATGCAAGCCTCCCGCCACGCGGCTGGCCGCCCAGATCACCCGGCCTCTCGATTATCTGCCACCTTTCGTCGGGCGGGCGCTGCGCCACCCTGCCGGACGTTTCGCCCTCATCTTTGCTCTCGTCTTCACCATGCTGGGAAGTGTGGCGCTCTCGTCCTTCGCCCGGAACCATCCTTATCTATTGCTCGGGATGGGAGCAGCGATCGGCTCCATGCTGGCGGTCCTTGCGCAGCAGAGCCAGCGCGCCGCAAGGGAAGAGACCACCCGTCAAACGCAGTTGCTGCTCAACGAGATAGCCGCCCATGAGCGAACGGACGCCGCGCTGATACGCGCCCGTGAAAAGGCCGAGGCGGCAAGCCACGCCAAGACACGGTTTCTGAGCGGGATCAGCCACGAGATCCGGGCACCGCTCAACACGATCATGGGCTATGCCCAGATTCTCGAAGCGGACCCGCGTTTACCCCCTGATCGGCTGAATGCGCTGAGAACCATTCGCGAGAGTGGCGATCACATGACCGCGCTTCTGACCGGGCTGCTCGATATCTCGCGCATCGAGGCGGGGCGTATCGAGATCTATCGGGATCGTATTCCTTTCGCGCAATTCCTGGACTCGGTGGTGCAGATGGTGCGTCCCCAGGCCGCGGCGAAGGGGCTGGAATTTGTCTACAAGCCAGGCACTCTGCCCCAGATGGTCAATGGCGATGCCCACAGGTTGCGCCAGATTTTGCTTAATCTGCTCTCCAATGCCATCAAGTTCACCGAGAGCGGCCGGGTCACGCTCAGCGTCATCTGGCAGCGTCAGATTGCCGAATTCGTGATCGAGGATACCGGGCCAGGCATTGCTCCGGAGGATCATGAGCGTATTTTCGAACCATTCGAACGCGCCGCGGGCGATGCCATACCGGGCACAGGGCTCGGCCTGACCATCACGCGTCTGCTGACAGAGATCATGGGGGGAGAGCTGACCTTTACCGCGTCACAGGAGAACGCGTCGCACGGCACCCGCTTCCGGGTACGCCTGTTTCTTTCTGATCGGGAGGAGACGGCGGCACCCCGTCTCACGCAATTGCCAGTCGCATATGAGGGCAAGCCGCGGCGCATTCTCGTGGTCGATGACAATCCTCGGCATTGCGAAATGCTGACCGAAATGCTTGCGCCTCGGGGATTCGAGGTGGAGAGCGCGGCCAATGCACGGGACTGCCTTGAGCGTCTTGCCCGGTTCAGCCCCCATCTTCTGTTGCTCGACCTGTCCATGCCAGGGATGAACGGACGCGACCTGGCGCTATCGATACGCGAAACCCATGTGGGGGCGCTGCCGATCATCTTCATCACCGGGAATATGGCGGAACTCGCGGCGCAGCGCGTGTCCTCACTCGACGACTGTCCCGTTCTCGGCAAGCCCGTCGATTTCGTGGCGCTTTTTGAGGCGATGGGGCGCCTCCTTGGGCTGGAATGGACGCTTCGCGCACGGCGCGATGACAGTCCTGTGCCAGCTCCAGTGACGCGTTCTCACCCGGACCCGTCCCCCGCCATCGCTGATGCGCAGACGGCGCTCCCCCATGGGGCGGCGGATGCGTCAGCGGGTCAGGTGCTGCCGAACGTAGCGCGTCTGCGTCTGCTCCATCATCTCGAGCGCGGTGATCTGCGCGGGTTTCGCGTGGCGCTGGAAGATCTTGCAGGCGCGCACCCTGCCTTGGAGCCCCTGCTGCATCCCCTGCGCGAGGCAGCAGGTGGTTATCGCCTGGCAGAGCTCTCCGCATTGCTGGGCGGAGAGCGCCCATGACCACCGAGCGTCCCGTCATTCTGGTCATTGATGATGATCCGGCAGCGCTCGGGATGATGGATGCCGCGCTGGATGAGGCCGGGTTTGGTGTGCTTCTGGCCCAATCGGGTCAGGCGGCTTTTGCGATCATGACGCATCAGACGCCGGATCTGGCTCTGGTCGATGCGATGATGCCCGGCATGAATGGCTGGGAAGTCTGCGCACGTATGGCCTCGGAGCCGGAACTGGCCGCCATTCCGGTCATCTTCATGACGGGGCTGACCGAAATCGAGCATGTCCTGCGTGCCTTCGACGTAGGCGCCCAGGATTACGTGACCAAGCCCTTTCATTTCGATGAGGTGCTCGCGCGTATCCGGGTCCGTCTTGCGGCCAGTCAGCAGGTCCGTGCAGCGCATGCGGCCCTTGATCGGGCCGGGCGCTATCTCTTTGGTCTCGATCTGCATCGCCGTCAGATCGTCTGGAGCACGCCACAGGCGGCGGAGCGCGTGGCGCAGTTGCCGGTCGATCTCGTGGAGGAGCTTTCGGTGCCGGAACTGGACGATCTGGCGCCAGGGTCCCTGCTGGGCCATTGGATGATCGGTGAGTCGCCCTACAAGATCCTGTTCGTGGGGCGAGAGGGACCGGAAACCCTTGTTCTGAAGATCGCGCCCGTTCCAGCCGCACCCGAGATCGTCTTGCAAAAGGCACTCGGCCTGAGTGCGCGCGAGGCCGAAGTATTGCTCTGGATCAGCAGGGGCAAGTCGAGCCGTGACATCGCTGATATTCTCAAGGTCAGTTCGCGCACGATCGATAAGCATACGGAGCAGCTTTACAACAAGGCTGGCCTCAGCGGCCGCGCTGCCGCTGCTGCGACAGCCTCCCGACTTCTCCGCGAGGCCGAATGAGGCGTTTGGCCGTTTCGGCCTAGTCTGGCGCTGACGCCAGACGCAGGGGCGTCGAGCCGGTGCCGGGGGCGATCAGCCAGGTTGCGGCCCGGCGTATCATGCCGCCCTGACCATCCTGCACGTCAACGGTAATCTCGATGCTCTCGGCGCGGTGTCCGCCTGGCCGCGCAGCAGGGAGGGGAGACCCGCCTGACCGGGTATAGGCGGCACGGATCACCGGATCAGCAAGCGGTGTATGGGGCGCTTCAGGCTGCGTGGCCGAAAGATGGGGACGCAGGCAGGCGAGAAGCGCGGGCGTCATACCAGAAACCAGGCCGAGTTCCCCGATCGTCTCGAAGGCCGCGTGCGGGGGCTGATACGGCAGGCCAGCGGCGAGATAGGCGTTGCGCTCGCTCGCGGTACTGGAGGAGGCAGGGCTGCGCCAGGCGATGATATTTGCGGCCAGGGACTCGGCGCGCGCAGCGTCGGCCCCGCACTGAGCGATCAGCGCCTGAAGAAGAGGGCGCTCGGCGAGGGAGGGGTTGATCAACCCAGCCTCGGAACGGAGCCGGATCGTCAGGATCATCCCGTCTACGTTTTGCTGATGCGGCGCGTTATCTCCTGCCCAGTGTTGCCCGGACGAGGCCATGGCGTGGAACACCCCACTCCATAAGGCGCCTTCGGCGAGCGTCTGCATCTGGGTGGTCCGTCGCGCGAGGCGCATTTCGCGGAGCTCCGAGCCTGCCGCAGCGAGAATCATGGCCACCAGAAAGGCCAGCCCGGCGAGCGTCCAGAGCGTGATCAGCAGCGCAAAGCCGCGTTCGTCGGCTTTGCGCGCTCCGGAGAAGGGGGGTGCGCTCACCGATCCAGATGGAGGGATTCGCGAATGCGCTTTTGCGGATCGCTGCTGCCCGTACCATGCATCGGGGTAAGTTCATCCGGCACATTGGCCGCGTTGGGGTGGGTGTCGCGCAGATCTTCCATCAGATTGACCGCGTCGCGCTGGTCGTGAATGACATGAGGCGTGATCAGGATCAGCAATTCGGTACGTTGTCGGTTGTTGTTCTGGGTTCCCGCCAGGAAGCCAAGCACGGGAATATTCTTGAGCCAGGGTATGCCGCTATTGGCGCGGCTCGAATTCTCCGTAATCAGCCCGGCAAGCCCGACGGTCTGGCCGTCCTGCACCACCACGCGCGAGTTCACGGAGCGATCGTTAAAGGTCGGGTTTGCGGCACTGCTGGTATTGCTGGCGGCATTGGCACTGACCGAACTGACCTCCTGCGAGACGTCGAGCGTCACCAGACCGCTCTGGCTCACATGAGGGGTGACCTCCATGATCACGCCGGTCGGCTGATAGGTAAACTGATTATAGACCGACGTGCCGATGGTGCTGGATTGCGAGCCGATCTGGACCGGTACGAGCTGCCCCACCTGCAGGCGTGCGGCCCTGTTATCCTGCACCATGAGCTGGGGCGAGGAGAGGACATGCACGGTCGTGACGTTCTGAAGCGCGTCGATGGCGAAGGGTGCGCCACCACCACTGGCCCCACCGATGATGAAGCCGGGCAGGGTATGGCTGAACGCCGCTGTGGCGAGAGTTCCTGCGGTGATGCTCTGGCTGTTATTGCTCAGCACCCCGTTGATGCCGCCTGATTTGAAAAAGAACTGTGTGCCGTATTGCAGCGCATCGTTCAGCTGGACCTCGGCGACCACCGCGTCGATCCGGACCTGGAGCGGCATGACGTCGATACGGCGCATCATCTGCTCGATATTGTCGCTTTCCTGATCGGTGCCGTAGACGAGTACGGCGTTGTGCTGCGCGTTTGAGAGAATGCGCAGCGTATTGGTGTCGTGGCTGCCGCCCGTTCCGCTGCTGTCGAGCCCACCCAGAAGCGGGTTGTTGAGCGCGGGATTCTGCTGCGCGCCACCTCCCAAAGCCTGACCCGCGTTCTGGCCGCCATTTTGACCCGTCCCGGCGCCGAGGCCGGTCAGGCCCCCGGCCAGACCGCCACCGCCCAATCCTCCTGCACCGGTCGCGCCGCCGAGACCGCCCGTGCCGCCATTGCCACCACCCATGGCGCCATTCATGGCCCCAGTGAAACCCGTCTGAGTGTTCTGGCCGGACGTACTGCTGCCGGGCGGCAGGGCCGTCACGTTATCCGGGGTGAAAGCCTGTTGGAGGGTATAGGTGACGTCGTTCACGCTGGAATTCTGGACATAATAGATGTGCCAGCTTCTGATCGTGGCGCGTCGATGGCGCTCGATCAACGCGAAGAGCCTCTGTGCATCCTCGATATAGCGCGGTGCGCGCGCGACGACGAGCACGGCGTTCACACGTGCCAAAGGCAGGACCTGAACAAGCTGTGAAAGCGAATTTCCTGTGCCGTGCAGCGCCGATTGCAGGGCGCTCGCCATGTCCTTGGCATTGCCGGAGTCCACGGGAAGAAGCGCGTAGGATTGGGCGCTCAGCCAGTCTACGTCAAAGGCGCGTATCACCTCGATCAGCGCGTTGCGTGCCGAGGGATCGCCGCTGACCAGCAGGGCATTGCTGCTCTCGACCGGGGTGATCCGTGCGCCTCCCTGCACAAAGGGTGTGAGGGCGTGGGCGAGGGTGCTCGCCTGCGCATAGCGCAGGGGAATCATCGCTTCTCCCCCGACAGAAAGACTATCGGCCATCCCTGCTACGGCGCTCTGGGCGGCGCCCGGCGCCGCCTGGCTGGGTACGACGCGATAGAGTCCGTCCTGATGGATCAGCACGGCGTGAACCTGTGAGAGAAGAACCTGCAATGCGGGTAATATCTGGGCGTTGGTGAGGGGCTCACTCGTGCGCAGGGTCACCTGGCCCCGAACCGCCGGATCGATCGCATAATTCACATGCAGGATATCATTGAGTATCTGCGCCACGGCATCGCGTATGTCGGTATCGGCGAAATTCAGTGAAATCTGCCCTATGCCCGTTGTCTGGCCTGAAACCGCCAGTCTTGGCACGGCTTCGCGGCCGAGGCTGTAACGAGCGCCCTCCGATGCGGCAGTTGTCCCAAGCCGCCCCTCGGTCATATCGGCAGGGTAGCCTGTCAGGGGCAGTTTCTCCGCCAGGGGCTTTGGTTTGCCCGGACCCTCGTCGCAACCGGAGAGCGCCAGACAGAGCGCGAGTGGTAATGCCAGACCGGACGGCAGACCGGATGGTAAAGCCGGACGAAGACACAGGCCTGGCGCCGTCAGGCGGGTGGCGGAGCGCAGCCATGTGAGGGAAGAGCGAAGCGCGGCGGCGCGGGGCACAAGGATCATTGAGGCATACCTGAGGGAACTTGATCGATCGGGGCAGGGTTGGGCGCGGCAAGGTCTGACGGCGGTGAGCGGAGAGGCGCAGGGCCGGGAGGAGGTGACTGAAGTGTGGACTGCCCCGAAGAGGGTTGATCCGGGGCTACGGCATCCGGATTGGCCGGGGGGGCGAAGTCCAGGGGGGGAGCTGATCTGCCCCCGGAGGGAGGCGCGAATCTGTCTCCTGGAGACGGGCCGTTTCCTTCCCTGTCGCGGTCGGGGGCCAGAATCTTCTCGCCCTGCGCATCACGCACGCGCACCCGGCCTTTCTCGATACCGGTTACGTGCCAGGGGCCAATATGGCCCCCCAGAGGAACGACAATCCCGCGGTCATGGCCAGGAACCATGAAAATGGCGCGCAGCGGGCCCGTTCCTTCAATGATGCCCGACAGGCGAGGCACCCCGTCCAGCTTGTCAGCGGAAGGTGCGGGGCGACGGCTGGGGCTGAAAAGGGGGCGCGCCAGGATCTGCGCACGCCAGGCCTGAGCGCGCTCGGCAGGGGATGCCGCAGTTCCTGGCGCGGGCATGGCGGTGCTTATGCTTGTGCTTGAGCTCGGCGGCTGCGCCAGAGCCTTGCCCGACAAAACCGGTGAGGCGCCTGTGAGGAGGGGGTGGACAATGCCACCCGTCAGCAAGGCCAGCGCCAGCCACCCGGCCTTTCCCTGCGGGTAGACGAAGCGCGTCATAATGCGTTCGCCTTGCCGGAGCGGAGCAGTGTATCACTGCGATAGGCATAGACATTCATCTCGCATGCCATGCGGTCGGTCGTGCCATCCTCGTTCTCCGCTGCATGAAGGTGCAGCGCATCGACGGCCATGGCCGGGGCCTCCGTCTCGAAGGCAGTCAGCACCTGGATGAGTGCGGCATAAGGGCCGGTGAGTGTGACATGCAGGCCGATCCGCCGGTAACGTCCCTCACTGAGCGGGGGAAGGGTTTCGCTGCTGCTTAATTCGACGGAAAACGCGGTAGAAAGATGTTGAAGCCGGTCCTGCAGATTGGCCCCCGCAATGGCATCGCTCCCCCCCGTGATAAGGCGGGATTCGCCGGTGGCACGACGCGCTGCGGTCTGACGCAGATGGGGGAGCGTCTCTTGCAAGCGGGTCATGCGGGCCAGTGTCTCGCGCTTCTGCGCGATATGTGCCGCGCGTCCGGCATAGAGCCCGATGAGGGGGCCGAGACACAGAAGCCAGACGAGCGCCAGGCCGCTCAGCAGCAGTCCGATGGCCAGTAACTGCCCTCGCCGTCCTTCGGGGAGATCGCGGCTCAGCCGTTCCGTCAGCCGCAGGCTCATGGCGTGCGCCCCTTCACTGTGCCGATCTCGGCCCGGATCGAGAACAGGCTGGCTCCGCCCAAGCCTGCATGGGTGGTTCCCTGCGTTGAGAGCCGCGTGACCGGTGCCACGAAATCGGGATTGCGAAGAACTGGCGTGCGGCTAAGCGCCTGAATGAGGGCCGTTGGCTCGGTAGATTGTCCGCTGATCAGCACCTGTCCCTGCCTGAGACTCAGATCGGTCAGAAAGCTGGCGTCCGAGAGCGCGTCGGTGAGCGCTGCGAGCACGTCAAGCGGATCGCCCCAGCGCGCACGCGCATGGCGCATCAGGGCATCGCCTGCCTGTCGGTCCTCGATCTGTCGGCGCAAGGCGCTCGCCTCCAGCGCGGCCGGACGCAGCGCAGTAATACTTGTATCGAGCGTGGCAAGGCGCGCGGACTGGGCCTGCAAGCCGAGCCCCATGACTACGATGAGGACGCATAGGGCGCCCAGCGCGATCAGGCGCGGATTGCGTGCGCCCCTGTCCCGCCAGCTCGAGGCTTTCGATGCGAGCGGGATCTGCCGGGTACTGCCAGTTTCGGCGATGCTGTCGGGTGCCTGGCCCAGAGGGGCCAGGCGTGCAAGGACTGGAGTCACGATCTGGCGTGGCACGAGCGAAAGCAGCACCGTGATCTGCCCAAGCGCCACATCCCGACGCGTGATCTCATGTGTCCAGAGAACCATGTCCGGCGCGAAAGGGGTCAGACGATCCATCTCATAGCCAAGCACGGCATCGAGCGTGCCCTGTGCGGCCAAAGGCAGGGTCACACTGCGCTGCATGATGCGTCTGCCTTGCAGGACAAGGATGCATCGCGCCCGGCGGCGCGTTCCTTTGAGCGCCGTGCGGCACCGGGCCAGCACGTCGGAATCCTGATCTGCAACTCCCTCCAGCATGCCGGTGAAGCGCGTTTCTCCCTGATCGAGCAATGTGAGTGCGAAGCCGGAAGGAATTTCACGGATCTCGAGGAGAGGGCGTGACGGCAGGATGCGAAGCCGCCCCAACCCGTCCTTCAGGTATTCAGGCACCAGAGACACAAGCTGTCGGCCCCACCAGTCGAGAAAGATGCGGCCCGTCATGCGCGCCGTTCCGCGCCGGTCACGGGCGCGGATCCAGCAGCGGGGCAACGACGATATCGGGCCAGTGCCGTGGATCGCCGGGTGGAAAAACCAGTCGAAGCTTCACCAGAGCGGGCAATCTGCTGCCGTACCATGTCGTGTTCCAGTGTCCGTCCGAATAATAGCTGCAGTCGAGGCGCGCCACGCCGTCGAGCAGGAGGCGCGTCTGCGGGGGAGGGGCTGGCTCGATCACGTGCCTGTGAGGTGTCCAGATCAGCACAAGCCGGTGGTCTTCAGCAACAGAGAGTCGCAAATCTGCCCGGCTATCGGGGCGATCATCCAGCGCCCGTGGCGCGGGGCCACGCAGCACAAGACCATGGGCCTGCCCGACAAAGAGGGGACCGGCCTCCGTATTTCCCGGATCGGCATGCGCGAGGATCTGGCGCAACAGACGATCGAGTGACCCGAGATCGCCTTGCGCGGACAAGGCCATACGCTGACGTTCGAAAACCCGTGTCGCCGCGTCGAAGCCCTGATGCAGAACCGCAAGAAGCAGGGCGAAAACCGCGAGAGCGATCAGCATTTCAAGCAGGGTGAAGCCCTGCTCGGACGGGGGTCTCCGGCTCATGGCGTTTCAGCCTTGCCAAGACGCAGGCTGGTCAGCGTGACCGATCGTCGTCCTGAGGCGGTGAGCGGATCGGGCCAGGATTCCGTGACGGCAACATGATACAGCACCAGAGAGCCCGAGACTTCTCGCGGCGTCATTACGACATGCCAGGCAAAGCCGCTGCCATCCTCACCACTTTGGGCATAGCTGCCAGGTCGCATGCCATGGCCGATCGCCGCCATATGGGATTGTGCGCGTGAAAGCGCCTCATGTTCCGCATTGGCGCGATGGGTGGCCCCCACGCCATCCAGCATGCCCTCGTAAAGTACCCCCAGCGAGAAGGCGACGATGATGAAGGCGATCAGGACCTCGATCAGGGTGAAGCCGGATTCGGCATCGGCGGGCGCACTCATCCGCCATGCGCCTCTACCGCGCCGGTCAGCCAGTTTACCCCGATGGTCATGCGATAGGGGCCGCTGGAGAGCGCGATCACAGACCCCCTCGCGCTTCCATCGGGGTAGAACACGAAGCGGCTGGGCGTGAGAGGGCTTATGCTGCCGAGCTTCAGAGCGTGGGCCGCTTGTCCCGAGATCTGATAAAGGCCTGCCTGCGGTGCGACGACAAACGCGACCTCCTGACCGCGATAGAGTGCGGCGGCATGGGCCTCGCGCATGGCAGAGGCGATTTCGCGCGCGGCGTTGCGCAGATCGAGGCGTGCCGAACGCGGCGGCCCCCTGCCGATAAGCAGGGCGGTGACAAAACCCATGATCACAAGCACCACGAGCATTTCAAGCAGGGTGAATCCTCTCTCCCCGCGACTGGGGTCGCCCTGCGCCCCTGATTGGATCGGAAGAACGTCGCGCTTACTGGGCAAGGTCGTTCAGGCTCAGCATGGCGAGCAGGAGCGAGGAGACGATACCGGCTACCATCAGCCCCATCACGATGGTAATGGCGGGCACCAGCACGGCCACGAGACGCTGTATGGCCAGGCGCGCCTGATCTTCGTGGATATCGGCGGCGCGCAGGGCCATGGGGCCGAGCTGGGCCGTTTCCTCCCCTAGTTGCAGCAGATGCACGAGGCGACGCGGAAACAGGCGGGATTCTTCCAGAGGTCGCGCCAGGCGCCCGCCCGACTTGACGCTCTCGGACGCTGCCGCAAGGGCGTCGAGCGCTGCCAGATTGCCAAGAGAGTCGCGTACAATCGCCAAAGCGCCGAGCAGGGGGACGCCATTGGTCAGCAATGTTCCCAGAATGCGTGCCAGGCGTGCGGCCAGAATTTCTGCCAGAAGCGGCCCCAGGCCAGGCAAGCGAAGCATCACCCCGTCCACGGCGCGCCTCGGCGTGGGCAAAGCGAGGACGCGCCGGACGAGCACAACAGAGACCCCCACCGCCAGGAGCATGGCCCATCCATAATGGCCAATCAGGGCGCCCGACTGCACGAGCATCTGCGTCGAGCGCGGCAGGGCGACACCATTTTGAGCAAAGAGCGGCGTGAACTGGGGCAGGACTTTCGTGAGAAGCAGCGTCACGGAACCGATGGCCGTCAGGGTCAGGATCGCCGGATAGATCATCGCCGATTGCACCGTGGCGGCCAGGGCGCGCTCGCGTTCGAGCAGATCAGCCAGTCGCGCCATGGTTGGAGCCAGATCCCCCGTAGCTTCGGCTGCGCGAACCATGCCGAGATAGAGTTTCGGAAAACTGTCCGGATGAGCGCCCATGGCCTGATGCAAAGCGCGCCCATCCCGCACCTGATCCCGCACGGCCCCGAACAGCGCTGCGCTGCGCGTGCCGCCGCGCGTCGTCTGTGCTGTCTCGATCAGAAAGCGCAGGGCGCGATCGATATCCTGTCCCGCGCCGAGCATGACCGCGAGCTCGCGTGTGGCGGCAGCCAGTTCGTTGCGTTTGAGCCCGCGTCGCACGAGCGCGAGAGACGGGCCGGACAGGCCGCGCAACAGGCCGGGTCGGGCCGAGGGGCCAACGCGTATCGGGATATGACCGAGCCGGCGCAGAGCGGCTACGGCCTCGGCTTCGCTCGCCGCTTCGAGCGACCCCTTGATGAGCGCGCCTTGCGTATCGATGGCCTGATAGGCGTAGCGTGACACGAGGCCGCTCACAGCGTGGCGCGGACGCTGCGCGTCACGTCTTCGATCGTGGTTTCACCCGCCAGAGCCGCTCTGAGCCCTGCCGTGAAAAGCGGCACCATGCCCGCCTCGATCGCCGCGCGCTCGATGGCAAGGTGATCGGCACGCGCAAAGACGAGCTTCTCGATCGCCTCATCCGGCTCCAGCAATTCGGCGATGGCGAGCCGTCCCTGATATCCGGTCTGCCGACACTGATCGCATCCTGTCGCATGGTGCAGCACCACAGGCGCGTCACCCGCTAGAGCGCGCAGATCGAGGCGATCGATCAGGGATTGTGGCGGCGTGTAGGGTGTCTTGCAGGCCGGGCAGAGCCTGCGCACCAGGCGCTGCGCTAGCACACCGCGCAGCACGGCGGTCATGAGATAGTCTTCGACACCCATGTCGCGCAGGCGGATGATCGCGGCGGAGGCCGAATTCGTATGCAGAGTGGACAGGACCAGATGCCCTGTCAGCGCGGCCTGCACGGCGATCTGCGCCGTTTCGCCATCACGGATTTCACCGACCATGATCACATCGGGGTCCTGACGCAGAATGGCGCGCAGGAGGCTGGCAAAGCTCAGCCCGATCTGGGGGCGGACCTGCACCTGATTGATTCCGGTGAGCTGATATTCGATCGGGTCCTCGATCGTGACCAGCTTGCGCGTGACCGCGTTGAGATCTGTCAGACCGGTATAGAGCGTGGTGGTCTTGCCTGAGCCGGTGGGTCCCGTGACCAGCACAATACCATTGGGCAGATCGAGCAATCGACGCAACCGCGCTACCAGATCGGGCGCGAGCCCGAGTGTGGTGTAGTCGAAGCGCACGCTCGACCGGTCGAGAATACGCAGGACCAGTGTCTCGCCATGCAGGGACGGAATGGTCGAGACACGAAAATCGATCTCATGGCCGCGCACGGCCAGCTTGATGCGCCCATCCTGTGGCAGGCGCCGCTCGGCAATATCAAGGCGCGCCATGATCTTGATGCGCGAGAGAATGGCCGGGATCAGCTGGGGCGAGAGGGTCTCGACCTCATGCAGTACGCCGTCATGACGATAGCGGATACGCAGCCTGTCCTCGAAGGGCTCGATATGGATATCAGAGGCCCGTGTCTCGACCGCGCGACCGATGATCTGATTGACCAGCCGGATAACGGGGGCCTCAGAGGCCAGATCCTTCAGCCGTTCGGCATCTTCTTCCAGAGGGGCCTCTTCGCCCTCCTGTTCCTGTGAGGCCGTGCTTTCCTGCGGGTAGAGGCGTTCCAGCGCCGCCTCGAGCTCGACCGGCAAGGCGACGAGCGCCACGACCTCGCGCCCCGTTGCCGCCTGAATGGCATCGGGGGTGAATTGATCGAGGGGGTCTCGCATGGCGAGCTGCAGCGTCGTTGCATCTGCCGACAAAGGAACGACATGGGCATCGCGCAGGAAACGCGCATTCAGCAGATCGGGGAGAACGGGATCGGCCGGGTAGAGGGTCGGGCTGACGCGTTCGACGCCTAGAAGCTCCGCATAGCTCCGGGCCATCAGCGCCTCGGATACGAGGCCGAGCTGCAGGAGGATCTGATCCAGCCTGCCATGATTCTGTTCGGCGGCGCGCGTTGCGCGCTCGATGCCACGCCTGTCGCAACGCCCTGTCTCGATAAGCAAGCGCGCCAGTGCGTCGAGAAGGGGAGTTGCCGAGGGGCCCTCCACTGGACTATTCACCGGGGCAGTCACCGGGGCAGTCACCGGGGCATTCATCGGGGCCGTCGTGGGGTCAGCCAAAGGGCCAGCCGGCAGTCTGACAGAGCCACCCTCCCCAGAGCGCGAGAGCCAGACCGGGGCCGAAAGGAATTCTTTTCGAGGCGTTCAGGGATTGTCCTCTGACAAGGGCATTGAGCGCTGCTCCGGCCAAAGTTGCCAGCGCCGCAAAGAGTATGATTTCGGGCATGAGCATGGGGCCGAGCCACCCTCCTCCAGCGGCAAGCAGCTTGGCATCGCCTCCGCCCAGCCCGTCCCGGCCGCGCAGCCAGCGATAGAGCATGGCAATGGCGACGAAAATCAGCCAGGCGAGAAGCGCTGTCAGGGCATGGATGTGAAAAACCGCCTTGCCTTGCAACGCGGCGAGTATGAGGCCCACGGCCAGTAGGGGCTGGGTGAGGGTATCGGGCAGGGTCATGCTTCGGAAGTCGAGCGCCGCCAGCAGAAGCAGGATCCATCCGAATACACAGCCTTGAAGGACGGGTGACACAGGGGAGGCCACGAACCCGTGGGCGTGGACGGCCAGATCCGCACTTCCCGCCACCGCCAGGGCCCCGAGTTCGATGATGGGGTGGAATGGATCGATGGAGGCTGCGCATTGACGGCATTTGCCCTTTTGCAGGGCATAGCTCACCAGAGGCACCAATTCCCGCGCGCTCAACACCGCGTTGCAGACCGGGCAACGCGATCTTGTGAACCAGGGTGACCGGCCTTCAGGCAGGCGCCATGCCAGAACCCCCATGAAAGAGCCGATTACGGGCGACACGACCAGAAGCGAGGCGGAAACGGGCGGGAAATGGATCATGACCGGGCTCAGGGGTTGCAGATCATGGCAGCGCGATCGGTGGTGACGTTCCTGGCTCCGCCGGAGCAGAGATCGTAATCATGGCCAGGGCGCTCCGAAGGGGCACTATAGATATAGGGGTGATGCCAGGGGTCCTTGGGGTCTGTCCCATCCTTGAGATAGGGGCCGTTCCAGTTTTCCGCGCCTTGTGGCCGTTCGATCAGGGCATGCAGCCCCTCTTCCGTGCTGGGATACCCCCCCATGTCCAGCCGATAGAGATCGAGTACTTCGCCCAGACGCTGGATGGATTGATGGGCCACGGAATTACGCGCGCCTCCGAGCTGCCTGAGCGCGGCCGGGGCCACGAGCCCGATCAGGAGCCCGAGGATCGCGATGACCACCAGCAATTCGAGCAGGGTGAAGCCCGCTTCATCGACACTGTGTTCGAGGGGGCGCTCATGGTTCTGCTGGGGCATGGTTTTAGGCGTTCCGATCCCGGTTGATTGTGTTAGCGTATTGAAAAGGCGCATCAGAATCGATCCCGAAAAGAGATAAAGGAGGAAGGCGCATCATGGCAGTCGCCTATGCCAGCTGCATGATCTTCGTCGCGTCGCTTTATCATCTGCCGCCGCGCATCCTGCCCTCCATCCTTTCTGTCGAGCAGGGGCAGGTCGGGCTCATGCATCACAATACCAACGGCACGGATGATCTGGGGCTCATGCAGGTGAATACGCGCTGGGTTGAACCGATTGCCCGCTTCACCCATGTGGCGCCCGAGGTGGTCTATCGCAATCTTCTGTCCCGGCCCTGCTACAATATCAGCGCGGCGGGCGCGATCATGCGTCTCTATCTGAACGAGACGCATGGGGATCTGATGCGCGCCATCGGTAATTACCATTCCCATACTCTCGCCCTCAATCTTGCTTATCAGCAGCGCGTTCTCGGGTCGGCACGGCGCCTGTTCGAGCCTCCGCATCCCGGCTGACGTTCTCAGGGGGCCAGTTCCGCCACGCGTAACCGATCGATCGTGATCGCCGCCCTGTCTGCGGAAAGGCTGAGCCCCGTGCTGTGACTGTCAGGGAAAACCAGATCGGTCATGCGCACCTCACCTCCATTGGCGAAGACCTCGACCGAGCTGCGGTCGATCGCGACGTGCAGGGTCAGAACGCCCCGTTGCGGGGCGATGTGAGCGATGTGCACGGGACTGAAATCGGGAGAGAAATCTGTTCGGCCCGAATGACTGCGATCCAGCGTCAGAAGCTGATTTCCGAAATCATAGCGGAGCGTCGTGCCTTCATGCCCGTCATCGGAACGGCGCAGAATCAGCTTCGCTACGCCCTCTTTTTCGCTGCGCAGCATCAGGCTGATATCCTGTACCCTCTGCTTCATGCCGATCTGCATCGTTTCGCCCGGGGCGATAACGCGGCTCGGAAAGGCGCGTGGCGCGTGGGACTGGACGAGGCGCGCATAGTCCGGCACCGGCGCCTGCAGCAGGACGGGCTGTCCTGCGCGGGTTTCGAGGCTCAGACAGACTGGCAGGGACATCTGGCCGCGCCACGGGAAGCTTGGCAGGCGGTCGGCATAAGCCCAGTTGTTCATCCAGCTGACAAGACAGCGCGCGCCGTCTTTTGTATTGGCCAGGCGAATGGCCGCGTAGTTATCGGCGCCATGATCAAGCCAGTGATAGGCGGAGGGGTCTGCGCCTCGCGGTGGCAGGTCATCAGCCGTGAAATGCGTTCCGTCGAAATGGCCGATGAAATATTGAACGCCTGAGCCCCCGGCGATGCTCCACGGATTGACACTGACGATCATGATCCAGCGCATGTCGCGGGTCCGGCCGTCCAAAGGCAGGGGAATGAGCACCGGCATTTCCCACAACATACCCGGCTTGCGATAACCATTGGGCTGGAAGTCGCTCAGAAAATCCCAATGGATCAGATCTTTCGAGCGATAGAGTTTTACGACCTGCGCATCGGCGACGACCGTCGTCATGACCCAGTACTGGCCAGGTGCGTACCAGATCACGGATGGATCGCGGAACTGTTTCGAGTCCGGGTTAAGGGTAAGGACGGGATTGCGGTCATGAGGCTCGAAATGCCCGCCCTGATCGCGGCTGATCGCCAGGGATTGGGCCTGCGTTCCATCCGGGTGGTTCGGGTCGCGGTTGAAAACAGTGGTGTAGAGCGCGAGCAGCGCCGGTTTGCCGGGAGTGCCCAGTCCAGACCGGTTGCGCTGATCGAGTACGACCGAACCGGAGAAGATATCGCGACCGGGGGAGGCGGGCAGCGCCACCTTCTGCTCCTGCCAATGCAACAGGTCGCGGCTTGTGGCGTGCCCCCATGAGGTATGACCCCAGACCATCCCCGCCGGATTATACTGGTAATAAAGATGCCAGAGCCCGTTGAGCAGGATGGGACCGTTCGGATCATTCATCCAGTGCGCAGCCGGGCTGTAACGCAGGGCAGGGCGCCACTGTGCCGTCTCGGTTTGGGCGGCGGCAGGGGCGGCATGGGCGCCGGAGAAGGATCCGCTGCCAAGGCTGGGATAGAAGGAAGCACAGGCGAGAAGAAGCGAAGGAACGCGCCGCCTGAATCTTCGTGTCCTGGCAGAAGCTCGGATCGTATCGAGGAGGAGAAGAAAGCCGTTCACTCGGGGCTGCATCGTCACCTTCAGCATGGGCGTGGCGGTCTGATGTCATATGTCCCTGAGGGCCGCAATCCGGGCGGTTCAGGGCTCGTGTCCAGGGAACGCAAGCGGCCCGCCGGATAAGTCCGACGAACCGCTCTTGTCCCTGTGGTTGGTGTTGCCGCCGGCAACCAGCAAGGGTTACTGGCTGGTTTTCAGGAAGGACTGCATGCGGGCATTGGTATCAGCCCCGAATGCCGTTCTCTGGCTGATAAGATCCTGAATGAAACCAACGATGTTGATATCGGCGCGGTTCGCGGAGATATCGCCATAGCCGCCAAGTCCGTTATCCCCATAGCGCGTGTCCACGATGGAGGCATCGCCACGGATGCGGACTTTGACCGTTGGAGAGAGCGCGCCGCCACGACGCCCCTCGACCGTATCGATGAAGGATTCGACCAGGCCATCGGGCATCACGTAATGCGAGTAGGACTGGAAGGCGCGGGGGTTCTGGTTCGGGTTCGCGTCATAATCGGTGCCCGCTGCCTCATTCAGATCGGTCGGATTGCCGAGCATCAGACCACTGCCGTAATTCATGGGCTGGAAATCGCTGCGAATACCATTGCCCACGAAGCCATAGACACCATCAGGTCCATCGACACCCGCCGCATAAGTCGTACGATGGCTGATGGTGAAGATGTAGTACTTGCCGTCCTTGATATACATCTGGGGACGTTCGGTCTGGTCGTTCACGCAATTGGCCGAGATGAGAGGGGGCAGGAATTTCCATTTGGAAAGGGAGGAATCCTGCGCCACGGCGAGGCCGATCGCGGCCTTCTGGTAATAGGCGCCGCTATCGAGAACCTGCTGCACCGTTTCTGCATGCGGGTCATTGGCACGATAGCCGAGATCTTCAGCCGTGCAATTGGCCACACCGCGCTGACCGGCTGTATTGCCCTCGAACACCATGTAGTTCACGCCGGGATGCTGCGGATCCTCGAAGGTGAACGGGTCACGGAAGTTGTAATAGGGGTTCTGCGCGCCATTCTGATAAAGCACGCCATCGGGGCGCAGCAGCGGGGTATGCTTCGTGAAGCCCGTGAACCACACATGCGTGAAATCGGCATGGATCTGGCCAAGGCTCTGTGTGATCACTGCCTGGGAGGGTGTGATATCCTGACCTGAAGCGTCACGATTGAACGCCATATCTGTGTAGAACAGCGAGACCTGGTTGCTCGTCGGATCGAGCAGACGCATCGAGCCCGACCATTCTGCGGTGATCGTGTAGGTCGTGCCGGCGAAGACCTGCTCCTGTGCGCCTTCGGGGATCAGGTGACCGCCATAGATCCAGCCACCATTGACTGGACGCTGGCTCGCCGGGATACCTGCGCGACGATAGAAATAGCCGATGCGGGCATGGGTATGACGGTCGTCGAAGCCGTATCCGGCATTCTTGTCGGCGGTGAGACAGAAAATGACTTCCCAGCCATTATAGCTGAACTGATTGGCCTTCTTGTCGATGAGCGTCCACGTGTCCCAGACCCAGACATCGGGGTTGGTAGCCGGGAAATCCGCGGGAACATTCGGCATTACGAGCTGACCCGGCAGCGAGTTCTGGCCTGCTCCGACGGAGGTGTCCGAATGCGCCTTGATCTGCATGGCATCCGCACGCGTCCACTTTGCGGTGAAGCTGTCCTGAGGATCATAGGCCTGCTGGCTGTGAATCGTCGGGAGTGGGAAACCAGGCACGCCGTTGAGCGAACTCCCGGGGAAGATCCGTCCGCCATGGGGCATCATGCCCGGATGGGGCGATACGCGCAGGGATTCACGCAGTGCCTGCGGGCTGATCTGGGCGGACGCATTCTGTCAAGCAAAGGTTGCGACCACAGAACCGGCCAGCAACAGATTGAACACAGACTTTGTTCTGGATTTGTTCAGCATGTCACCCTCGATTGGTTAAGTCTCTCTGCCCAAGCGTTCTGCGACGTCGCAATCGAGGCAGGAATAATTTCCCACCGTGATTATGGGCCAAGGCCGATCATCGCTCGAGGACTTGATCACGAATCCGTTATGAGAGTCAATCGCACTTTAACGACAGTTTAATGGCAGAAAAGAGACGGCTTAAAGGCTCAAATTTGGCGCCATGAAACTACGATGGTATTTGGATGATATTATCTCTATTTACTTGGGGTAAGATAATATTTTTCATGAATATGAAGCGTATAAATTGTGACGATACGCCATCATTCCCGTTATAAAATGATACCCATCAAGATCTATGTAGGGATATGAACACCCCTCTCGGGAATTTTGCGAAGTGCGATGACAAAGGGAGGCGCTTTACCAGGGAAGTGCCGGGTTCCTCGATGCCTCAGGTCAATGGCGTTTCGACGCCATGGTCGATCGATTTCGCGAGCTTGATGAAGGCCCGGAGATAGGCGATGGCCTCATCATGTTCCCGATGGCCGAGGAAGATCTGCTTCGCAAGTCCATGTTCTCCGAGACGCACGGGATGAAGGGAAAACTGCTCTCGATGCTCCTCGACCAGCCAGCGCGGCAGCACGGCTACGCCGCGTCCATGAGCCACCATCAGCAGCATGATATCCGTGGTTTCGATCGGTCTGTGCGCTTGCGGCGTGATTCCGGCCGGGTGCAGGAACTGGGTGTAAATATCCAGACGCTCGATCGGTACGGGGTAGGTGATCAGAGTTTCGGATGCGATCTGTTCCGCAGAAACCCATTTCTGCCCACGCAGCGGGTGATCGGGCCCGACGACCAGTACCAGTTCGTAGTCGAATACAGGGGTGAAACGCAGCCCTTCCTCGTACAGGGGGTCCGGGGTGACGAGCAGATCGATATCATGCCCCAACAGCGCGCCCAGTCCGCCGAACTGGAATTTCTGACGCACATCCACATCGACATCGGGCCAGAGATCGAGATAGGGCGCCACCACTCGCAGGAGCCACTGATAGCAGGGATGGCACTCCATACCGATACGCAGCTTGCCACGTGCGCCAAGGGCGACCTGCCTGATACGCTCTTCAGCCAGAGTAAATTGCGGCAGAACGCGTCGGGCAAGCGTCAGGAGCGCCGTTCCCGCAGGTGTGAGGACCAGCTTTCTGCCTTCACGTCGCCAGATCTCCACCCCGAGCGCGCGCTCCAGCTTGCGAATGGCGTGACTCAGGGCGGGTTGGGTGAGGTTCAGCCGCGCGGCCGCCTTCGTGAGCGAACCCTCGCGCGCCACTTCATCAATGATCTTCAGGTGATCGCGATCAAGCCGGCTCATAAATGGTCCTGACATAAGAGATTTTCATGCTGAGCCATCAGGATATCAGCAATGTTCATGGAAGCAATCTCGTCATTGGCTGCATCCTGGACGCAGGGCGCAGTATGGCCGGGCGCAGTATGGCCGGGCGCAGTATGATTGAGAGCGCAAGAGGGTGGACGTCATCTCCGCCGGTCACGGTCGTGTGGGGAGCTTGTCGGATCACGCGGGCACCTGCATGCGAGATCGAGGATCGCAGGGGATGATCCATGAGGGGGATGGGCAGCTTGAGATAACCTTCCAATCGGTCCTGCAGACCTGTTCCCGCCCGGTAGGGTTGACCGGGCGGGTGACAGTCATGGATCAAGCCTGCGCGACTCTGATGCCCGGCGCGTCGGCAGCGATGATCGCATGATCGTCTGTGTCATCATCGAGCAGATAAGGCCCGCAAGCAGCAACCTCGATACTCAGGATTCCCATGCTATCCGGGTCACGCCTGCCGAGCGCGAGCTGTCCAGCACCTGTGGTCCAGCGCAAGGAGGATTCATCGGCCGCGTACCATCCCTCCTGCGGGAGAGACTGGAGATGGGATGAAATCTGCTTCTGGCTCGCGGCGTCGAACAGGGAGATTTCTCCGATCAGAAGTCCCAGCATGCGTCTGTCATCACAGAATGGACCGATCGTATCGCTCGGCCTTGATGCCCGCGAGCAAAGGGTCAGTCGCTCTACGCCCGCAGGTACTCGGAAGACATGTCGGCGTTCAATGACCCGCATTGCCTCGATCTTCTCGCCCGAAGGGGTGAGCAGATGAAATGCGGGGTCATCGGTCATGGGAGGCAGAGAGGTCGGCGGTTCACCGTCCCGGCCCAGGATCTGCCGATATATTGGCTCGACAAACGCCCGGGACGTCTCGAGCGGGGCGGCAGCGTCATGCGCCCAGCTTTTCGGACGGAAAACGTCGCCAACGCGGATGACATTTCCCTCCCGGCGGTAGGCAGCCTGGTGGAAACTCGCGCGATTGCCGGTGTCGAGATAGCTCTCTGTCAGCAGACCATTGGCCGAGATCACCGCGTGTTCTTCGGTCTCGATATGGAAATACTCGAACTCCGCGATGGAGGTGTCATAAAAGATCGTCCGCCCATTCACGAGCATCCGGACGGGTACGAAACAGCCATTGAGAAAGAGACAGTGCTCGGCCGTGATGAGCAGATCCTGATTGGGAACGTTTTCCGCAATGGCATCCTTGCGGATACGTACCGGATATCCTGCCATATCGGGCTTGCATTCGTGACTCACGCGATGATGGCGTGAGCCGATCCAGCTCAGCGGGGCCACACCCTGCACCCCGTCACGCCAGACATGCACCAGATCGCCAACACTCAGTGTCTCCACCGCTGCCGGGCCATTCGGGGTGCTGATCAGCGATCCGGCCAGGAAGCAGACGAGAAGCAGATATCCCGAACCGCTCGGCTCTTCGATGAAGGCGCCGCCTTGCCCGTTATAGTCGCTATTGGCCAGTGTGACCGTGGCGACGGCCTTGCCAGCGCTGAGGACGGTCAGCGTGTTGCCCACGACCGTAGTGCTGTAGGCGTCGTTGCCCGCCGTCAACTCGGGGAAATAGAGATAGCTGCCCGATTGGAGAGAGGCGTTCATGACGCGGGTGAGGGTTTCATTGGAGAGTGAGCCATCAACGACCAGCGTCCCGCCGGACTGGACCGTCACTCTGCTGAGGGTGGTGCCGCTCGCGACCGCACTGCCGCCCGCTGAAACGATGACATCGCCCAGAAGCTTCCCTGCCGAGGAGGCGATGGTCACATTTGTGGCGATCCCCCCGGAGGAGACATAGACATTCCCACCTGAGAGGGTGAGGTTGGAGAGTACGTTGCCGCCCTGCGGGCGCAGCATGGCGATCGCACTACCACCCTGGAGAACGGTAACGACTCCTCCCGGATTGGCGAGGCTGTTGATGATCGTGCCCCCGGCGCTGACATTGACGACACCGCCGCTATTGATGGCCCAGTCGACGGCCACGCCGCCATTGATATTGGCACTTCCGCTGGCATCGACCAGCGCGCCATACGCCGTCCCCCCATTGACGTTGAGTTCACCCTGCGCTCCGACATAGCTGCTCGTCGCAGACCCGCCCATGACAACCTGAATGCCGTAGCGACCGATCTGCGTCGCGTTGGCCATACCTCCGGCCAGAACATTCTCGACACCGCAAGTATTGGTATCTGAGCCGGTCAGGACCGTTTTCGAGGTTGTGCCTCCTGCTGCAACATTCAGGATCGCGGCTTTGCCTGACACCGTGGCATTCTGGATGACACTCCCCGAACTGGTGAAGACCGTCACACTGGTCGTGATCGCGATGTTCGAGGTCACGTTGCCCGAGCCGACGAGGCTGGCACTCGCTCCCTGAAGGAAGGTGACATTTGCCAGATCAGTCGAATGGGTGGTCGAGAGTGTCGCCCCCGCGCTGAAGGTTGCGCTCGCACCGGGGGCGACAGTGATGTCGGTTACTGTGCCGCCCTTGGAGACATAGAGGGCACCCGCATTACCGCCAGACGTGCCACTGATCGTTACATTGGAGGCAGCCCCCCCGTTGAGGATAACGGCTGACCCTCCGTGATCCAGCGTGAGGCCTGATGCGATACCCCCATTGCTGACGGTCTCCACCCCGCCATTACGCACGATCGTGCCGATCGACTTGCCCCCGGCCAGCAGGATTTCCTGACCATAGCTGTCAATGATATTGCCGTTGGCAACGGCGCCGCCAGAGAGGGTGATGGTTCCGATGCCATCGGGTTGCAGAAAGCCTCCGGCGGAGCCAGTAGCCGTGACTCCCGAGAGAATGCCTCCCGATCCGGCAGTGATCGAAGCCGCCAATCCGGATACGACGCCACCCGACATCAGACCGCCTGCGGCAATCGTGACATTGGCGCTGGTCGTGACCGTCGTATTGAGCGCGGTCCCGCCCGAAGACAGGGTCTGGACGCCGCCTGAAGAGACCACCGTATCGCGCGCAACACCTGGACCGGTCACTTCCTGCCTGCCACCGGCAAGAAGCGTCATCGATTGCGTAATACCGCTATTGGTAATGACGGTGCCGCTGCCACGGGCGCTGGCAAAGGCGCCAGTATCGACGATGGGGTTGTAGGCGGCGCCTCCGCTGATACCCAATGTGCCCCCTGCCTGTACATGGGCCGCATCGAGCGTCCCTCCGGTCTGCTGGATCGTGCCGCCCGAAAGGATCGTTGCAGATGTGGTAATCCCGCCCGCAAGGGAAAACCTGCCCCCATTGCCGATGACCGGCAGAACGGCAGAGGCCCCCGCGGCCACGATTGCGGATCCGTTGGCGATCAGGGTCGTAGCCGAGGCGATGCCCCCGGACGACACCATCATCAGGCCGCCATTCTGAATGCGATCCTCAATGGTCGTGCCTCCGGCGCGGACATTGATCTGCCCATAGCCATTGACGATGTTGTCTCTCGCGACAGCACCATTGGACACGTTGAGCGTCCCGACACCGACAGGTGTCAGGCCGAAGGCGGAGGTTCCGCTCAGGGTCAACCCTACGGCGCTACCGCCCGATTGAAGCGTGACGACGGCATTCATTCCGGAGACGAGGCCACCCGAAACCACGCCATTCAGGCTGACCGTTACTGTTGCGCTCGAATTGACTGTGTTCCCAAGCGCGGTCCCGCCAGAAAGAACAGCCTGGGCGCCGCCTGAAAAGAGCACCGTGTTGAGTGCCACGGCCGCATTCGTAATCTGAGCCGAGCCGCCGGCTGCAAGAGCGACACCCTGTATTGCAATGCCGTCCGCTATGAGGGTGCCGGAGCCTGTCACGCTCGTGGTCGCACCGGAAGCGACGTTCGGGTTGTAGTTTGTGCCGCCCGTGATGTTCAACGCGCCCAGGGTCTCGATCCTGGCTCCGCTGACGAGGCCACCCGACTGGTTCAGTGCGCCGCCTGCATGGATGGTATCATCCAGGCTTGTGGCGCCCGTCTCCACGTTGAGCGTTCCAGTGATCTGGTTTTCCCGGCTCGCGCCGCCCGAGCCGATCGCGGCGCTGGCATTCGCCATGATTTCGGTCTGAGCGAGCGTGCCGCCCGTGGTGACCACTGCCGTGCCGCCTGACAGGATGGTATTGCCGGTAGCCAGTCCGGCATTCGCGACGAGGAGCGATCCTCCTGACGCTATGGTGACATTGAGGCTCGTCCCGGCAGAAGTGACCTCGGTCGAACCCGAGGCGATTGTCGCCATGCCTCCCGGAGCGACCTGAGTGTTGACGGCGGTGCCGCCCGAATAGACAGGAATAACGAGATTGACGCCCCAGGCGCCATTGACGGACAGGGTTCCGGCGCTTGCGATCTGGGTGTTCGACACGGCGCCACCCGATACACGGATGACATCGCCGGCCCCGGCCGAGAGATTGCTGGAGCTCTTGCCGAACCCCACGGTTGTACTGGTCATGCCTACCTCTTGATTTTTTAATTTTTATTCTTGTTTTTCAGGTGAAGGGCGGAGTTCAGAACCTTGATCACATGACCGGGCGTGATGAGCCGCGTGCACTCGAATTGCCTTTCGGTGTTCTTGTGACGGGGGCACCAGAGAAAATCATGGTGATCGAATTTCTCGCTGGCGTCGTTCCAGCAAGAATTGCATGAGTGCCAGTTGATCACCCGGAATTCGGTGTCGAATTCATTCGTCGGGTGAGTAAAACCGGAAATCATGACAACTGGCGTACGGCTCGCCCAGGCGAGCCAGGAAAGTCCGGAAGAGAGGCCGACAAAGGCGCTTGCATGACGCAGCCAGCGCACGCGCTCACTCAGGGGCCGATCACCTGTCTGATCTTCGGCGCCATGGGGGATGCGGTTCCACATGATGCCGGCACCGTAATAGGGCGACTTGTCGATGCAGATGACCCGATAACCCTGCGCGCGTGCCCAGACGACCAGAGACAGCCATCCCTCGGGGTTGTTCCAGTATTTGCATTGCGTACTCGCCTGGGTCGCGATGCAAATATAAGGTTCTTCGATCGGCGGTGTATCTGTGTCGGGAGAGCAGACAATCGGCCGTGTTTCCACAGGCGGGACGCCAAGGATATAGGCAGCTGTCTTGTGTAGGCCGACGTGGCGGAAATCAGTGGGCTGATTCAGAAATTCGGGGTCATCGAAGAAAAGCCCCAGAGAATAGCTTGCATAGGCATCGTCCATGATGGCGCAGGCGCGCGCGTCACTCGCGGTCAGAAACCGGATTTCGGGATAATTCCCTGCTAGAAGCGCGATGAGTGCGGCATCCATGATGCACACAAGAGTCGCACCATGGATCTCGCCGAAGCGCGCAGCATAGGGAAACCAGGCCAGCGCATCCCCCAGCGTACTGACCGGCATCTGGATAACCACGATTTTCCCGGCGCAGTCATAGGCATGGCTGAGCACTTCCGATCTGATGCCGGTCTCATCCGTTTCCTCGACGAGAATATGGAAGCGGTTGAAATAGCGCTTTGACGAAGTGATGAAGCTGCCGCAGGAGCAATGGGAAAAGAGGATATTGCCGCTATCGAGATCGCTCAGTGTCAGGCACCATTCCCCGGTGCCGCGCGTGGGCAGACTGATGCGGGCGCCTGCATTGAAATCGAAACGTATGCCCGAGCTATGGGCAAGGGTGGGCAGGGTTGAAGGGGGCAGATACCCGCCATGCGGGGGCAGCTCGGGCGCTGCCTGACGTTCGATAACCTGTTCATCTGTGCCCATGACTCGCTGTTCGTCCGGATGGTGCTTCTATTCGCCCTGCCGTGCCCTGCGTTTTCTGCCCTATGGGGATGATCGCGATGGCACGATCGAGATACGAAGACGGTGGACAGGGTGGACGCGGTGATTCAGGAGCGGCCGATCACGGATGCGTGTGTTCGGCTCAGTCGCTGTTCCTTCGATCGGATGTGTCACGCATCGAAACCAGGTCTTCTGTTACAGCGGATATACGCCGGTAGAAGAATACGTGGGGCATGGCGCACGAGCCGGAAAGGGTTTCCAAACGCGGTTGTTGAAGACATGCTGCAGGGTGCGGCTGTCGATCCTGGCCTGACGCTGTGCCGCACAGCCTGCGCTGGAGTTTCCCGATGCGTTATACGTTGCGCCAACTCGAATATTTCGTCGCAGCGGGTGAGGCCGGATCGATCCGTCATGCCTCCGAGAAACTGTCCATTTCCCAGCCCTCGATCTCGACGGCGATTGCCCATCTTGAAATCGAACTCGGTGTGCAGCTTTTTGTCCGACATCATGCTCAGGGCCTCTCCCTGACGGGCGTTGGCCAGATACTCCTGGTCGAAGCCAAGAAAGTGCTTTCCATGGCTGAAAGCCTCCATGCCATTGCAGCCGAGGCCACCGGGCAGGTCAGGGGGCAATTGCAGGTCGGGGCGATGGTCACGCTCGCTCCCATGATTATGCCGGAGCTCGCCTATAATTTCAGGCAGACCTTTCCCGCAGCGGAGATCAGCCAGCGCGCTGCCAACCATGAATGGCTCGGTGAAAAACTGAGCAAGGCGGAACTCGATCTGGCCATCACTTATGATCTCGCCTTGCCTCCCGGCATCGCATTCGAACCTCTGGCCAGTCTGCCGCCCCATGCGCTGGTTGCTCAGTCTCACCCTCTCGCCGAGAGGGGAGAGGTCACGCTCGAGGAGCTGGCAGCAGAGCCACTCATCCTGCTCGACCTGCCCCTGAGCCGGCACTATTTCAATGAGCTGTTCGAGCGAGAGGGCCTGCGTCCGACCGTCTATGCGCGAGCGGCCGAGCAGGAAATCGTGCGCACCATGGTCGCGAATGGTTATGGCTATACGCTGGCCAATGTGCGCCCCCGCTCCGATCGCGCGCTGGATGGCAAGCGTCTTGTCCGGTTGCGGCTGAAGGGCGCCCATCGCCCCATGGTCATCGGCATGGCCATGCGCCAGGGAGAACGCCAGTCGCGACTTCTGGAGCATTTCATTGTGCATTGCCGTGCCTCGATTTCGGATCAGACGATTCCCGGAATGTGCCCGCTCGATGAGGGGTAGCGAGTTCGTGCGGCGGGGCGGGGCCTGTCGGGCAGACTGGCGCGGTAAAATCGGTCCGGGTGAACTCTTAGGAAAAGGCTAATCAAGGCTAATCAATTCGATTGTTTCGGCTGGCAGATCATTTCAATACAAGAACGGAAAGATCTTCTGAAAATTGGAAGAACAGATCTTTTCAACGGGAAATCTCTGACATGACAGTTGAAATCGTCGATACTCTCGTCATTGGCGGTGGTCAGGCCGGCGTGGCGATGAGCGAGCATCTTCGCCTGCACAATGTACCGCATCTCGTTGTCGAGCGCGGGCGTATTGCCGAAAGATGGCGAAGCGAGCGCTGGGATTCCCTCGTGGCCAACGGTCCAGCCTGGCATGACCGCTTTCCCAACAGGCATTTTGACGGTACCGCGCCTGATGGCTTCGTGCCCAAGGAAGAGATCGCCGCTTATTTCGAGGCCTATGCACGCCAGATCGATATGCCCGTTCGCTGTGGGGTCGAGGTGCGCAAATTATCCCGTGCGTCATCGGGGCAGGGGTTCGAGGCTCAGATGGATGCGGGTACCATTCAGGCGCGTAACGTCGTTGTGGCAACTGGCCCTTTCCAGAGGCCCCTTGTTCCTGCCCTTATCCCGCAGACCCCCAATCTGTTCCAGACCCACTCGCAGGGATATAAGAATCCTTCCCAGCTGCCTGAAGGCGGCGTGCTGGTGATCGGTGCAGGGGCATCGGGCGTACAGATTGCCGAGGAACTCAAGCATGCGGGGCGCGCCGTCTGGCTTTCTGTCGGGCCACATGACAGGCCTGCACGGCGCTATCGCGGCAAGGATTTCGTCTGGTGGCTGGGCGTTCTGGGTATGTGGGACATGAAAACCCCGGGCCCGGGAACGGAACATGTGACGATTGCCGTCAGCGGCGCGCAAGGTGGCCACACGGTCGATTTCCGTACACTCGCCGCAAGCGGTATCACGCTCGTAGGTCGTACGCTCTCCTGCCATGAGGGTGTGCTCTCTTTCGACACGGATCTGCAGAAGAACATAGAGGCAGGCGATGCCAATTACCTCGCCATGCTCAATGCGGCTGATGCCTATGTTGCCGCTCAGGGGCTCGACCTGCCCGAAGAGCCGCAGGCGCATCGGATTGGCGAACTGCCGGAGTGTGTAACGGCGCCCCTGACCGAACTCGATCTGGCAAAGTCGGGGGTAACCAGCATCATCTGGGCGACTGGCTATGGCTATGACTATGGCTGGCTCGATCTGGACGTTCTGGATGCGCGCGGTGCGCCGCGCCATGAGGGGGGCGTCTCGGTAGAACCGGGGCTGTATTTCCTCGGATTGTCCTGGCTTACCCGCCGTGCTTCGCCTTTCATCTGGGGTGTATGGCATGACGCGGCCCGCCTGGCCGCGCATATCGCCCCCGACCATTCCGCGCAGGGCCAGGCGCAGGATGATGTAATGCATGTCTGATCTCGTTGCGCTGCTCTCGACCCTCGTCGGGTTTCCCAGTCTCTGCGGCACTCCGAATGGGGAAATCATCGACTGGATTGAGGCGCAGCTCCTTGCTGCGGGCGCGCGCGTACAGCGTATTCCAGGCGAAGTGCCGGATCGGTTCAGCCTGTTTGCGATCATCGGACCTGAGGCGCCAGGGGGGCTCATACTCTCGGCCCATGCCGATGTCGTGCCCGTGGCGGGTCAGGACTGGTCGAGTGACCCGTTCATCCTGACGCGCCGGGGTGACAGGCTTTATGGCCGGGGAAGCAGCGACATGAAGGGGTTTCTGGCCTGTATGCTCGATGCCGCGCAACGCGTGGCCGCGCATCCCATACCGCTTTCCAGACCGTTATACCTTGCGATTTCCCATGATGAGGAGTTGGGCTGCCTGGGTGTACGCTCCCTGCTGCAGGCTCTGAGCGCGGGGCCGGACCGTGCCATACAAGGATGTATCGTGGGGGAGCCGACGCAAATGCAGGTTGCGCTCGCGCACAAGGGCAAGACAGCGTTCACGATCGCCTGTCATGGCGTCGCCGCCCATTCTGCCAATCCGGGACAGGGGCTGAACGCCATTACATTGGCAGGCTCCATGATCCATGCGGTTTCCGCGCTCCAGGAAAAGATAGAGATAAGCGAGCGTCGGGACGGCCGCTTCGCCGTGCCATTCTCGACGGTACAGGTCGGTCTGGTGTCGGGTGGAGCAGCGCTCAATATCGTGCCCGATCATTGTGTTCTTTCTGCCGAGATGCGTCTGCTGCCGGGCTATGAACCCGGCCCCTATTTGAACTGGCTGCGGGAGGCGGGCGCGCGGGCCGTGGCGGATCTGGGCGGTGGCAGGGTCGAGATTGAGGTCACGAATGCCTATCCGGGTCTGGATATGGAGCCGGGTGGCGCGCTCTGCGCTACCGTTCTGCGTGAGGCCGGACGCAATCATACCACCACGATCGATTTCGGGACCGAGGCGGGGTTGTTTCGGGAAATTCTGTCTCTGGATTGCGTGGTGTGCGGCCCAGGCTCGATCGATCGCGCGCATAAGGCGGATGAGTACATCACAGAGGCCGAGCTCGAAGAGGGCGCACGTTTTGTCGATGCGCTCGTCGCGCGCCTCAGATAACCGCGATACCGGAATTTCCCGGCAGACAGGAGGGTCACCCATGACGTTTTCCATCATCGCGCGCTGCGCCAGAACCGGGCAATTCGGCATGGCGGTGGCCTCGTCATCACCCGCAGTGGCCAGCCGCTGTGCTTTTGCCCGTGCCGGTATCGGGGTTGTGGCAACGCAGAACGTGACCGATCCGAGACTGGGTCCCAGAGCGCTCGCTCTGCTCGAAGCAGGGGCCTCTGCGCGCGAATGTCGTGACATCATGATGCGTACCGCCGCTTTCAGTGCCTTCCGGCAAGTGTTGATTCTCGATGCGTCGGGCCGTTCAGCCTATTGGGCAGGAGAGCGTATTCTGGGGCGTCACGGTCAAGCCTCCGCAGACGATGTTTCAGCGGCCGGAAACATGCTGGCGGATGAGGAGATTCCTCGGGCCATGGTCGCGTCATTCAGCGCATCCTCCCCTGAACTCGAGCTCGGGGAGCGTTTGCTTCTCTCGATGGAAGCTGCGCTCGCCGCTGGGGGTGAAGAGGGGCCTGTCCATTCAGCAGGATTGCTCATCGTCGAGGCACAGAGCTGGCCGTTGACCGATCTGCGGGTGGATTGGAGCGAGGCGCCTCTTGCGGCCCTGCGCGGGCTGTGGGCCCTCTGGCAACCTCAGATGCATGATTACGTCACGCGGGGGCTGGACCCGACGACAGCCCCTTCTTATGGCGTACCCGGCGATTCCTAAGTCGCTCAATCGAGACGCAGGCCCACAGGGCTGGCGTCTCAGTTGCCTTGCGCCAGAATCATCCTGGCGGCCATTTCGCCGATCATCATGCTGGGCGCGCTGGTATTGCCGCTGATCAGGGTTGGCATGATCGAGGCATCGGCGATACGCAGCCCGTCTATCCCGCGCAGTTTCAGATCCGGCGTCACGACCGATTGCTCATCGATCCCCATGCGGCACGTTCCTGCCGGGTGAAAGACCGTTGCTGCGCTCGCCCTCAGATAGGCCATGATCTCGGCAGGCGTTGTGACCGACGCACCCGGGGCGATTTCGATACCTCGTGCGCGTGCGAAAGGCGGCTGGGAGAGAATGTGGCGGGCGATCCCGATCCCTTCGCAAAGCGTTTCGAGATCATGGGGATCCGATGCGAAATTGAAATCGATCTGAGGGTTCAGCGTGCCGTCGGTGGCCAGCCGGACTGTCCCTCGGCTTTTGGGACGGAGCACGCAGGTATGGATGGCAAATCCATGCCCCCATTCAAAGAGCCGACCACGTGGGCTGCGATATCCCGGGACGAAATGGAACTGGATGTCCGGCACCGCGCCCTCGGCCAGCTTCGTCCGGGCAAAGCCGCCGGCCTCAACATAATTTGTGGTCAGCCAGCCCTTGCGCCCGAGCGCGAACTGCCAGGGCGCGCTCAGGACCTTGGGCAAAGCGCGCGTTGAGAACCCCAATGTGCGTGGGTCGGTGGAGCGCAGGGTCACCAGACCATCCAGATGATCCTGGAGGTTCTGGCCGACGCCCGGCAAGACATGAATGGGAGAAATCCCGGCGGCGATCAGATTGGCGCTTGATCCGATGCCCGATGCCATCAGGATCTGGGGAGATCCGATGGCGCCGGCACAGAGAATGACCTCGCGGCGGGCGCGCAATGTCTTCACTGTGCCTTCATGTTCGATTGAAATTCCGCATACGCGGCGGTTCTCGATCAGGAGGCGACGTGTCTTGGCTCCCGACAGAACGCATAATCCTGGACGCTCTCGTACAGGATGGATGAAAGCGCGGTAGGCGCTCAGGCGCAGGCCGTCGCGCTGCGTGACATCATAAATGCCCACGCCCTCGAGCTGTGCTCCGTTGAAGTCAGGATTATGCGCCAGCCCGGCTGCGATGCCCGCTGCGACGAAATCACGCGAGAGGGGGTTGATGTCGCGGGGAGTGACGACATCGAGCGCCCCGTCACGACCGTGGAATTCCGCTCCTGGCGCATCGACCGTTCGATGGCTGCGTTCGAGCGACCTGAACGCATCGAGCACCTGGGGCCATTCCCACCCTGTACAGCCGAGAGACGCCCAATGGTCGTAATCAGAGCGATCCCCGCGAATATAGATCATGCTGTTGAGCGTGGTGGAGCCGCCCAGGGCCTTGCCGCGTGGTACGTGAATGCGCCGATCGAGAAGGTGATGCTGCGGGGTGGAGTAGAACTGATAGGCCAGTTTCCGGCTGCGATAGAGCGTAAGGGTGCCGGCCGGGATGCTGATACGCGGCGTGCGGTCGCTCCCGCCGGCCTCGATCAGCCCCACCCGAAAGCGCCCGTCGGCGCTGAGTCGATTGGCCAGAACGCAACCGGCCGAACCAGCGCCGATGACGAGGTAATCGAAGGTCTGGGTGAGATCATCGGACATGGCATCCTCCTTCCTGCGTGGGGCGGGGTTCGCCTCGGTTCAGAACCCGGTCGAGAAGGTAGCGAGACAGGCAAAGGACGGTGCGACGTAATAGGTCGAGGTGCCCGCGACCATTCCCGTGCTGTAGACACCCGAGAGGTAGTGGCTATCGCCAAGATTGACGATATTCAGGCGCAGGCTCGGCTTTTTGAGAAAACCGATGTCATGGGCGCGTGCGCCCAGCATCATGTCGACCTGCTTGTGTCCAGGGATACGTTCATCATTCATGAATGTCCCATATTCCTTGTCGAGATACTTCATCGAGACGCTCCCGAAGAATGTGCCATCGTCATATTGCACGCCGATCGCGCCCATCCAGCGCGGTGCGGATGGGGCGACCTTGCCACGGGTGGCATAGGTGGTCGCACCCATGGTGATATTGTTATCGGTGGTGGCGTAGAGATATTCGCCCGACAGATAGGGCGAGAGATGGTGCCAGGGGGCCAGGCCGATTTCCGCATCCACGCCACGTGTGGTCAGCCCGCCCGCATCGAGGAAGTAGGGGACGGCATCCACATACTGGTTGATGGCGTGGTGAGTCATGTTGTTGTTGAACAGCGTGACAGACCCCGTCACCCAGCGATCATGGTACCGCGCGCCCAGCTCCTCGGCGATGCTGTATTCATCGCGCAGATTGGTGCTGGCGGTTTGATAGAGGCTCGGGTCATAAGGGCTGTTGTACTGGTTATAGAAGGCCGAGCCGATCGGTATACGAAAGCTTGTCGTCGCGTTCGCAAAAACCTGTACATGATCATTGATCTTGTAGCTGATCGACATGCGCGGCAGAGGCTGGGCGGTATTGTAGCTGGTGGCGTATTGGGGGCCCGGCTGTTGCAGCGTCCCGTTACGCGCGGCCATGACTTCCTTGAACGCCAGATTGATCAGCAGCCGGTCATTCAGCAGCCGCAATTCATCGCCGATATAGAGGCTGACCATCTGCGTGATGGTGTGATAGCGCCAGCCGCTCAACTGTGTGCCGTCATCGAGATGCAGATAGGATTTCGACACATTTCCGGCTGAGTCGATAGCCGAGAAGGGCTCATTCACGTTCATGTCCGTGTAGCCATACCAGGCACCGAAAACGAGATGGTTGTGCCGCGTGTCGTAATGGAGCGCGGCATTGAGCCCGGTCAGGCTCTCATGCTCGTCGAAATCCCAGCGCGCTGCCACCGAGCCGTCCTGGGCATAAGGCGCGCCTGCTATCGCGCCATCGACGGGCTGCGTACCGTTATAGAATGTGCCGCTCGTGGGGAGGGTATACACCCCGAGAGGATAATTACCGAAACCGCGATAGAAATAAGGCGTGACGTTGAGGGAAAGGCGGTCGGTCAGGGCAAAATGCGACTGGCTGCTCAGGAAGTAGTTGGTCCAGTTGGTTCCGTAGCCCTTGTAATAATTGGCATCCCCAAACTTGTAGATGCCATCCAGGTTGATGCCGCCCCCCAGTCCTTTTGCCTGCCAGTCGGACAGGGTTGGCGTGCTGTACCAGGCTGTATTCTCATTGTTATAGGTGAAGGAGAGCGCCGTATTGCTGTTTGGCGCCCAGTCCTTGATGGCCTTGAAATCGACGTGCCGACGGTTATTGCGGCCCGGGCCGCGCCAGGCCTGACTCGTCAGGTTCGAGAACGAGGCAAAGGCGCGCAGGCCGGTATGGGCAATCTCGCCACTATCATACCGTATGTATTGGCGGTTCATCTGGTGCGAGCCATAACTCACATCGACCTGGCCCGAGCGCGTGTATTGCGGGTCGCGCATGCGTACATTCATGGTTCCGCCCGCGGAATATACGGTGGGCATTTCGATATCGGGCGCACCCTGCTGAAGCTGAACCGCTTCCATGTTCTCCGTATCCACCCATTCGGAGGAGTTGGGCGTGTAGTTATCGGGGTCATTCATGGGAACGCCCTCAAACAGAAAGCCGATTTCCTGCTGGTTCAGACCGCGCACGCTCACGGCAGACTGATCGGTCACGCCAAAGGGGTCACCCATGGCGACATTGGCGCCGGGCGAAAGATTGACCAGAGCCAGAGTATTGGAGGCCGGGGATTGCTTGGCGATATATTCATGTTCGACAGTACTGATCGAGCGTGCCGCTGTTTCCGGGCGGATCAGCCCCCCACCCGGGCGATGGCGATTAGCCGAGATGCTGATGGTCTCGCCTGGGCCGCTTGCCGTACGGGGAGAGGCTTTCTTTGCTGACCGCGATGCGGAGGACTGACCTGGCGTCGCGGCTGTTGGCGCCCCGACAGCAGAGGGCGTGCGATGATTGCGGGTCACATGGGGGCTGGAATGCTTGCCAGAGGTGACCGCTGCCGCCTGCGCATATCCCCCGAGCAGGAGGAAGGTCGATGACAGGAGCAGGCAAGAGCGCGTGGGTTTCGTCTGCATGGCGGTATCTCTGAGCGGGAGGTTCCCCCGGCCTGTGAGGCGCGGGGCAGGGGGGTGGGAAGGCTTAGGGGGGGCGCCCCTCAGTCTGGCAGCACCGCGATCACATCGACCTCGATCAGCCATTCCGGCCGCGCAAGGGCCACCACCACCAGCCCCGTGAATACCGGGAACACGCCTTTGAGATGCTTGCCCAGGACGCGATAACACGTCTCGCGATGGCGGATATCGGTGAGATAAACCGTGACCTTGCAGATATGTGAGAGGGTTGATCCGGCCTCCTCCAGGAGAAGGGTGATGTTCTGCATGACCTTTTCGGCCTGCCCGGCGGGATCGCCGATCGCGATATTTTCCCGGGTGTCGAGATCCTGAGGAACCTGACCGCGCAGATAGACGGTCTTACCGGCTACGACCGCCTGACATAGATCGTTATCGAGATTCTGTTCCGGATAGGTATCTTTCGTGTTGAATGGCCGTATGCGGGTGTGAACGGGCATGGAGGTCTCTCCCCTGACTTGCAATTTTCTATCGTAATTCGGTGCGATGAAGTAATGATCGCAAGGTGACGGCCTGAATGAAAGAAGGGAGATATGGGGAAGAGCTTCGGAAAAAACTAAGAAGACACTAACGCGGGAACGATCCCCGATTGGCCCCGGCAATAATGGCCTTTTGGCGCGCTGCAGGGCGAAGCGAGGGGGGCGTTATTCCCTTTACGGTCGCGTGCGGGCCCAGGCCCAGTAAAGAGCGCCAGGGACAAAGATGCCGAGTACCCACGAGAGATCGATCCCGTCCAGAGAGCGGGCTATGCGGCCAGTATAGAGACCATTTGACAGGAATGGGATCTGGACGAGCACGCCCAGCGCATAGCATGCAAGTGCCGGGCGATTGGCCGTGCCGTAAATGCCGCCGTCGCGGCGAAAGAGCGATTCCATATCGTAATGGCCGTGACGGACCAGATAATAATCGACCAGATTGATCGCGGTCCAGGGCGAAAGCACGGCCAGCAGGAGCGCAATGACATTATCGAGAATGGTCAGCACATTGCCACTCAGCATTTCGGTGATCAGCGCGCAGAGCAGAAGCAGGATGAGGGCGGCCATACCGCGTGCACGACCGGTCGGGTGCCAGTTCTGGCGAAAGGTCTGCAGGAAGGTGAGGGAGGACAGGGCCGCGCAATAGATCTGCATCGTACAGCTCACGAGTGTCGAGATCATCACGACCAGAAACAGGATTGCGGGGAGGATCGCGCCCCAGGGGCGTATCGCATCATACATCGATCCGCTGAACCCGGTGCTGCCAATGAAGGCCCCGATGACCATGGGGTAGGCCGTGCCCAGAACACTGCCAGCTAGACAGACCACGAAGGCCGTTCTCTCGCCTGTGCTGGAAGGAAGATAACGCGTGTAATCGGAGACGTAAGGGGCATAGGCGATCTGCCACAGCACACCGAGAGAGAGGGCCTTGAGGAAGTCATGCGGGGCAGGAGCTGCCCAGATGGCCTGGGCCAGATGCCCCTGGGCCAGATCCAGATAGGCCAGTCCGACCAGAAGGAAGGCCAGCGAGGCCACAGGGATGAATCCTGCTATGAACCGCTCGATCAGATCATGACCGATCATGCAGAGAAGGGCCGTGATAAGCACGGTGCCCCAGATGGGAAGCTGCCCGAACCCGCTGCCGAACAGGCTGCGCGCCTCCTCTCGCCCGATCGCGAAAAACGTGGTGGTGAAGCCGACATACATGATGATGATCACTGCAATGATCAGCAGGCTTCCAGTCGATCCAAACTGTCCGCGGGTCTGCTGCATTTGGGGAATGCCGAGATGAGGCCCCTGGGCGGCGTGAAGCGCCATGAACACGCCTCCGACGATATTCCCCGTCAGAATGGCAAGAAGAGACCAGCCGAGCGAAAGATGGCAGATACCGGGATAGAGCAGCCCTGTCATGACTGCCATGACATTCTGGTTGGCCCCCACCCAGACCTTGAAAAGCGACCAGGCGTTGCCGTGGCGACGAGCCTCGGGAACGGGAAAGATCGTCTCATTCTCGATGGAAAGGGGAGGGGCGTCGTCCATCGGTCGGGTCTCATTCTGTCCGGCAGGGGAAAGGTTCACGGTGGTGGGCAGGGCGCGGCTCATGACGTCGGCATATTAGCGGCAGGAGGAGGCAGGTAATCCGATCCGGGGGTCGGCTGTGGGCGCGCCGCTGAGACAGCACGGGCATGACCCGGGAATTGCTCATACTGTGCCAGTCTCTCCGCATGGCGCGCCGCCTCAGGGTAGGCATTCTGCGCGACACGCGCGAAGGACATGCGCTTGGTGAAATCATGCACGGAGAGCGGGGAGTGGGTTCTGGCCGCCCGGTTGGTGGGAAGCACCGCATTGGGACCCAGCACGTAATTGCCGAGCGTGACGGGCGTCGAGGTGCCCAGCAGAACCTCGCCCGCATGCCGGATGCGCCCCAGATCGGCCATCGGATCGGCAGTGAGAATTTCCAGATGCTCGGGCGCATAGGCATTGGTGAAAGCGATGGCGGCCTCCATGGTGTCGGTGAGGAGTACGCCACCATGCGCGCCGCAGAGCACCGCGCGCGAAAAAGCGGCCCTTCCCGGATCCATGGCGGCCCAATGCACGGGCAGGGCCTCCATGACGCCTTCAGCCACGCGCCGACTGCTGGTGACGAGCCATGCGGAAGAATCCGGACCGTGTTCGGACTCGATGATCAGGTCCAGGGCGGCCAGAACAGGGTCGACGCTGTCATCGGTCAGGATGATGCTCTCGCTCGGTCCTGCAGGAACGCCAGGGTCGAGCCGGTCGCTCAGAAGGCGTTTGGCCGCGACCACATAGGGGCTGCCCGGTCCCACGATCTTGTCACAGGCCGGAATGGTCTGCGTGCCATAGGCGACAGCTGCGACGGCCTGGGCTCCGCCGCTCTTGTAGATGTCAGTTACGCCAATCAGCCTTGCTGCGGCGAGCGTGCCGATATCCACGCTGCCATCGGGGGCAGGAGGGGTGATGATCACGAGGCGCGGTACGCCCGCGACCATGCCGGGGATGGCGGTCATGGCCACCACGCTCGGAAAACATCCCTTGCCGCGCGGCACATAACAGGCGACCGATTCAATGGGGATCGTCCGATCGCCCGCCCAGACGCCTGGACGCACTTCGATCATCCAGCTCTCTTCGGGTTTCTGAGCTTCGTGGAAGCGCCTTATGTTGCCGATGGCATAGCGCATGGAGTCCAGAATCTCCGGGTCCATCGCCTCGATGGCCGCGTCGATCTCGGCTTCAGTGACCTTGAGTGCAAGATCGGGCTGCGTCACCTTGTCGAATTGCCGGGCAAAATGACGCAGGGCGTCATCACCTTCCTGGCGGACGCGCTCGATGATGGGCGCCACCCGTTCGAGATAAGGGGTGAGGTCGCTTTCCGTGCGGCGCAGCAGCTCCGCGGGAATGGAGGCTGCCCCTGAAAAATCATGAAAACTGATCCTGTCGGTCATGAGGCGCATTTCCGGATAGAAGGAGGGAATCAGAGGGAGGCCAGCGCACCGCCATCGACATAGAGGGTCTGACCAGTCACGTAGGCAGAAGCATCAGAGCACAGGAACTGGAGAGGCCCGGCGAGATCCTCGCCGATACCGAAGCGACCGAGCGGAATGCGCGCGCGCATCTTTTCCTGCCATGTGGCATCCTCGAAAAACGGCGCTGTCATGGCTGTGTGAAAATAGCCGGGCGCCAGGGCATTGACCCGTATCCCCCTGGGCGCCCATTCGACGGCAAGGCTACGCGTCATGCCAAGAATGCCGGATTTCGATGCGCTATAGGGTACGGCGCGCGCGATGCCTGTGGCTGCAGCAAGTGAGGCGAGATTGACGATACTGGCCCCCGATCCCATCAGACGTGCCGCGCGCTGGGCGACGAAGAAGGCCCCTCTGAGATTGGTATCCAGTAACTGATCCCAGAGGGCCTCATCCACGGCGTCGCTTGCACAGAGTTTTTCATCCCCGGCATTATTGAGCAGGATATCGAGCGGTTGGCCGGAAGCTGCAACGGTCGAGAATGCGGCTTCAATGGAGGAAAGCGCCCGGACATCCATCACCAGAGCGTTCATCACGCCGCCTCGCGCCGTGGCCATCGCACAGCACTCCTCGAGCGCGGAGGCATGACGCCCCGTGACCCATACCTGGGCACCGGCAGCGGCCAGATGAAGCGCCATGGCCCGGCCAAGGCCCCGACCGGCGCCCGTCACCAGGGCAGTTCTGCCCGCGAGAGAAAACAAGGCGGATGCCTGGGTCATGGATGCGCCTCCCAGGGGGCTGCGCGCAGGTCAGAATCCTTCCCGTTCGGGGCGATCAGGATCTTGGGAGCGTTATCCGGCGCTGTGTCCTCAAGAGGGGCGCCCTTTGCGTCAGTCAGGCGGGCATAGAGCATGGGGAGTGCCTCAAGCGGAAAGGCAGGGCTCAGAAAATAGTCGAGATGGGGCGCAAGCTCAGACAGAAGCGCAAGCGCTTCGGTCATTTCATGTGCGTACGCGCTCACGCCCAGGAGAGTCAGTTCGCGCTCCACAATCCGGTTGAGATCGAGAGGAGAGGCGCTGTCGAAGATGCCCGCCAGCACGAGCCTGCCACCCGGAACGAGCTGGTCGCCAAGCATCTCGATCACGCCATGAGATCCGGTCGTGTCGATAGCCAGCGCGAGCTCTGCCTGTGACGCCTGTGTCTCGTCGGTCCCGCCGGCACTCCCGCGCAGACACGCAGTCCAGAGCTCGGGCTCGGGCGGCAGGGAGCGCGTACCGAGAGAGGTCTCGAGCATGCGGCTGCGTCCCGCATGACGCTCCAGCAACCAGACAACGTGCCCCCTCCGCCTCAGGAGAAGGGCGCAGAGACCGCCTATCGTTCCGCCCCCGCAAACAAGAACGGGCTGAGCTGGCATGGGATTCAGGCGGTTCAGCGCATGAAGCGCCACTGAGAGCGGCTCGACCAGGGCCCCGTAGCGCAGGGGGAGCGCGATGGGATAAGGCAGGAGCTGGGTGGCCGGAAGCACGACCTCCTGGGCGAAACCACCTTCGCTTCCTTCCCCCACAAAAGCAAGATCCGGGCAAAGATTGGCTTGCCCGGCGCGACATCGGGTGCACGCGCCGCAACCAAGACGGGAATCGGCGATGACGGCCTCGCCGCAATGCAGCTCACCGCAATTCGAGGAGATTTCGGTGATGATGCCGCAAAATTTATGGCCGGGAATTCGGGGCGTTGCGGTCAACCAGCGCCCTGTGCGGTAATTATGCAGATCCGATCCGCAAATCCCGGCATAGGCCACACGGATGCGAACATGGCCTTCGGAAAGAGGGGAGAGGCGGGGTATTGGCGCGATGCGAATATCGCCTGCGCCATACAGGCGTGCTGCCAGCATGTAATTGGCCTCCGTCCCGGCGGGAAGATGCGCTCGATTTGGCTCAAGCAGTTATAAATATAATGTCATCGAAATGAAAAGAGAGGCGGCCAAGTCAGGCGCATAGGTTTTTCCGGATCAAGGCTTCAGGAAATATGCACCAGAAAGCGGGCGCGCCCACTTCTAGTCGCGATCCTGTATTGATATGATTTCATAATGATCCGAAACGGCAACGTGAGGGCGCGGGATTTCTGCGGTTTGGCGTGGTTTGTCGGTGTTTCACCAGAATAACCATGTGCAAAACGGGCAGGGAGTGACAGGATGGAGCGTATCGGCACAGTGGAAGCAGAAACGATTTATCCGATTCCCGCCGCCAGACGTCATGGCCGGCCCAGAGACCTGTTCACGGTCTGGTTCGGTCCCAATCTGATGATGCTGACCGTGGTGACGGGGGCGCTGGCGACAACCCTGTTCGGGCTCTCGCTGCTCGAGGGGCTGCTGGCGCTTCTGATCGGCAATCTGGTGGGGGGCGTCTTCATGGCGCTTCATGCGGCGCAGGGGCCACGGCTCGGCGTCCCGCAGATGATCCAGACGCGGGGGCAATTCGGGCTCTATGGTGCTGTGCCGATCACGGCCATCATCGTGCTGATGTATGTCGGATTTGCCGCGTCCAATCTCGTGCTTGGCGCGGAAGGACTACAGGCCTGTTTCCCGACGCTCGGACGCTTTCCCGCGATTGTCATCATCCAGATCGTATCGATCGCGCCTGCGATCCTGGGCTATCACGTCATCCATGTTGCGGCACGCATTCTCACCGTGGTTTGCGGCGCGGCGGTGCTCGTCTGCCTGGGCTATGTCGCGCTCTATCATGGGGAGATGCACGGCGCGACGGCCTTTACCAATGGGTGGACCGGCTTCCTGCGCACGCTGTCCCTCGCGGCGCTCTGGCAGATCGCCTATGCGCCTTATGTTTCGGACTCATCGCGCTATCTTCCCGCAGGGCCGGCTAGCGAGCGTCACGCTTTCCTTGCCTGTTTCTCGGGCTCGATCTCGGGCTCGATGCTGGCCATGGCGCTGGGCGCAGTCGTCGGCAGTCTGGCCGGAGGGCAGCATGTGGTGCAGTCGCTCATGGGGGTACTGGGCGTGGCCGCCATACCCGTGCTGCTGGCATTCTCTCTGGGGATTGCGGTGGCCAATGCCATGAACGTGTATTGTGGCGCGCTCTCGACCCTGACGGTAGCGCAGACCTTCAGCACGCATCGCCATCACGGTCAGGGCATGCGTCTGGCCGTGACAATCGTGCTCCTGGTTTTCGCCTTCTGCATGGCCACGCTCATGGCGGATGGTTTCATGGCCGCTTATAGCGAGTTCCTCGAATTGCTGATGTGCGTCATGATCCCATGGACCGCCATCAATCTCACCGATTACTACCTGCTGCATCACGGCGAATATGACGTGGCCTCGTTCTTCAAGCGCGATGGCGGGATCTATGGCCATTGGAACCTGCCCGCCCTGATCTGCTACGTGCTGGGGCTGGTCATCCAGTTCCCGTTCCTTTCCACCGCACTCTATACGGGCAGCATGGCGCGAATCCTGGGGGGCGTCGACATCTCCTGGGTAGTCAGCCTGCTCGTCACGCCGCCGCTTTACATCCTGAGTGAGCGGCATTTCCGGTCCAGGGTACTGCCGGGCGGAGAAAACGCATGATGCTGCTTCATAACGCACAATTCATCATGCCGGATCAGACGCGTCTGGGCGGGGCCATGCTCATACGCGATGGCCGTATCGCTGCAATGGGGCCCGATGCCGCAATAATCGCGCAATGTCCCGACGGGATCGAGCGCCGCGATCTGAAGGGGGCCGTTGTCCTGCCCGGATTCATCGATAGTCATCTCCATTTGCGCATGGGAGCGGAATATCTGTCGAATATCGGCCTTCGCGACTGCCGGAGCATGCGCGATGTTCTGTCACGCGTTGCGCGCTTTGCGGACGCGCATCCCGAGCGTCCCTGGCTGATCGGTCTGGAATGGAGCTACGGCTATCCAGACCTGCCGCCCGAGGGTTTCGATCGGGCCATGCTCGATGCCATTGTGCCCGATCGCCCAGTGTTCCTGTACTCGGGTATGGCTCATGCGGTGTGGGTCAATAGCAAGGCGCTCGAGTATGCCGGGATCGATGCCTCCACACCCGATCCAGAAGGGGGCGAGATCATGCGACGCCCTGATGGCACGCCTTCGGGCTGGCTAAAGGAATGGGCCGGTCGGCTTGTGGCCCGTCACGTACCGCCTATGGATGAGGGCATGCTGCGCGACGGCGTGATGCGCGTTCTGGACGAGATTGCCGCATGCGGCATCACTCGTGTGGAAAGTGCAGCTTATGATGAGGGGCTGTTCCCGATCCTGCACGATCTTGAGCGTCAGGATGCGCTTACCTGTCGTATCGGCATCATGGTCGAGATGCCGCCTCCCGCCTTTTCTGCCGAGCGTCTCGCACAGGTCGCGTCGCTGCGCCGGACTTATGCCTCGCCAGCCTTGAGTCTCGATGGCGTGAAGTTCTTTCTGGATGGTGTGCTCGAATCCCATACGGCTTCCATGCCGCAGGGCTACCGCGATCGCCCGGATGAGCAGGGGACGCTGGTCTGGCCGGTGGCCGCCTACAAGCAGGCCGTGCAGGCGGTTTCAGAGGCGGGATTCCAGATTTGGACCCACGCCATAGGCAGCGGCGCCATCACGCTTGCGCTGGACGCCTATGCCCAGACCCCGGACGAGACCCGCGCGCTCAGGCACCGTGTCGAGCATGTCGAGATTCCTCTCGAGGCGGATATGGCGCGCTTCGCCTCCCTCGGTGTGGTGGCCTGCCTGCAGCCAGTCATGGTGGCGCCTTCGGATGAGTGGATGGGTATGGGTGGCGTGTGGGCGCAGCGCGTTCGGCCCGAGGAGCATGAGCGCGCTTTTCCCAATCGCTCGCTGCTCGATCAGGGCGCTCTGGTTGCTTTCGGCACGGATTGGCCGATCGTCTCGCTTTCGCCTTTACGCGGTGTGGCCAAAGCCGTGACACGGCGCAGCAGCGAGGACGGGACGGTGTTTGTGCCCGGTCAGGCCATCGGCCTGGATGAAGCGCTCAACGCCTATAACGCCGCCGGGGCGTTTGCCTGCCATCGTGAACAGGATGAGGGCGCGCTGCGTGTCGGGAACTGGGCGGATCTCGTGGTGCTGGCGCGCGATCCCGCAGCCTGTCCGCCCGACGCAATCCGGGACATTCCGGTGTTGATGACAATGCTCGCGGGAAAGCCGGTGTTCGAGCGCGAACGTCGAGACGTCGCAGAGAACGCCTGAGAGACGAGGGTCATCCGGCCCAGCGTCGTTGGATTGATGCCCGGGGGGCGCGCGCTCCCAATCCCGGGCATTGAGAGGACCTTGTGCAGCAGATGCGCGGGTCTTGGCGCAGGGCCTGTCCGGGCCACCATGAAGGGCGACTCGTCGGTCTGTTTCGGGACATCCTGCAGGAAGAAGAAAGAGAAATCATGAGCCGGACAGTTGAACATTTCACGACAGCCGCAGCGGTGCTGTCTTTCAGGACAGGATGCTGGATCGACGGGCGGTTCATGCCCGCCCAGGACAATGCGCGTTTCGAGACCATTAACCCGGCGACTGGCGAGGTTCTGACTGATATCGCCCGGGGCAAGGCCGCCGATATAGAACTGGCCGTGGCCAGTGGGCGCAAGGCGTTCAGAAGCAGGGTATGGTCGGGCATGACCCCCGCCGGGCGCAAGACAATCCTGTTGCGTCTTGCGCAATTGCTGCGCGATCATCTTGAAGAAATGGCGCTGCTCGATACGCTCGACGTGGGTAAACCCATCGCTGATACGCTCTCGATCGACGTGCCGGGCGCAGCAGATATCCTGCAATGGCATGCCGAGGCGCTCGACAAGATCTATGACGAGATCGCGCCCACAGGTGGGCGTGATCTGGCCATGATACGCAAGGTGCCTCTTGGGGTGGTGGGCGTGGTGGTGCCGTGGAACTTCCCGCTCGATCTTGCCATCTGGAAAATCGCGCCCGCCCTCGCCGTGGGTAATTCGGTTGTGCTCAAGCCTGCCGAGCAATCGCCGCTTTCGGCCCTGCGTCTGGCTGAGCTTGCCGCCGAGGCGGGTCTGCCAGAGGGAGTGCTCAACGTGGTGCCCGGTCTGGGCCATGAGGCCGGGCAGGCGCTTGGACTGCACCAGGATGTCGATTGCCTGGCCTTCACCGGTTCGACGGAGACGGGAAAACGCTTTCTGCGTTATGCGGGAGAGAGCAACCTGAAGCCTGTCTGGCTCGAGACGGGGGGTAAAAGCCCTTCACTCGTTTTTCCCGATGCCGATCTGGAGGCCGCAGCCGAAAGAGCTGCGTGGGGGATTTTCTTCAATCAGGGGCAGATATGCTCCGCCAATTCACGTCTTATCGTGCATGAAAGCCTCGCGGATGAAATGATCGCTCGTCTCAAGGGCAAGGCAGAGGCGCTCGTGCCGAGAAATCCCCTCGATCCGGCGACACTGCTTGGCCCCATGGTCTCGAATGAGCATGCCGATCGTGTCGCCGGCTTCATTCAATCGGGCAGGGAGTATGCGCGCCTCGTTGCCGGAGGCGGTCAGATCAGCATCGGGCGCTCACGAGCCTATGTCCAGCCCACGGTGTTTGCCGATGTGCCCCCCGATTGCGTTCTGGCGCGCGAGGAGATTTTTGGTCCGGTACTGGTCATTCAGACATTCAGGGATGAAGACCATGCGGTCGCTCTGGCCAATGACACCGTCTATGGTCTGGCGGCGTCGCTCTGGACCCGCGATCTGGGCCGGGCGCTCTCGCTTTCCGAGCGACTGGAGGCGGGGACGATCTCGGTGAATACGGTTGATGCGCTTTCACCCATGACGCCTTTCGGAGGGCTGAAGCAATCGGGCTACGGGCGTGATTTGTCGCTGCACAGCTTCGATAAGTACACCGCGCTCAAGACGGTCTGGGTCAAATACTGAAATTCCCACCGGAAGGTCCATTCGGGGGGTGGCTTTCTCTACTCCTGAGACGCTGCCAGCCTCGGATGCGGCACATGCGCTCGCCATGGCCGACAGGGGGTAGGGGGGGGAAAGCCGGGGCCTGAGCCCCGGCGCCGCGCGTCATCACCGCATGAGTGAAGGCAGGTCTCGCATTACGTCCAGGATGCTCTCGCGCAGAATGCTGCCGATCCTGGCAATTTCCCCCTCTGTCAGGACCAGTGGCGGAGAGAGGATCAGGATATGGCCCAGAGGGCGCGCAATCAAACCTTTCTCCTGGGCCTTGCGGGCGACCAGCATGCCGATATTGAGTGCTTCGGGGAACAGTACCTTGCTCGCCTTGTCCCGGACGAACTCGATTCCGATCATGAAATGGCTGCCGCGTACTTCGCCGACGATGTCGATATCTCCCAGGGCGCGTAGGGTGTTTTCGAACAGCTTGCCGGTCACCCGCACACGCTCGGGAATCTGCTCGGCCTCCATCAGGGCGATATTGGCCAGACCGGCCGCCGCTGCCGCAGGGTGGCCCGCATAGGTCATGCCATGGGTGAAGACACCGTCCGGGCCTGAAATCACCTCATGGATTTCATCGGTCATCAGGGTTGCGGCGAGAGGCTGATATCCTGACGTCACACCCTTGGCTACAGTGATCATGTCAGGCTGTGTTTCGAAGACGGCTTCCGATGCGAAGAAATGCCCCAGACGTCCGAACGCCGTGACCACCTCATCGGCCACGAATTTGATCTCGTAGCGTCGGCACAGCTCCTGAATGCGCTTGTGATAGCCGGCGGGCGGTACGATGACCCCTCCGGCTCCCATGATCGGCTCGCCAATGAAACAGGCGATGTTCTCGGCCCCCAGGCGTTCGATCTGCGTGCGCATGTCGTCGATCAGGGCATCGAGGAACTCGGCCTCGGTCATGTCCGCCCCTTCACGCCAGTAATGCGGCTTTCTCAGGTGATGAACGATCCCCTCCGCCTTGGACCATCCCTTGGAATAGGGCGGAGTTGTCATGGCGATCGAGAGATAGGTCGAGCCATGATAGGCCCCATGACGGCTCAGGACGAGCTTCTTGGTCTTGTGACCGAGACGTTCGTAATAATGATGCAGGATACGCACGGCGCCGTCATTGGCGACCGAGCCGGAATTGGAAAAATGGACGCGGGTGAGATTGCCCGGCGCCAGCGTCGCGAGTTTTTGCGCCAGCGCCGCGGCGGCGGGATGGGTGAAAGTGTAGAAGGTCGAATAGAAGTCGAGCGTCGAGAGCTGCTGGGCGATCGCGTCGATGATTTCGCGTCGTCCATGGCCGACATTGACGCACCACAATCCGCCAATGCCGTCGATCAGGTCACGGCCGTCGCTGTCACGTACCATGGTCCCCTTGGCCGACACGATGGCCGTACGGGCTCCGGGCTTCTTGAGCCCGTTGAGATCGGCCCAGGACTGGACGAGATGGGCGTCGGCGGCGAGAATGGCCTCGGTGGTCTGGGGCAGGACAGGACCGGCTGATCCGGCATTGCTGGCGCCGGTTTCGAAGTTTGTGTCGGGCATGGTTTCTCTCCCTGGACGAACAGGGCTGCGACAGGGCGCAGCGCAACGGATCGAGACTAGGACTGTGAGAAAGGGCGCGTATATCGCCCGAAAGGGGTATGCGCGGATGGAGGATATGCGGCCCGGTCTGCTTGGTGCGGCGATTTCGTGTCTCAGTGGGCCGGATTTTCCGGAGGCATTGCGACTATGGCTCGAGGCCTGTCTGCGTTCGGATAATCTGACCATTCTTGCCTGTGCGCCTGATGCTGCACCGCGTTGTCTTTATTCGCATGCGCAGAGCCGCGCCGTTCATGCCGGGTTCGAAAGCACCTACTGCACCGGGCTTTATCTGCTCGATCCGTTTCACACTCTCGATCGCAAGGCAGCACCGTCCGGGGTGTATCATCTGCAGGACGTGGCTCCAGATCACTTTCACAAATCGGAGTATTACACGCAGTATTATCAGAAAACGGGAATCGTCGATGAGATGGTCTATCTCGTCCGGATCGGTTCTGCGTATTCGGTGCATCTTTGTCTCGGTCGGGACGAGAGCTCGGGCGTCGCGTTCAGCGCCGAGCAGAGAGTAAAGGCTGCGTTACTGACCCCGGTGATTCAGGCTCTGGCGATGCAGCACTGGTCCGATCTGGAAATGCACGGGCATGAGCGTGAAGTAGACCGTGCGAGCCTGTTCTGGGCGCGTCTGAAGGAGGGAGAGGGAATCACCCTCACACCGCGACAGGCGCAGACGGCACTATTAATTCTGCGCGGCCATTCATCTGAGTCAATTGCCACGATTCTCGGTGTCAGCCCGCAGACGGTGAAGGTTTTCAGGCGGCAGATCTACGCGCGCTGCGGCATTTCCTCCCAGGCCGAGCTTTTCTCGCTGATGATGCCGGTTCTCCTGCGTCTCTCCTGATCGGGAGAGAGGGGGAGACTATTCGTTGGCGCGGGTTCCAGCGCCACACACGCAAGGCTGCTGCGCGGGAGATGACGGGGCGCATTGTTCAGGGCCGGGGCCTGTCGTTACGCGGGTGCGCCGGTGTGCTGCCTGGGCTGAGCGCAGGGATGTACTGGCAGTGTTGCGGAGCACGCTCTTGTGTAGGGCGCCCGGGAGCGCCTATCAGATATCAGAACAGGAGATCTTGCGTTGAGGCCGTGACGGCTGTTCGGGCGCACTATAGATCAACAATGCCAATAATGAACGAGACAGACAGCATGGCTGATGAGACGATCGAAGAAAAGCCGCTAATCGGCGATGCCCTGTATCGGGCGCTGATCGGGACCTGGCAATTGCTCTCCTACAGCGTCGAGGAACAGGGCACCGCCTGTATGGTACCTGCCATGGGCGAGGCCCCGCGCGGCCGGGTGATTTTCACGCCTGATGGCTGGGTCGCCTTCAATCTCGAAGGGGAAGGGCGGGTGCCCGCCCAGACCGATGCCGATCGGGCGGCGCTGCTTCAGACCCTCGTTTCCTATATCGGTCGGTATCGTATCGAGGGAAATGCCTGGATCACTCATATCGAGACTGCCTGGGTGCCGGAATGGGTGGGTTCGGAACAAAAGCGTTTCGTCTCGATCCGCGGAGAATTCGCCGACGTATCGACTCCCTGGCGTTTCATGCCCAATTGGGCCCCCGACCGGCTGACCCGCAGCCTTATCCGGTTTCGCAAGATCCAGTCAGACCCTTCCGCCCTGCATATCGCCTGAAGCGGCGCGTTTTCGCGCCCGATGCAGTCAGAAGAGCCGTTATGGTCGCCAGGAGGCGACCTGCCGGAGCACGGGCACGAGAACGGACTGGCTGCGTTTCGTACCGGCGCTGCTGATTGTCCAGGGAGCCTCCTCGCGCTCGAGATAGGTGCTCTGCGCCATTTCCATCTGCAAGGCATGGATATTGTCATGGGGCTGCCCATAATGGCGCGTGGTATAGCCCCCCTTGAAACGGCCATCGATCACATGGCTGAACAGGCTTTGTGACTCGAGCTCCTGTGCCACGAGGTTGCGCAGCTTGGGCGCGCAGGATGCGCCGTCATTCGTCCCCAGATTCAGATCCGGTAACTTCCCCTCGAATAGCCGGGGTACCCGACCGCGTATCGAATGCCCGTCCCAGAGCACGGCCCATCCCCAGAGCGCCTTGAGACGCGCGAGTTCAGCGGCAAGGGCATCGTGATAGGGTTGCCAGAACAGGGCGCGCCGCGCAGCAATTTCCGTCGTATCGGGGCCCATACCCTCATGATAGAGCGGTGCGCCATCGAAGCTGGCCTCGGGTACGAGCCCCGTCTTGGGGCGGCCAGGATAGAGCGTGGCATCGTCCGGGCCGCGGTTGAGATCGATCACGTAGCGGGAATGCGTCGCGGCCAGTACACCGATGCCCAGTTCGGGCGCGAAATCATAGAGCTGCGTCATGTGCCAGTCCGTATCGGGTCTGGCCTGCCCTGTGGCGGTCATGCGCGCCTCCTGGCCGGGAGCAAGAGCCAGCCCGGTATGGGGGAGGGCGATCAGGACGGGTAGTTCGCCTCGGGTAAGGGTGAAGAACGCAGTCTCTGTCATGATGGGGCCTTTTGCGTTTTCAGTGCTGCAACCGTCTGACGACGTCGCGAAAGCGCGCCTGAATGGAGGCTTCCTGAGGATGGTGGCCGTTTTTAATTACCCAGCGGCCTCCCGCCAGGACATTCCGGACAGGAAGCGTGGCGCGGGCGAAGATCATGCCATCGAAGAGCGCGTCATTCTGAAGGTCGGGCAGGGCGAAATCCGCTTGATCCAGAGTACAGAGATCGGCGCGATGATGGAGGGCGAGTTTGCCGCCCCCATGAGCGCAGGCCTGCGCGCCACCTTTGAGCGCAGACTCGTACAGGAAGCGTCCTACCGAGCCGAGCATGCCCTCCGGCAGGGCACAACAGCGCTTTTGGGTGGCCAGGCGACGCCCGTATTCCAGCAGGCGCAGTTCCTCGGCGACCGAGGGCAGGACATTACTGTCCGTCCCGATCCCGAAACGCCCATGGCGGGCGATATAGGGCTCCAGGGGGAAGAAGCCGTCGCCCAGATTCGCCTCGGTGACCGGGCAAAGACCCGCCACGGCGCCGGAAGCAGCCAGACGCAGGGTTTCGTCGTGATCCAGATGGGTGGCGTGAACGAGGCACCAGCGATGATCGACCGGAACCTCATCCATCAACCAGGCGACCGGTCGCCTGCCGAGATAATCGAGGCACTCCGTTACCTCACGCTGCTGCTCGGCGATGTGGATATGGATCGGCAGATCGGGGGCGATCATGCCCAGCATTTGTGCAAGATTCTGTCGGTCGACAGCGCGCAGGGAATGCAGGGCCAGCCCGTGCTGCACCATGATATCGCCCCCATGCCGGGCAGTGATGGCGCCCAGGATCTCGGCGATGAAATCGGGATCGCTGCGGAAACGCGCCTGTTCGGGGGCCAGGGCGCGACCGAACCCGGCATGACTGTAGAGCGTGGGCAGGATCGTGATGCCGATACCGGCTTCTTGCGCCGCATCGATGACGGCCAGGGCCATTTCCGCCTTGTTATCGTAGGCGTTTCCATCGGGCGTGCGGTGTAGATAGTGAAATTCGCCAAGCTGGGTGAACCCGGCCTTGAGCATTTCCAGATAAAGCTGAGCAGCAATGGCGCGCATGTCGTCCGGTGTGACACGCGACGCAAGAGCGTACATCTGCTTGCGCCATGTCCAGAAGGAATCCGCCGGGTCTCGCCTTGTTTCAGCCAGTCCCGCCATGGCGCGCTGAAAGGCATGGGAGTGGAGGCTGGCGAGAGGCGGCAGGGCGATATCACACAGGGTGTCGCCGGGCTGCGGCTTCTGATTGGCCTCGATATGGGTGAAGCGGCCATGGCTGTAGGACAGGCGTACATCGTGCCGCCAGCCTGACGGGAGAAAAGCCTGCCGCGCGAAAACCGCGCCACCCTGATCGGTCTCACTCATGACATACCCCGAAATGGCTGGTCAGCGCGATTGTCGTTGCGCGTTCATACTCTAATAACTAGACATGTATAGATAAGTCAGGTCAAGAAGAAGGTTGCCGATCATATGTGGGACAGGCTCTGGATCGATGTGCATCTGGCCACAATGGATCGCGGCGTGGCTACCGGCTTGGCTTCTGGTATGGCCACCGGCCTGTCTCCCGTGTCCGATCGCGTTACGGATGCGGACGGAAATCTCGGCATAGTGCGTGATGGTGCCCTTGCCGTCCGGAACGGGCATATCGCATGGGTGGGGCCGCGCAGCGCCCTGAAAGCGGCTCCGGAAACCCTGGCGCGCGAGGTCATCTCCTGCAACGGCCACTGGATGACGCCGGGTCTGATCGATCCGCACACTCATCTGGTTTATGCGGGCGATCGCAGCGGCGAATTCGCCGAGCGTCTCGAGGGTGTTTCCTATGAGGCCATCGCTCGGCGCGGGGGCGGGATCCTCTCCACCATGAGGGCCACGCGTGAAAGCAGCGAAGACGAGTTGCTCGCAGTTTCCCTCAAGCGGGCGCGGGCTCTGGTGGCGCAGGGTGTTACTACCGTCGAAATCAAATCCGGCTACGGTCTGACCCTGCGGGACGAGATGAAGCAGTTGCGTGTGGCGCGTCGTATCGGTGCATCCCTTGGTCTGCGTGTGCGGACCAGCTTTCTGGGGGCTCATGCTGTTCCACCCGAATATGCCGGGCGTCGCGCGGCCTATGTCGCGCATCTCTGCGAGGATATTCTTCCAGCCGTGGTCGAAGCCGGTCTGGCTGATTACGTCGATGGATTTTGCGAGGGAATCGCCTTCCAGCCTGAGGAGATTGCGCGCCTGTTCGAGACCGCTCAGGCTCTGGGACTGTCGGTGCGTCTTCATGCCGATCAGCTCTCCGATCTGGGGGGAGCCGGGCTGGCTGCCCGTTTCGGGGCGCTGTCCGCTGATCACGTGGAATATGCCAATGAGACGGGGATCAGCGCCATGGCGCAGGCCGGTACGGTCGCCGTGCTTCTGCCGGGGGCATTCTATTTCGTCCGGGAGACGCGCCTGCCGCCGATCGACGCGTTTCGTCGTTACGCTGTGCCGATGGCGCTGGCGACGGATTGCAATCCAGGGACATCGCCTGTGCTTTCTCCTACGGCGGTGATGAACATGGCCTGCACCCTGTTTCGCCTCACCCCGAGTGAGGCCCTTCTCGGGCATACGCGCCATGCGGCGTCGGCGCTCGGGCTTTCCGCTGTTTGCGGAGCGCTGGCGCCTGGCCTGGCAGCCGATATGGCGGTGTGGGACGTGAGCGCCCCGCATGAATTATCCTACTGGATTGGCGGCGTGCGCCCCGTAGGGCGGGTGTTCGGGGGGCAGCCCGATTGACGGCACATTTCGCCAGGCTGATGGACCATGGCCATGATGCGCCGCGACCCGGTATAGACGGTAATGATTCCTGACCATGATGAGAGGCGCAAACGGGTGAGCACAGTTCTGGGCAAAGACAGGCCGGCCGCACGATACGAGCAGGTGAAAGCCTATATCATGGAGCGGATCGAGGGCGGCGAGTGGGGCGTGGGTCATCGCCTGCCCTCCGAAAGCGAGCTTGTCGAGATTCTGGGTGTCTCGCGCATGACCGTGCATCGCGCCCTGCGCGAACTGACGAGCGAGGGTATCGTAACGCGGGCTCAGGGTGTCGGTACCTTCGTGGCCGAACCTGCCCAGCAGGTGGAATTGCTCGAGCTGCGTGATATTGCCGAGGATATTGCCGCCAATGGCCATCGCCACACCACGCGTATCGTCACGCTCGAGGCGATACGCGCTGACAGCGATCTGGCCATGGCCTTCGGGCAGAGGCCGGGCGCGCGGCTCTTTCATTCCATCATCGTGCATTACGAGGACGAGACCCCGCTTCAGGTGGAGGAGCGTTTCGTCTCGCCTCACTTCGCGCCGGATTATCTCGAACAGGATTTCACTCTTTCGCATCCGCATCGTCATCTTTCGGCCATCGCCCAGCCCGAGGAAATCGAGCATGTGGTTTTCGCCGTGACCCCAAGCCTTGCCATCTGTTCCCTGCTCGACCTCGATGAGCCAGAGGCCTGCCTGCAGCTCATGCGTCGCACCTGGGTGGATGGGCGCGTGGTGATGAAGGGGATTTTCACCTATTCCGGCAGCCGATACAGTTTCGTTGGGCGGTATCGTCCCTGATCCCGGGGCAGAAAGTGTTTATGCCACGAATCTACGCGCCGTTCGTAGCCCGCATGGTAAGGCGGCGCGTCCTGGCTATCGGGCATTTTCCATAGCCTCCATAGCTGTTGGTTCAGCGCGTCTGTGAAGGCACGGGGTGGGTGACGTCCGGTCGTTTGGATGTCGTGACAATTCCTGATTGACAATCCTCGATCACCTGAAGCACCTTAACATGTATATACAAGTTAAGATCAGGAATTGTCATGTGCTCCCGGTTTGCCTCACCCGACACTGCGTCCCTTCCCGCATCCTCTCCCCGTCTTGCCAATGACCGCGTGATACGCGCGGCCACGGGCACGACGCTCAGCGCCCGTTCCTGGCAGACAGAAGCGGCCTTGCGGATGTTGATGAACAATCTCGATCCGGACGTGGCCGAAAAGCCCTCCGAACTCGTCGTCTATGGCGGTATCGGGCGGGCAGCACGCAACTGGGCGTGCTACGACCGGATCGTCGAGTCCCTGACTGCGCTGGGCGCCGATGAGACCCTCCTGGTCCAGTCGGGCAAGCCGGTCGGCGTGTTCCGGACCCATGAAAATGCGCCCCGGGTGCTGATCGCCAACTCCAATCTTGTGCCGCATTGGGCAAATTGGGACCGGTTCAATGAACTCGATCGTGCCGGGTTGATGATGTACGGCCAGATGACCGCCGGTTCATGGATCTATATCGGCAGCCAGGGTATTGTGCAGGGCACCTACGAGACTTTCGTCGAAATGGGGCGCCAATCCTATGGCGGTTCCCTGGCAGGGCGCTGGATCCTCACGGGCGGGCTCGGGGGCATGAGCGGGGCTCAGCCTCTGGCGGCCGTCATGGCCGGGGCCTCGATGCTGGCCGTGGAATGTGAAGCGAGCCGTATCGAGAAGCGTCTCGAAACCGGTTATCTGGACCGCAAGACCCAGTCGCTGGATGAGGCGCTGGAGTGGATCGACGAGGCCTGCCGGAACAATCGGCCGGTTTCGATCGGATTGCTGGGGAATGCGGCCGAGATCTTTCCCGAGATATTGCGGCGGGGGATCCGACCTGATGCCGTGACCGACCAGACCTCGGCGCATGATCCGCTCAATGGCTACCTGCCTGCCGGATGGACGCTCGATCAGGCCGCACAGAAACGCGTCACGAACCCCGCCGAGGTCGAGCAGGCCGCGAAGCAGTCGATGCGGCTTCAGGTCGAGGCGATGGTCGGCTTCCACCGGCTGGGTGTGCCGACCTTCGATTATGGCAATAATATCCGGCAGATGGCGTTCGAGGTGGGCTGTGAAGAGGCGTTTGCCTTCCCCGGCTTTGTACCCGCCTATATCCGGCCGCTTTTCTGTCGCGGTGTCGGACCGTTCCGCTGGGCGGCGCTTTCGGGCGATCCGGAGGATATCTACAAGACCGATGCCAAGGTGAAGGAGCTGCTTCCGAACGATAAGCATCTTCATAACTGGCTCGACATGGCCCGGGAAAAGATCCAGTTCCAGGGTCTTCCGGCCCGTATCTGCTGGGTCGGTCTGGGTGATCGCCATCGTCTGGGCATGGCTTTCAACGAGATGGTTGCCAAAGGGGAGCTCAAGGCCCCCGTCGTCATCGGCCGCGATCACCTCGATAGCGGCTCGGTGGCCAGCCCCAATCGAGAGACCGAAGCCATGCGCGACGGCTCGGATGCGGTGTCGGACTGGCCCCTTCTCAACGCCCTGCTCAACACGGCTTCGGGTGCGACCTGGGTCTCGCTGCATCATGGCGGTGGCGTAGGCATGGGCTTCTCGCAGCATGCGGGAATGGTCATCGTGGCGGACGGAACGGAAGAGGCCCGGTCGCGGCTCGAGCGCGTCCTGTGGAATGATCCTGCGACAGGCGTCATGCGCCATGCTGATGCCGGTTACGAGATAGCGACCGATTGTGCGCGTGAGCAGGGGCTGAACCTGCCGATGATCACCTCCGTCAAGTCGTAAGGAACACGCCTGTCATGTCGGATACGATGATTCTTACCCCTGGTGCGCTCGATCTGGCGGGTCTGCGGCATTTCGTCGCTCATGCCCCCGCAATCCGGCTGGATGACGAGACCGAGCAGCGTCTGCGCGCGGCGGCACGCTCGGTCGATCGGATCGTTGCGGGGGGCGCTGCGGTCTATGGGGTCAATACGGGGTTCGGCAAGCTCGCCAAGACCCGTATTCCAGACGGAAAGCTGCGCGACCTGCAACGCAATCTAGTGCTCAGTCACGCCGCCGGGATCGGCAAGCCGATGCCCGAAACAGTGGTGCGACTGATCCTGTTGCTCAAGGCCAATGGTCTGGCCCGTGGCTATTCGGGCGTGCGCTTCGAAATCGTCCAGCTGCTTCTCGACATGCTCGACCACGGCGTGATTCCCATGATCCCCGAGAAGGGATCGGTCGGTGCCTCCGGCGATCTCGCCCCGCTTGCGCATCTCTCGGCCGTGGTGATTGGCGAGGGAGAGGCCTTCTACAAGGGGGAACGCATGGCCGGGGCCGAGGCTCTGGCCCGTGCCGGTCTCGCGCCCATCGATCTCGGCCCCAAGGAGGGGCTGGCGCTGCTCAATGGCACCCAGGCCTCCACCGCCCTTGCGCTCGCAGCCCTGTTCGACGCCGAGACGCTCCTGCAATCGGCGCTCATCACCGGCGCGCTGACGCTGGATGCCGCGCGCGGTACCGATGCGCCTTTTGACCCCAGACTGCATGCGTTGCGGGGGCAAAAGGGGCAGATCGACTGCGCTGCGGTCTATCGGGCGCTCATGGCAGGGTCGGCCATACGGGCCTCACATGAGATCGATGACGAGCGTGTCCAGGACCCGTATTGCCTGCGTTGCCAGCCCCAGGTCATGGGCGCGGCGCTCGACTCCCTGCGTCACGCGGCAGGCGTGCTGCTGATCGAGGCCAATGCGGTTTCCGATAATCCGATCCATTTTCCGGATACGGATGAAATGATTTCGGGTGGAAATTTCCATGCGGAGCCAGTCGCGATCGCGGCGGATCTCATGGCGATCGCCATATCGGAAATCGGGGCCATCGCCGAACGGCGTCTGGCGCTGCTGGTCGATCCGAGCATGAGCGGCCTGCCGCCCTTTCTGGTCGATGATAGCGGGGTCAATTCCGGTTTCATGATCGCCCAGGTCACCGCAGCGGCGCTGGCTTCAGAAAACAAGACGCTCGCTCACCCCGCCAGCATCGACAGCCTGCCGACTTCTGCCAACCAGGAGGACCATGTCTCGATGGCAACCTTCGCTGCGCGGCGTCTGGGCGATATCAATGACAATGTGCGCTGTATCCTTGGCATCGAATATCTTGCCGCGGTGCAGGGGCTGGATTTTCTCGCGCCGCTCACCTCTTCCGCTCCTTTGGTCGCGGCCGCCACTTTGTTGCGGGGTGAGGTACCCTTCTATGCGCAGGATCGTCTTTTCACGCCGGATATGGAAGCTGCCAATGCGCTCATTCGTAGCGGTGCCCTGACTGCGCGCGTTTCGGCGCTCATCGCCTTGCCCAGCCTCGACCCGGCATGACGCGTGCTCTGCCCGATGACGGCGCATTCGCGGATATGGCCCGGCAGGCCCGGCGGCGTCTGCCGCGTCTCTTTGCCGATTATCTGGATGGCGGCGCGCATGGTGAGGCAACGCTCCATGCCAACAGGGCGGCTTTCGGTCGTCGTGTACTCCTCCCGCGGGGGCTGAGGGACGTCTCGCAGATCGATCTGACGAGCGGCTTTGCGGGAATGACGCTCGATGCGCCATTTCTGCTCTCTCCGGTCGGCTTTGCAGGGATGTTCCATCGCGATGGCGAAACCGGCGCGGCGCAGGCCGCCCGGAATCACGGCGTGGCATTCGGGGTGTCGAGCTTTGCCATCGACCCGCTGGAGCGTATCGCGACCAGTAATGCGTCTCTTCTGGCGCAGATCTATGTGCTGCGCGACCGCGCGGTGACGCGTGACATGCTCACCCGCGCCCGTAATTGCGGGATCAGTAACCTGATCCTGACCATCGATACCCCCATCACCCCGCTACGTGAGCGCGATAGGCGTAACGGCTTTCGCGACCGCACCCGCCCCAGTCTCGGGCAGTGGCTTGGTCTGGCCTCACGCCCGGCCTGGCTTGTCGACAGGATGCTTGGCCAGGGCAATATCATCGGCAATATGGCCTCCTATACCAGCGCAAGAGGGGTGCTCGCTCAGGCGCGCGATATTGCCGGTCGGATCGATCCGACCCTGGTCTGGCATGATCTCGACTGGTTGCGTCATGAGTGGCAGGGGGCGCTTCTGGTCAAGGGTATCCTGCACCCTGACGATGCCCGTCAGGCTGCTTCCTGCGGGGCCGATGGTTTGATCCTGTCCAATCACGGCGGGCGCCAGCTCGATCCGGCGCCTTCGCCGCTCGACATGCTCGAGGAAATCCGTGAGGCGACCGGGGACGCTATTCCCCTGATCGTCGATGGCGGCATACGTCATGGCGGTGATGTCGTCATGGCGTTGGCCCTTGGGGCAAGGGCCGTCTCTTTCGGGCGACCCTGGGCCTGGGGGCTTGCTGCGCGTGGCAAGGCTGGTGTGGAGGACGGGCTCGCCCGGCTCAGGCGGGAAACGGTCGATATCATGGCCCTGACGGGCCACACCACGATTCACACCCTACGAGGTGCCGGCGCCTCGGTGCTGCGCGCTTTCTGAGAGTCGCGGATACGCCCGATAATATAGTCGCCAGCGAGAACAGGAGGGTCGCAAGGCACTTGTGAGACGGGCAAAGCCAGATCGCGGGGGTCGATCACGGCGTCATAATCGGGATCATAGAATGTCGCGAGGGAGACGCGCTCCCGTCCCGAGCGGTTGGTGACACGATGGGGGGTCGAGACATAGCGCCTGTTCGACCAGCGGCTGAGCAGATCCCCGATATTGATGACGAGCGTGCCCGGTATGGGCGGCGCGGCCATCCAGGTTCCGGTCAGGTCCTGCACTTCCAACCCCCCGGTCTCATCCTGCCAGAGCAGCGTGATGCAGCCATAATCCGTGTGGGGCGCCACGCCGAACTGGTCCGCTAGGCGGTCTGCAGGATGGGGCGGATACCAGATAGCCTGGCTGCGCTGCAGCGGGCGGTCATATTTTTGTGCAAAGAAGTCCGGCGCGATCCCTAATGAGGCCGCCACGGCCTGAAGCAGCACGCGACCGCACGCACCGATCGCTTCAAAATAAGCCTCCATTGCGGCCCGGAATGCGGGGCGGTTTTCAGGCCAGAGATTGGGACCGCGTAAAGGCTGTCCGGCGAGTACGGCGGGATCATCTGCTGGCAGATCGAGCCCGATCTGGAAGAATTCCTTGTAATCGGGATTTTGCGCTCCCTGCATGGTGGTGCGATTGAGTGCGTTGAAGCCGCGAACCGCCTGTTGCGGTTTGCAGGTCAGTTTCTCGGTCATGGGAGCGTGGAAGAAATCGAGCGCCTCGTCATGGACGGCGCGGATCAACGCCTCATCGACCCCGTGATTGCGGATATAACAAAACCCCGATCGGGAAAACGCGGCGCCGATGGCCTGACCTGTTTGCGCGAATTTACCCTCTCGTGCCGGAGCGAGATCGATGACGGGCAGGAAATCGGATTCAGACATGACGAGCTCCATCTGACGGAACAGAGGCGGGCAGGGCGATGCACAGGCAGAGCGGGGCGGGGGGCCGTATCCTCGCGAGAACGATTTTCCCGGTGGCTACGGTGTCATGGGGTGCAAATTCAGGCGCGGGCGTGACACTCAGTGAGGCCGTGCAGCGCAGCGTCTCTCCGGGGCGCAGGAGACGGGTCTCGACCCTGGGGGCTGGATTCGGGGGAGGGGCTTCTCCGTCTGCCGAGGCAGAGCCGGTTGAAACAGCATCGAGTTGCCACGTGCCTGTGAGGGGAAAAAGCCATGATTCTCCTTCAGCCGGGGTGTCGAAACGTGCGCCATGACAGATGAACCCGGATGAGCCTCTGCCTGTTGGACCCGTCGCCTGAGTGACCATGAGGTTGATCACGCTCAGGATTTTGCCATGGCACTTCGCCTCTATCGGCTCACCGCCCGCAAACTGCGCTGTGGCACCGCAGCCTCGTAGCAAAATTGGAAGACCCCCGGCAGGGATGAGATCAAGCGCATCATCACCCGTCAGTGCCAGAGAGCGCGTCATGCCGGGAAAGAGGGAAAAAGCACCATCCTTGGCGATCTCGGCCAGGCTGAGCCGCCATCCGGCGCCTCGAGCGATCACGCGGGTAACGCCCCCGCCATTGCGCCAGGGCTCGGCAGGAAGCGTGGCGAGGTTCAGGGAGGGCGGAATCATGGCTCCGGGAGCAGCTTGCCCGGGTTGAGAATGTTCCTGGGGTCCAGGGTGGCCTTGATCGCGCGCATGATATCGAGTGCCACCGGGTCATGTTCCGCTCCCATGAAGGCCTTTTTGGCGAGGCCTATGCCATGCTCCCCGCTTGCCGACCCGCCGAGGGAGAGGGCGCGCGCCACCAATTTGTGATCGAGTGCCCGTGCGCGTTCCAGCCCCGCCTCGCCGGGCGGGACGAGCATGACGGTATGAAAATTGCCGTCTCCGATATGGCCGACGATGGGGGCGACCAGACCTGAAGCGTCGATATCCTGTTTCGCGCCCAGGATCATGGCGGTGAGCGCCGAGATCGGGACGATGGCATCTGTCGAGATCCCGATATGACCCTGTCGGTAGGCCAGGCAGGCCCAGTAGACAGCATGGCGCGCCTTCCACAGAGCAGCCCGTTCGTCATCACGCGTACTCCACAGAAAATCTGCCCCCCCATTATCCTGACAGAGCCCTTCGATAGCGCTGATCTGCTCGTTGACAGAGTCCGGCCCCCCTGAAACCTCGAAGAACATGGTGGGCAATGCGCGATAGCCCTCAAGGCGAGAATAGAGGATGCAGGCCTCCATCTGCACCTCATCGAGCAGTTCCATGCGCGCGATGGGAATGCCCATCTGCATGATCTGAATGGCGGCCTCCACGCAGCCTCCGAGCGTCTCGAACTGGCAGATCGCAGCTGCGGTCACTTCCGGGATACCCTGTAGCCGCAGCTGGATTTCGGTCACGATTCCGAGCGTGCCTTCCGAGCCGATCATCAGATGCGCCAGATCGTAACCCGTTGCAGATTTGCGCGTGCGTCCCCCCAATTGCGTGACCCGCCCATCGGCCAGAACCACGGTCATGCCCAGTACATTTTCCCTGATAGTCCCATAGCGTACCGCCGCCGTGCCCGAGGCGCGCGTGGCGCACATCCCCCCGATCGTAGCTTCGCCTCCGGGATCGACCGGAAAAAACAGCCCTTCATCGCGCAGGTGAAGATTGAGGGCCTGTCGGGTTACGCCCGCCTGCACCCTGCAATCCAGATCAGCGGCATTGACTTCGATGATGGATGTCATGCGCGACAGATCGAGCGAGATCCCGCCTTCCAGAGCGTTTACCTGCCCTTCGAGCGAGGTCCCGCCGCCGAAGGCCACAACCGGGAGGCTGTGCTCATGACATAAGGCGAGTGCCGCCGAGACATCCTCTGTGCTTTCAGCGAAAAGGACGGCATCGGGTTCATGGCTCAGGTGATAGCCCTCGCCATGGCCATGCTGCTCGCGCAGCGCTGCGCCGCGTGAAAACTGCGTGCCAAAGCGAGCTTCCAACGCAAGCAGGGCGGTTTCCCGTCCTTCGGATGCTTCTCTCATGCCACAATTTTCCCAGTGTCACGCGCCGTGGCCGCGAGGGCAATCAGGGTGTTTTTCAGCGCGGCCAGAAAGCGATCATTATCCTCGGGCAGGCCGATACTGACACGGATGCGGTTGCGGAATCCGCTTTCTTTCCACGGTTTGACGATCACGCCTTGCGTCAGCAGATGCTCGGCCACCCGATCGGCGTCATAGCTCAGCCGGAAAAAAAGGAAATTCGCACAGGAAGGCGCGATCTCGGCCACGACAGGCGCGAGCGCTGCCCGCACCCGTTCGCGCTCGGCCACGGTCCGGGCTACGCTGTCGCGCATATGGTCCTGCCCCTTCAGCGCAGCAATGGCGGCGATCTGTGCGGCGATATTGGTATTGAACGGATCGCGCACTGCCTCGAGCGCCTGAGTGACATCCGGACTGCTGGTCATGGCATAGCCCATGCGCAGCCCGGCGAGCCCCCAGGCCTTCGAGAACGTTCCAAGCACGATCCAGGGGCGGGACTGCGCCCGAAGCACCGTGCGCGCATCGGGATAGGTGGGGTCATGCTGAGCGTATTCCCGATAGGCTTCATCGATCACGAGAAGGCAGTCCTCGGGGCAGGCAGCAATGAGTTCGGCCAGAGCCCCGGCCGTCATCATGCAACCTACGGGATTGGACGGGTTGGAGAGGATCAACATGCGCGTTGGGCGGGAAACGGCCTCGATGAGCGCCGATAGATCGAACTGCGCATCTTGTGTGACCGGTATGGCCTCTACCTTCGCGCCCATGACTTCGGCATTGAGAATATGCAGCCCGAAAGAGGGGAGTACGGTCACGACGCGGTCGCCCGGCGAGACAGCGCCTTGCATGATCATGCGAATGAGTTGCTCGGAACCGTTGCCGAAGACAAGAGAAGCGGGGTCCTGATCCAGAAACGCCGCAAGCGCTTCACGCAGCCGGGACTCGGATTCGGGATAGAGAGCAATGCGGTCGAGCAGGGTGCTGAGCGCCTCACTTATGCCAGGCGGTGGCCCGTGGGGATTTTCGTTGCTGCCGAGCTTGACGATACGATCGATTCCGTAACGTTCCCTCACCATATCGGCGGCAAGACCTGCGTTATACACGGGGAGCGATTCTATTTCGGGCCGACAGCGGAAAAGCGGGGTGTGTTCCGAAGAGCAAGACGACACGGGCGAATCCCATTCTGTATTTGTATATACAAGTCTAAGAAGATTTGGAACGTAATTGCAAGCATCCTCATGCTGGCGCCTCGTGGGAATGATCACGCCTAGGCGAGGAGAGGGTGGGACGAATTTTTCGTTGCGAAATCACATTGACCTTTCCTGTCTAGACAACATAGGCTGATCTCGAATGATACCCGTGAAGAGGCCGTTTCCATGAGATCCTCCTTCGTTCCTTCATCAGACGAGATTGCCGGTTTTCAGAATGACGGGGCGGTTGTGCTCCGTGGCGCATTCGCACCCTGGGTGGAAACGCTGAGAGAGGGTGTGGCGCGTCTCATGGCCGATCCGAGTCCGCTCGAGCGGTCCTATCATCCCGAGAATTCGGCGCCATTCTTTCAGGATCTGTGCAACTGGCAGCGTATCCCCGAATTCCGGCGTTTCGTGGAGGATTCACCGCTGGGTGCGCTCGGCGCAGCGCTGATGGGCGCGCATCAGGTTCGGTTTTTTCATGACCATGTGCTCGTCAAGGAGCCAGGCACGTCGCTTGTGACACCCTGGCATCAGGACCGGCCCTATTATTGCGCGCGTGGTCCCCAGACGGTCAGCTTCTGGATACCGCTCGATCCTGTCCCGGCCGCTGCCGCGCTGGAATGCGTCGCAGGCTCCCATCGCTGGGGCGTGGACCATAAACCCATGCGTTTCGATGGGACCCCGCTTTATGCGGGCGATGAGAGCACCCCGATGCCCGATATCGACGCCCATCGTGAGCGGTACCGCATCATCTGTGCCGATATGGCGCCCGGCGACGCCGTAGCGTTCGATTTCGGCACGGTTCATGGCGCCGGGGCCACGATCGGAGCCAGCGTCAGGCGGCGTGTCTTCTCCGCGCGTCTCGTAGGCGATCATGCCTGCTTTGCTGATCGTGGCGGGAAAGGCTCTCCTCCCTTCGCCCATCTTGCCCTTTCTGAGGGTGACCCGTTGACCGGCCCGGATTTTCCCATTCTCTTCCAGGATGCCGCCTGAGCATGAAATGGCTCGGGATGCTCTGCGCCGGCGCCATGCTGCTGACAGCGCCCGGCGCTTATGCGGGGTGCCTCGAGCGCGTACGCACGGCGGGAGTGCTGCGTGTCGGGAATGGCCTTCTGGGCGCACACCCCTCACTCTGGCAGGACGCAGAGGGGCGATATCACGGGATCGATGCCGATCTTCTGGCCGAGCTGACGCGTCGACTGGATATTCCGAAATCGGAGTTCATCATTACGGAATGGTCGACCATCGTGCCGGGGCTCAAGGCAGGACGCTGGGATATCGTGCTGTCGGATGTCAATATCTCCGAGGAGCGCCATCTGCGGGGGCATGTCCTGTTCTCGACGCCCTATTTCATGCTGTACGACTATGTGATCGTGCTTGAGAACTCGCCCATATGGCGTCTCGAAGATCTGCGTGGCAAGATGGTTGGCTCCGTCATGGGAACCAATGATTCGGCTACGGCGCATAGGCTGGTGGAGCAGGGTTACGCGCAGGACGTGGCCGATTTTGAAACATTCGGCGATCCGTTCATCGCCCTCAAGAACGGCCAGGTCGCGGCGGTTATCGTCGATCAGGGTACGCTCCACGCCCAGAAGGAGCATTTTCGGAATCTGCGTACCGTCGGTGCGCCGCTTTTCTATACGCCCAAGACTCAATGGGCGCAGGTGCAGGCCAGGGCGCCCTATCGTCTGGGCAGTGAGGGGGTGGTGGTGCCTGAGCACTGCCCCGATCTTCTCGCAGCCATCGATACCGCCCTCGACGCCATGCGTAAGGATGGCACGATCAGGACCATCCTGAAGCGCTACGGCGTATGGGAACCCCAACAGGATCATCTGATCGTCAGCCAGGCGGATTCGTCTCACAAGGAGTAGCGCGTCCATGCTCGATTTTTTTCTGGAAGCGCGCGATCACCTGCCCTTCCTGCTGCGCGGGGCAGGGGTGACGCTGGAATTATCCAGCATCGCCATGGTGATTGGCACAATCCTGGGATTCGGAGTGGCCATCGGTCGACGTTCGGCGAGCCGCTGGATACGCTATCCGCTCAATGTATTTGTGGAGATCATGCGCGATACGCCGCTGATCGTGCAGCTTCTGCTCATCTATTTCGCCCTGCCCGAATGGGGACTGACGCTCAGCGCCTTTACTGCCGCGATTGTCGGTCTGTCGCTCAATCTGGCGGCCTATGTCTCCGAGGTTTTTCGCAGTGCGATCGAGGCGGTGCCTCTGGGGCAGAGAGAAGCGGCGCTCTCGCTTGGCATGTCCGGATTCATGCTGTACCGGCGGGTGATCGTTCCCCAGGCGGGGTTGGCCAGTGTCCCCATTCTGGGCGGATATTTCATCGCCCTGCTCAAGGATTGCGCCCTGGTCTCTTTCATCTCGGTCAATGAGCTTCTGCGCCATGCCACGATCGTGATCTCCGATACGTTCGACAGCATGAATATCTATCTGCTGGTGGCCATCATTTATTTCTGCATCAGCTTCGTCTGCTCGCGCCTGATCCACAGGCTGGAAAAGCACCTCACACCCGCAATGCGACCGATACCTGTTGCGCCGACCATGGAAAAGGAGGGCGTGCGATGAGCCCGGTTCTGGTGGTTCGGCAGGTAGCCAAACGCTATGGGGAGCATGAAGTGCTCAGGAGCATAGATCTCTCGGTAGAAAAGGGGGAGGTCGCCTGCCTGATCGGCCCGAGCGGTGCAGGGAAATCGACCCTGCTGCGTTGTCTTAATTTCCTCGAGAAGCCGAGCCAGGGCGAAATCACCTTTCTGGGCGAACGGCTCTGCGCGGAAGACGGCAATCTGTTCCGGATAGCGCCGCCGCGTACCTTGCAGGCCGCCCGCGCGAGAATGCCCATGGTCTTCCAGCACTTCAATCTGTTCACGCATCGGACGGCCATCGAGAACGTCATGGAAGGTCCGGTAATCGTGCTGCGCCGCCATCGCGATGAGGCGCGGGAGATCGCCCGGACCCATCTGGCACGCGTGGGGATGTCGGGTTTCGCCGATCATTATCCGGATCAGTTATCGGGGGGGCAGAAACAGCGCGTCGCCATCGCGCGCGCTCTGGCCATGTCTCCCGCGCTGATGCTCCTCGATGAGCCCACGAGTGCCCTTGATCCATCACTCGTGCGAGAAGTGGAAACCGTGATTCGCGATCTTTCTGCCGAGGGTATGACCATGGTTGTGGTCAGTCATGACATGCGTCTCGTGCGTAGTATCGCCACGACGGTGCACCATTGCGCAGGAGGACATATCACGGCGAGCGGTGCGCCTGACCGCCTTCTTGGGGGAGAGAACCCTTCCTTCAATATCCCGGTTCCTGCTGCTGCGGCAGGCTGAAGGGGCATTTTTCCCAACCCATCGTTACTTGTCTAGACAGGCAGAAAACAGCGATCTCCTCACCAGATTTTTGCTCCGAGCGTCCTTCAGGTGGGAATTTTGTTCGCGATTCGCAAAGCGACATAGCGATTCGGAATCGTTACGAATAATATTGACCATACTCGTCTATACATCTTAATCTTCAGATAACGAGCCGCCAGCATGGCAGTCTCTCCCTGAAACAGCGTCGGCCTCACGCCATCGGGTCGTGAGCCGTTTGCCCCAAGCGACGGTATTCTCTCATGCGTATCATTTCGTTTTCGAAACTGTACCTGATATCGACGATGCTTGTTTCCGCAGTTTCATTGCCTGCTCATGCGACAACAGCTACCCAGCCCGGAAAGACAAAAGCGGCCCATGGCAAACGCGGTGCCGCGACTGAACGGAGCGGTATTCCCGCCGCAACACCGAAGTCTGTCGGAAAATCCGCCGTCTATCTGAGTTCGACCTCTGAGACGTTTGACGTGAAGGCCGCCCATATCACGCGCGGCGCTCTGGTGACCGTCAGCCAGAAGCTCCTCTCCCAGGCGCCTGCAGGGACCAACCCGTTAAAGGTCCTGTCTCAGTTGCCTGGGATCATGTTCCAGTCTGCTGAACCCCAGGGCGTTGATATCTGGTCACAGCAGCTTTTCATGCACGGATTTCAGCAGCAGCAAATTGGCTTCACTCTGGATGGCATGCCTTTGGGGGAGCAGACGCTGCGCATGTATAACGGGCTGAACTCGCTCCTCGCCATTTCAGCCGAGAACGTCGCGCGTATCGATATATCGCAATCAGCAGGGGCAGAGGAAATCGCTTCGACGAGCAATCTGGGCGGATCTTTTGCCTATGTCTCGCGCGATCCGGCGCATAAGCTGGGGGGAACCATCAATCAGGGCTTTGGCAGCTATGCCAATTTCCATACTTTCCTGCGCCTTGATAGCGGAGATCTCAACAAGACGGGGACGCGGTTTTTCACGTCCTATAGCCGTCAGGATGGTCAGATCTGGAAGGGGACGGGAGACCAGTTCGTGCAGCAGGTCAATGCCAAGCTGCTTCAGCCAATTGGTCATGAAAGTTACTTTTCGGCCTATTTTGACTGGGCGGATGAGCATCAGTTCTCGACACCCGACACCTCGCCCGAGATCATCCAGAAGGTCGGGTATGGCGTGACCAACTACTATGACGGCAAGCAAAGCGGGCTTCAGGCGGCAATCAATGCGGCCAACGGGATCTTTCCGGCATCCTTTGCCGGCCTCGCTGATCCGGAGGACTCCGCATATTATGATGCGACGCTCAACAGCGCCGATTATCTGGCCGGCATGCGTGCCCATTTGCAGATGACCGATCACCTGGTCTGGGACAGCACAGCCTATGGCCACGGTGCCATCAACCAGTCGACCTGGACCACGCCCTATTATCCCTCTCCCAATGGGTCGCCGCTGTCCGAACTGCGCAAGGCGCCGGGAGTCAAGCGCGTGGGTTTCCTCTCACGCATGCAATACCAGACCCACGAGAATACACTCGGGGGCGGCGTCTGGTACGAAAATAACAGCTATCAGACCCCGCAATATGTGTTTGAAATGCCCAACATCGTGGACGGCAAGCTGACGTCGCCACTGCCCAACCCACTTGAGTACTGGAAGCACCCTTTCGCCCAGATCTTCAATCAGGACTACAGCACGAACACGTTTACGGCTTTCGTGCAGGATACGTATCGGCCGATCGAGCATGTGGCGCTTCATTTCGGCTTCAAATCCGTGCTCAACACCACTCGTGTCGGGAATGGTTATGCGAATCCTGACTATTATTCCCCCACAACCGTGCTCGCGAGCGGCGTCGGCCTGACCACAGCCAAGGCCTTTCTCCCGCATATCAGCGGAGACTGGCACTTCCTGAGCCATCACGAGCTGTTTTTCGACATCTCGGAGAATGTCCATACCTATGCGCAATGCGGCTATAAGCTTTGCGCGTCCCCCTTTGCCGTTACCCAGACCGCGTTCGATCAGGAGCGCAAGTCGATCCGTCCCGAAACGGCCTGGACCTATGCTGCAGGGTATCGTTATTCGAGTGAGAAAGTCGGTCTGTCGATCTATGGCTACCGTACGAATTTCAATAACCGGTTGCAGCAGGTCGCCTCGGGTTCATCGGTCAATCCAATTTCCGCAGTTTCGAATGTGGGCGGCGTGACCATGAATGGTGTCGATACGGCTTTGACCGTCATGCCGATCCATAATCTCGTTTTCACCAATAGCTTCAGCTATGACCACGCGACCTATGATCAGAACCTGACGGCGGCCGGAACGACCTATGATCTCAAAGGTGTACAGGTCGTCAATTATCCACGCTACATGTATAAAACGCGCCTCTCCTATGACTGGCAGGGTCTGACGGCCTATGTGGACGCCAGCTTCAACAGCAAACGCAACTATTCCTATACAGGCGATGTGAAGGTGCCGTCCTATTGGCTCTCCAATCTCGGCATCCAGTATAATCTGATGCGTATTCCTTCCATCAAGCGCAGCCTGCAGCCGGTCAAGGATTTGACCCTCTCGCTCAGCATCACCAATCTGCAGAACACCCATTACATTGCGACGATGGGAGAGAACGGCAATCCGCTCAGCATTGCCAGCGGGGCCATGGCCTATCAGTCCTTCCTGATCGGCGCGCCCCGCATGGCATTTGGTTCCATCAGCGCAAATTTCTGAGCGGTTTCCGCTTCCTTGGACGGGCAAGCGTGCCGGGTGGGCAGGGCCGCCGCGAACCCGGCAAGCTGTTGTGATCGCGATCCGGCTGCGTGAACGCGCTAGCGCATTGTAAAACCAGATGAAATGGCTCAAACTGCTCCCAGTCGCATGGGCGGGGGGGGGGGGCGAGTTCTGGATATCAAGCGTGTCGATCTGCGCAGGCGAGCCTTCTTCCTTCTTGGGGGGCTTGGGCTTTTGAATGCCCTGGTCTGGCTTGGGGCATTTTCCCTTTTCTCGGGGCATCCGCTCCTTATGGGCGCTGCGGCGCTGGCCTATGGTCTGGGACTGCGTCACGCGCTGGATGCCGATCATATTGCGGTCATTGATAACGTGACGCGGGCGTCGCTCCGCGAGCAGCGCAGTGCTCAGGCAGCGGGACTGTTCTTTTCCCTTGGCCACTCCACGATAGTCTGCCTCGCCACGCTCGGCGTTGTGCTGGCCGGGCAGCGTTACCGGGCCAGCCTGGCGGATATTGCGGCGCGAGGAGGTCTCATCGGTGGCTGGGTTTCGATCCTGTTTCTCGTCCTGATCGCCGTGATCAACGGGCTGACCTTGCGGGATTTGTGGGGGCAGCGTGGCCAGATCGTGTCGGGTTCGGAAGGCACCCTTCCGTCTCGTGGCATTGCCCGTCTGGTCGCTCCTGTGCTCGCCCGCGTCTCGGTCAGTTGGCATCTTTATCCGATCGGCTTCCTGTTTGGGCTCGGTTTCGATACCGCATCGGAAATCAGCCTTCTAGGTATCTCGATTGCCCAGGGGGAGCGTGGTTTGCCGCCCTGGGAGATCATGATGCTGCCCCTGCTCTTCGTGAGCGCGATGGCATTGCTTGATACGGTCGATAGTGTGCTCATGCAGGGGCTCTACTCCCGCGCGGGACAAAGGGCGCGGCTCAATCTGGGCCTTACACTTGTTTCCGTTTTGCTTGCCCTGTCGATCGCGGGCGTCGAACTGGTTTCGATGCTGTCCGACCATCTGAGCCTGTCTGGCCCTGCCAGCGTTGCGGCAGAGTTCGTTTCCAGCCATTTCGAGATGATCGGCGCCCTGGTTTTCGCCTTGTCGGTTTTCTCCTGGCTATGGCTCCGTTTGACGCGTGTTCAGGCTCCCCTGACCGATGCGGCTTTGTCCGATCCGCTCTTCGGCATCACGGGAAAAGATCGATGAGACCTCGGAATCGCCGGAGCTCGGTATGCTCACTGCGGCTCGTGTCATGACGGCGCCTTCCGCAACCCGGCCGCTCACGGCGGGGACCGAGCCGGGGTTGCAACGTGCAAGAGGCTGGTTCGGGCTCGACGTCAAGCAGCGTGACGGGCGCACAGTCATGGCAGATCTGGTGCAGGGGGGCTGTTGTCGCCTGCTTTTTCCCCGCGTGGAAACGCCCATGCTCGAGGCCGTCACGGTGAATATCTCGGGCGGTATGGCAGGAGGGGATCGTATCGAGGGGCGTATCGGCTGTAGGGCGGGAACGCAGTTACTCGTTACCTCACAGGCCGCCGAGCGTGTCTATAGGGCGCGGGCAGCGGACCCGCCCTCGGAGATCGATCTGACCTGTCGCCTTGAGGCAGGAGCCTGCCTCGACTGGCTGCCTCATGGCACATTGTTTTTTGATGGAAGCGTCATGCGCCGGGTCATGCGGGTCGATATGGCGGCGACAGCCCAATTTCTTTATCTTGAGAGCCGGATTTTCGGGCGGACCGGATCGGGCGAGATCGTCGAAACTCTTGCGCTGCGCGATCGGCTGACAATTCGCCGTGAGGGCAGGCTCATCCTGGAAGATCTCCTGCGGCTTGAGAGCAAGACCGTGTCTGGCCTTCTCGCCTCCAAGGCCGCTGGCGACGGCGCGCCCGCCAATGCTACGCTGATTCTGGTTTCTCCCCGGGCAGAAGCGTTGCTCACCCCGGTGCGAGAGGCATTGGAAGCCGGGTATACTGGCAGTTTCGCCGCCTCGGCCTGGAATGGCATGCTGGTGGTGCGCGGGATTGCATCGGGCGGTTGGGCGCTGGAAAAGACGATCAGGCATATCCTGCCGATCCTGCGTGGTGGTCGCCCCATGCCCGCCACGTGGAGATCGTGAGCTGATGGCTGTATTCGACGATCATGACCGCATATCTGAGATGGAGTTGAGCAGGACATGAAACTGACCCCTCGGGAAAAGGACAAGCTGCTTGTGGCCATGGCCGCGCAGGTGGCCAGACGGCGGCTCGAGCGGGGTGTTGTGCTCAATTATCCCGAGGCCGTAGCCCTGATCACCGACCACGTGCTCGAGGGCGCGCGCGATGGCCGAAGCGTGGCGGAACTCATGGCCAGTGGCGGCCGGGTTCTCACGCGCGATCAGGTCATGCAGGGCGTGGCCGAGATGATTCACGACGTGCAGGTCGAGGCAACCTTTCCCGATGGTACGAAGCTGGTGACTGTCCATGACCCGATACGCTGAAACTTTGCCCCCCGGCGCCGTCCCCGGCGAATTGCTGCCGGCGGAAGGGGATATCGCGCTTAATGAGGGCCAGCCACGCCTGCTCGTTCTGGTGACCAATACGGGAGATCGTCCGGTGCAGGTGGGAAGTCATTATCATTTTGCCGAGGTCAATCCAGCGCTTGTGTTCGACCGGGACAGGGCGCGTGGCTGGCGTCTGGATGTTCCGTCCGGTGGGGCAATACGCTTCGAGCCGGGGCAGGATCGGGAGGTCACACTGGTCCCGCTGCGCGGCCTGCGCCGCGTGATCGGGTTTCGGGGGGATGTCATGGGGAGTGTTGATCCATGATGCGTCTTTCCAGACATGACTACGCTGCCCAGTTCGGTCCCACGACCGGTGATCGGCTCAGGCTGGCCGATACGGCCCTCATCATCGAGATCGAGCGCGATCATACGATCTATGGCGAGGAAGTCCGTTTCGGCGGGGGAAAGACCATTCGTGATGGCATGGGCCAGTCGCAGCGCACGCGCGCCGAAGGGGCCATGGATACCGTGATCACCAATGCGGTCATCATCGACCATTGGGGGATCGTGAAGGCGGATATCGGCATTCTCGACGGGCGGATCGCCGGAATCGGCAAGGCGGGAAATCCCGATATTCAGCCCGGCGTGGATATCATCATCGGGCCGGGCACAGAGATCATTGCGGGCGAGGGCAAGATCGTCACGGCGGGCGGCATCGACAGCCATATCCACTATATCTGCCCGCAGCAGATCGAAGAGGCCTTGTCCTCAGGCGTTACGACAATGCTGGGTGGCGGCACCGGACCGGCGAGCGGCACCACCGCGACCACCTGCACGCCGGGGCCTTGGCATCTGGAACGTATGATCGAGGCGGCCGAAGGTTTTCCCGTCAATCTCGCTTTCGCGGGCAAGGGCAATGCCTCGCGGCCCGAGGCGCTGGAGGAGATGATCAGAGCCGGCGCGAGTTGTCTGAAGCTGCATGAAGACTGGGGTTCCACTCCGGCCGCCATCGATTGCTGCCTGAGCGTCGCAGACCGGATGGATGTGCAGGTCATGATCCACTCCGACACGCTCAATGAGAGCGGTTTTGTGGAGGACACGATCGCTGCGTTTCAGGGGCGCACGATTCACGCGTTCCATACCGAGGGCGCCGGAGGGGGGCATGCGCCCGACATCATCCGCGTGGCGGGTCTGCCCAATGTGCTGCCGTCTTCCACCAATCCCACACGGCCCTTCACGGTGAACACGCTCGACGAGCATCTGGATATGCTGATGGTCTGCCATCATCTGGATCAGCAGGTGCCCGAGGACATTGCCTTTGCCGAGAGTCGCATCCGACGCGAAACGATTGCGGCGGAAGACATCTTTCACGATATGGGCGTGCTGTCGATGATGTCCTCGGACAGTCAGGCCATGGGGCGCGTCGGAGAAGTGCCGCTGCGCACATGGCAGACCGCACACAAGATGAAAATCCAGCGCGGCGCCCTGGCCGATGATGGCGCGGCCGATAACGCGCGGGTCAAACGCTATATCGCGAAATACACGATCAATCCTGCGATCGCGCATGGGTTGTCCCATGAGGTCGGTTCGGTTGAAACCGGCAAGCTGGCCGATCTGGTACTCTGGGAGCCCGCATTTTTTGGCGTGAAACCCGAGCAGGTGATCAAGGGGGGCATGATTGTCTATGCCATGATGGGTGACCCGAATGCGTCTATCCCTACACCGCAGCCGGTGCATGGCCGCATGATGTTTGGCGGGTTCGGTCGCGCGCTTGCGCGGACCAGCCTCACATTCGTGTCCCAGGCGGCGCTTGAGGATGATATCGGTGCGAGGCTCGGGCTCGAGCGTCGCCTCTCGGCGGTGCGGAACGTGCGTGGTGGAATCGGCAAGCGCAGCATGATTCATAACGATGCCATGCCCCATATCGAAGTTGATCCCGAAACTTATGAAGTGCGGGCCGATGGCGTGCTCCTGACGTGCGAGCCCGCCGAAATCCTGCCCATGGCCCAGAGGTATTTTCTGTTCTGATGACCCGTATTCTCGAAATCCTTCCTGCCGGGAGCTGGCTTGAAGCCGATGCGAGCGGTATTTTTGCTGCCGATTATGAGGGACGGCATCGCCGAAGAATGATGCTGACACTGGCCAGTGGCGAGAAGATCCGTCTGGAACTGGAGCATGCACGGCTTCTGCGCGGCGGTGACGGTCTGCGTCTGGAAGATGGTCGGACCATTCTGGTCAGGGCCTTGCCCGAAGATCTCATGGAAGTAACCGCCCACGGCACGCTGCAATTGCTGCAACTGGCCTGGCATCTGGGTAACCGCCATTTGCCGGCGGCTATTGGCGAACACGCCATACTCGTGAGGCGAGACCATGTGATTGCGGACATGATCGGCGGGCTGGGCGGGCACGTGCGGGATGTCGAAGCACCGTTCGACCCGGAGAGCGGGGCTTATGCCGGTCGGTCAGGGGGGCATGCAGGGGGCGGACATGCTCATGACCATTCCCACGGGCATGAACATCATCATCACCACCACGACCACCATCACGCCCATGCGCGCGCCCAGGAAACCGACGACGGCGTCGGCCTGAGCCTGCAGGGTGGCCACGATCACGCGCATGGCTGAGGAGGAAACTCCGGACGGGGCAGGGGCATTTCTGCGTCTGCTCTCCTGGGTATCCCCTGCCTTTCCGACCGGCGGCTATGCCTATAGTCACGGGCTGGAATGGGCGGTGGAGACAGGAGATGTGCATGACGTCGCGACGCTTTGCGCCTGGATTACCTGTCTGTTCGACCATGGCGCGCCCGGTAGTGATCTGATTATCCTCCAGGAGGCCTGGCGCATGGGCGCAGAGATCGAGCCCTTGAGAGAACTCGCGGCTTTCGCCTGCGCGTGCGCCTCTTCGCGCGAGCGTTATGAAGAGACGATCTATCAGGGGGAGGCTTTCCTGAAGGCAGCTGACTCCTGGCAGGTTGCCCCCGAGCCGGAAGCCCTGCGGGGACAGCGCTGGCCGCTTCCCGTGGCGCAGGGCATGGTCTTCCGGCGCGGCGGGATAAGCAGGCATCAGGCGCTTTTGGCAGGAGGGTATGCCACGTTGGCCGCGCTGGTTTCCTCTGCCGTTCGGCTTGTGCCCCTGGGCCAGACGGACGGGCTGCAGACACTTGCCCGCCTTGACCCGTTGCTGGTCAGGCTCGTTGCGCTCACTGGCGCTCGAACACTCGACGATGTCGGAGGCGCCTGTTTCCGCTCCGATCTCGCTGCCATGCATCACGAAACCCAGACGACAAGGTTGTTCAGAACATGACCCAGGCAAAACACGGCCCACTGCGCGTGGGAATTGGCGGCCCCGTCGGAACGGGCAAGACGGCGCTGATGGATGCGCTATGTCGCGTTTTTCGCGATGGGTATAATATCGCCGCCATCACGAATGACATCTATACGCGCGAGGATGCCGAATTCCTGACGCGAGCGGGCTCGCTTCCCTCTGAACGGATCATGGGGATCGAGACCGGCGGGTGCCCCCATACGGCCATACGTGAGGATGCCAGCATCAATCTGGCCGGCATCGCTGAACTGACCGAGCGCTTCGAGGGGCTGGATCTGGTTCTGGTCGAGAGCGGTGGCGATAATCTCGCGGCGACGTTCAGCCCGGAGCTGGCCGATCTGACGATTTACGTCATCGATGTCTCGGCCGGGGACAAGATTCCGCGCAAGGGCGGCCCTGGGATCACGCGCAGTGATCTGCTCGTGATCAACAAGATCGATCTGGCCCCTTATGTCGGCGCCGATCTTGGGGTGATGGATCGTGACAGTCGCAAGATGCGCGGCGCGCGTCCCTTTGTTTTCGCGAATATCAAGGCCGGTCAGGGCGTGGCCGAGATCGCCCGCTTCATTGTCGAGCAGGGAGGGCTCTGACGGCGTCCTGCCATACGCCTCGCCCGGTTTCCTGAATCTGGGCAGGCCATGACGATCCACATGATCGCTGGAATGCAGGCGTTCGGCGGGCCGGTTGCGGACGACTGCCCCGCGGAGCGTTGCTCTAGCTGATCCCGGTCGCGCGCTGCACCATGCCAAAGAGGTCGCGCGGATCATCCGGATCGGCCAGCATATCCAACCGTTCATAGAGCCCGGTCCCGGCGATATTATCGCGCACATAGCGCAGGGCCGAAAAATCCTCGATCGCAAACCCGACCGAGTCGAACAAGGTGATTTCGCTCTGGCTTCTCCGCCCGGCGGCATCCCCTGTCATCACCTGCCAGAGTTCCGTTACCGGGTGGTCCTCCGCCAACTGCTGGATTTCGCCCTCTATGCGGGTCTGGGGCGGATATTCAACGAAAATGGCGGCGCGCGTCAGGATGTCGCGGTGCAACTCGGTCTTGCCGGGGCAGTCGCCACCCACGGCATTGATATGCACCCCGCTTCCGACCATGTTGTCGGAGAGTATGGTGGCGCATTGCTTGTCGGCGGTCACGGTGGTGATGATATCCGCCCCTTCGACCGCCTTTTCGCTGCTTTCGCATATCGTGATGTCAAAGCCGAGCCCTGCGAGATTGCGTCGGCATTTTTCCGATGCGGCGGGGTCGATATCGAAAAGCCGCAACGTGGTGATCCCGAGCAATTCTCGAAAGGCGATCGCCTGGAATTCGGATTGTGCGCCATTGCCGATGACGGCCATTACACGGGCGCCTGCCGGGGCCAAGTGCGTGGCTGCAACGGCCGACATGGCTGCGGTACGCAGCGCGGTGAGTACGGTCATCTCGGATAACAGCACCGGATAGCCCGAGGCCACATCGGCCAGCATCCCGAAAGCTGTCACGGTTTGCAGGCCTTCCTTCATGTTCTTCGGATGGCCGTTGACATATTTGAAGCCATAGAGCGTGTGATCGCTCGTCGGCATCAGTTCGATCACGCCCTCTGCCGAATGCGCTGCAATGCGTGGTGTCTTGTCGAATTCGGGCCAGCGTCTGAAATCTGCCTCGATATAGGCCGCCAATTCTCTCAGAAAACGATTGATGCCAAGGGTATGAACCAGTGCCATCATGTTCTGTACCGAGACGAAGGGCACGAAGGCGAGGGGAGAGGGAGCGGGACCCGTCAGCGCCATGTCAGTATGTCCTTGTCTTGCGTTCGAGAACGCGCCGCCCGAACAGGCTGGCCGCCAGATCAGTCATGAGGAGCGCCGTACGGGCCCGCACATCCAGAAAAGGGTTGAGCTCCGCGAGATCCAGTGACGTCACGAGGCCACTGTCATGCAGGATCTCCATGATCAGATGAGCTTCACGGTAGGTCGCCCCTCCCGCAACGGTGGTGCCCACAGCAGGGGCGATTTCGGGATCGAGAAAATCCACATCGAGGCTCACATGAAGCCTGCCTCCTGCTGCGCGTACCCGGTCGAGAAAGCCGTTCAGAGGCTGGACAACGCCTTGCTCATCTATTGCGCGCATATCGAAAACCGAGATGCCGATTTCAGCGACATGGCGCTTTTCTGCCTGATCGACCGAGCGAATGCCCATCATGCACACATGATGCGGATCGACCGTCGCGACCGGGGGCGGGCACGCCTCAAAGCCGGGCTGCCCCGTGAAATAAGCGACCGGCGTGCCGTGCAGATTACCGCTGGTGGTGGTGTGAAGCGTGTGCAGATCCGTATGAGCGTCTAGCCAGAGCACGAATTGCGGTTGTCCCCGTTCCTCGGCATAGCGGGCAACGCCGCTGACCGTACCCGCCGACATGGAGTGGTCTCCGCCCAGAAAAATGGGGAAATCGCAGCTGCGCGCCATTTCATAGGCCCGTGTGCTGACGGCTTCGGTCCACGCGATGATCGCATCGAGGTTGCGTACGGCGGGGTTCGAGTGGCTTACTGCGGTCAGGGCAGAAGGGGTGGCATCGCCCACATCGGTGACTCCCCAACCAAGTTCCTCCAGCATTTCGGGCAGACCGGCGATACGAAAGGCAGTCGGTCCCATGATGCATCCCCGTTCGGAGGTCCCGCTCTGGGTCGGAACCCCCAGGATCTGGCACGTCTTCGTCAGGGACGGTTTCATGATATCTCCTCATCGTGCAAGGCCGCGTGAAAGCGTGCCGGGGCCAAAGATCATATGCCCGTGGCAGGTACGGGGCGTCGTGCCGCTTATAGGCCATTCCCTGTTTGCGATCATACCGTCAAGAGAAGGATCTTTCGGGTATTGTCAGGGCGCTCGGTCGGGCGTCTTCCTCACCGTATTGCCTTGGCGCTGACATGATCAGGGCGGGAGGGGGACAGAATAAAGAGCAAAGGGCTGGCGTATATGCGATTTTCCTCCATTGAACCGGGAGAGGCGATCGAGTTGTGCGACTGGGAGCCAGAGCGTGTTATCCTTGTTCAGGAACGGCGCGTCGGCCCAGTGCAGTCGATGATCCCTGGCGAGCATGGTGATCTTGCCATCCGGGTCGCGGCGATAGAGCGTGTCGTCGCGCAGTGCGGTGAAATAGAGTCTTCCTTTGCTATCCATGGCGCTGCCCCCGATAGGCGGGATATCGGCCCAAGGTTCGACGGTGGCGGCCAGTTCCTTGTCGGAAAGGTTCGGATCATCGAGTGCAGCGGTAGGGATGCGTGACCAGGGGCCAGCAAGCGGACCGAAATACAGGAAGCGCCCGTCAGGACTCACCTCGAGCGGGTCGGCATTGATGAGCATCGGCGTGCCATCGCCCTTGCGCAGAACCTGCCCGTCAACAACGATGGGGCGCCCGGGCTGCGCCATAGCGGCGGGGTTGCCAGCCAGAACGCGGCGGACCCCGCCACTCGCCAGATCGAGCACCAGTAGCGCGCCGGTCCCTGCATCCGTCAGATAGGCATGCGGCCCGTTGAAACGGATATCATCGACATAGCTGCCTACCGGTGCGACCTCCGGCCCCAAAGGGTAAATCCGCAGGATTGTGCCTTTGGAGGCGTCGATCCGAACGAGCTTGGCACCGTCCTTGACGGGAGGTCCGCCGAATTCCGGTGTGCCGGTATCGACAACCCAGACCGTGCCTTCGGGATCGACGTGCAGCGCGTTGACATTCACGAAGCGCTTTCGAGCATCCTGCCCGGGTGCCCAGCTATTCCATTCCTTATCAGGAAAGGGGCGTATTCTGTTCCCCTGAGTCACAAGGGCGACCGAAGGACCGGGGAAGCCCGTCCAGCGAGGCCCTCCCACCAGAACATGCCCACTGGTCAAGGCTACAGCATTCCAGTCCAGGGTAGTGCTCGTCGCCACAAGATTCAGCGCTACCCCTCGGGCAAGGGAGGGAGGGCAGGAGAGCAGCATGCCGGTCGTAAGCATGAGGCCACATATCAACGCGATCGAGGGGCGCGCCTTGCCCGTCTCTGCAACTGTTCTTGAGGGGGGGATCATGGGAAAACTCCGGGTTGGCCATGGGCGGGAGGCAACGGGTCACCGTAGGAACGTGCGACAGCCCGCATTGTCTCCTGCCCACCCTCCCAAGCCCCGTCGGGTGATCGTCACCGGGAGGGATGGTATGGAGGAGGAAGTTGAGAAAAGGTTTCGGCAGACCCTATGAGATGAAGGTCGCGCTGTGTTCCCCGCAAGGGAGCGGGTTCCTTCGCAGCGCAGGGTTCATGGATTGCCTGTGCGTCCGGGCAATGCGGGGATGGGGAGAAGGGGGCGGGCATCCGTTTTTTTCCATCAGGGAATGAGTCAAAAATGAGACGTCATGACCGAATGATGCAAGAAGGCACATAAAGAACCCTTAGGGGCAGATATGATACTTCCATGCCGCCTTCGCCCGGCCCCGCCATGGGAGCTGCCCGCGCGAGAGGGGGTCAACGCCATGGCAGCCTGATCCCTATGGCATCTCCGCGCGAGGAACGATATCAGGATATCCTGCGCAACGGAGTGCCCCATGACCTGCGATGGCAAGCGCGTTCTCATGATCGAGGATGATCTTTCCCTTCTCTCCCATGCAATCGGAGCCATGGAGGAATGGGGGATGGACGTGACGATGGCGAGTGACGGCGCGACGGGGCAGATCCTTGCTCTCGACGCTGGATGGGATTGCATTGTCCTCGATCGTCGCCTCCCGATGACGGATGGACTGTCCATTCTCAAATCCATGCGTGTCGCAGGGCTCGAGACCCCGGTTCTTTTCCTGACCACGATGGACGGCATACGCGACCGTGTGGAGGGATTGCGGAGCGGTGCCGATGATTATCTGGTCAAACCCTTCGCGCTGCCGGAGCTCCGGGCGCGGATCGAGACGCTTATGCGCCGCGCCGATCAGCCTGCCAACCGTACCCGTCTGGTCTTTGGGGATCTGGAGCTCGATCTCGTAAGGCGGGAGGTGTTTCGTCGTGGCGTGAAGCTCTATATCCAGTCTCAGGAGCTGGCTTTGCTTGAATATTTCATGCGGCATCCGCTCACTGTCCTCTCGCGCACAATGCTGCTTCAGAACGTCTGGGGGATGGATTTTCCGGTGCACACAAATCTCGTGGAAACCCATATCAGCCGCTTGCGCGAGCGGCTGGGGCGTGACGCCGCGCCAGTTCTGCATACCGTGAAAGGCCAGGGCTACGTGTTGCGTCACGATGGGTGACGTGCCGGGCCAGGGTCGCCAGGGACAGGCACTGCCGGTTCTTAGGAGTACGTCTTTCAGGATCATTGCGTCGTTTGCGGTCTGTCTCGTCGTCTGCGGTATGGCAGGGGTGGTCTGGTCCGGAACGAGGGGCATAAACCAGCTCGACGGACAGATGCGCCTGACCGTCATGAATGAATGCAATGAGGCGCTGAGCAATGCCGGTCAGCACGATGTGGCGCATCTCGCGCCGGTCATGCGCGATTTTGTCCGAAGCGAGCCCGGCTTCTACTATCTCCTTCAGGATCGGCCGCAGAATGTCGTGGCCGGCAACATGTTTCATCTACGTCCGGTCGCAGGATGGCGGATGCTCTCATGGACGCATCGTACCAGGCCGCCCGAGCGGCGCCCGGTACTCGGCTTCGGTACGGTTCTGAATGATGGTGGTTATCTCTTCGTCGGCATGGAGGGCGCGCCGCTCCAGACGCTCAGACGAGGCTTCTTCATTACGCTCGTCTGGTGCATGGCGGGTTTCCTGCTGATCGGTGTGACGGGCGGCTATGGTATGAGCCGCATGCTGCTTCGCAGGATCGAGGTCATTAGTCAGACCGCGCGCGATATCATGGAGGGCGATCTGTCGCGGCGCTTGCCCCTGACCGAAATGGATGACGAGTTCAATCACTTGTCGGCGAGTCTGAACGCCATGCTCGACCGAAACGAGGCGCTTCTGGCGCGGGTGCGTCAGGTTACGGATGATATCGCCCATGACATGCGGCGCCCACTGGCCGATCTCGGTCGTCACCTCGATAAGGCCGGAAGCTCGATCACCGCGTCGGAAGGCGTGATCGCGCTGGATCTCGCGCGCGCAAGCCTGAATGAGGCTCTGGAGATCTTCGCGTCGCTGCTCAAGCTGGCCCAGCTCGAGGCCTATAGGGAAATCCCGGATTCTGGCCGGATCGATATGACCAGAGTTCTCGAGACACTAGCGTCGCTCTACGGGCCTGTGATCGAGCAGCATGGCCAGTACTGGCACCAGGAACTGGCGGCGAAACCCTGCATGATCGAAGGCAGTTGCGTCCTCCTCACGCAGGCTTTGTCCAATCTGCTGGAAAATGCCACGCTGCACACGCCGCCGGGCAGCCATGTGAGTCTCTCATCGCAACGGGGAGAGGCTGAAATGCTCATCCGCCTCGATGATACCGGCCCCGGCATCGCTACGGCCGATCAGGAGCGTGTTTTCGAGAAGATGGTGCGGCTCGATGCGAGCCGCCATGTGCCGGGCAACGGGATCGGACTCAGTCTGGTGCGCGCCATCATTACCCTCCATGGTGGCACCATCGCGCTGCATGACAACGCACCGGGGCTGGGTATCGAGATTTGCCTCCCTCTGGTTGTCACATCTTGAGCGTGAGCTGAAAGGTCACGGCGCGGCCCGCTGCGATGCGAGAGTAGTTGGTATAGACGCGGTCATAGTAGCGCTTGTTGGTCAGGTTCTGCAGATTGGCCTGCAAATCAAGCGTACGCGTGATCTGGTAATCCGCGACCATGTCGAGGCGGACATAGGCGGGCACCCAGGTCTGGTTATTCACATTGGTATAGCGCTTGCTCATATAGGTCAGACCACCACCGGCCTTCAGGCGTGGCAGGATCTTGTAAGTACTCCAGAGCGCGATGGAATTACCCGGTGTGTAGGGGAAGCGCTTGCCCACATTGGCATGGGTCGGGCCGCCATCGATGACCGTACTGTCCAGATACGTCCAGCCGCCGAACATCTCCCATTTCGGCGTGATGCTGCCTGCAACGTTGATCTCCGCGCCACGAACGCGCTGCGTCCCGGCGTCAATCTGGTTGCCATAGCCATCCGATACCTGGGCATTGGTCATCTTGCCGTCGAAGAGCGACCCTGTGATCGAGAAACGTCCGTTGAACAGATCGGCCTTGGCACCGACCTCGATATTCTTGCCGTTCTGAGGGGCAAGCTTGTTATTGGCGGTCGAGAGCGCGATATGGCCATCCGCTCCGGCATCGACGCCGACGGGGTTGGAGGCAGTGGCGTAGGAGAAATACAGGCTGACGGGCTTGATGGGCTTGTAGACCGCCCCGGCCTGATAATTGATGAAGCTCTGGTTATTGCTCAGCCCGACATTGCCCTGAACCGCAGAGGTCATGAACCGGTCGAAGCGCACACCACCATTGATCAGAAGGTGGTCGCGCAGCATGCTCATCGTATCGAAGGCATAGGCCGAGCCGGTAGTAACGTTCGTATTGAGCGGGGCGATGCCCGGCTCGCCCAGCGTGTAAGAGCCAAGCCAGGGATTATGGGCGCTCCAGCTACCGAGATTGGTGGCCGAGATGCAGTTATAGGCGATGGTGCAGGGGCCACCATTACGCAGATTATGACCGCCTGAATCGACAACATAATATTCGTTGCGTGTCAGACGTTCGCGCGAGAGCTCGATGCCGGTATTGATGGCGTGGTGGATCGGCCCTGTGTCGAATGTCCCGGAGACCATGGCTTGTTCCTGGAAATTATCCGTATGGAACTTGCCGGATTTGGCTTCGAGCAGGATGGTCTGGTTGTTGACGGCCGTGCTCTGCCATTGCGGATTGGTGGCGATATAATCGTATTGCGTGCTGGTCCATTGGAGCGTGTTCCTGAACATGAAGTCCTTGAACAGGTCGCGTTCCAGAATGATCTGGCCGAGATCGGTTGTACTGCGCTCGAAATCGCGATCTTCCAGCCCAAGCACGGTGCTGCGGGGAATTTTCAGGGGCTCGTGGGTGATCTTGCTATAGGGTGCGGAATAATCCGGCATGTCGAAAGAATAAAGATGGTAATAGCCAAGGGTCAGGCGCGTCTTCGTGCCGAGGCCGAAAGCGAGTGAGGGGGAAACACCCCATTTATGGCCGCCAATCGGCGCACGACCCGCCGTGTCGCCATCGGCCCCCATTGCATTGAGGCGAAACGCGGTTGTACGTCCGATTTGACGATTGATATCGAGCGTACCGCGCTTATAGGCGGCAGTACCAAAGCCGATCTGGCCGGAGGTCAGATTGCCAAGCTGGGCTTTCTTGCTGATGATGTTGATCTGCCCGCCCAGACCGCCGCGTCCGCCATAAACGGAGCCTGGTCCCTTGAGCACCTCCATTTCCTCGACGTCGAAGACTTCACGCTGGCTCACGCCGCTATCACGCAGCCCGTCGATGAACATGTTGCTGTAGGAGCCAAAGCCGCGAATGACCGGGTAATTGCCGCCCGGAATGGCATAGGCATCACCGCCGCGGAAGCTGACCCCGGGCACGGTGCGCATGGCGTCCTCGAACGAAGTCGCGTTGACCAGTTTCATCTGGTCTTTCGTCACGACCGAGACAGAACGAGGCGTATCGAGCAGCGAGGCGGTGAATTTGCGATTAGGGGAGATCCCGGTCAGCAGGGGGTGTGACTTGCCGATGACGGTCAGGTCCTCGCGCCCCACGCCCTTTTCCTGCGAGGCATAATTCGCGGGGTGCGCCTCCGGCGGGGGCGTGACGCCGGCCGCCTTCGATGCCGTATCGCGCTTCTGGTTAGGCGCGTGGTGGATGTTGTCGTGCCCGATTCCGCCTTGTCCCGCACCTTTGTGGTGCATGAGCCTCTGAGGCGGGGTTGCGCGCTTCGTGGGGTGCCCGGTAATCGGCTCGCTGGCCTGTGTCCCGACTACGGCGGATGAGGGAGAGGATAATTCTGTGCTCATGAGCGCCAGAGCGGCAAGTGTGGCGGATCGTCGGATAAAGGTCGGAGCGAGAAAACTCATGGCACCCTGCGAATATGATAATGCGTCGCAGTTGCTATGTGTCTTTCTGTTTCCAGGCAATTGAATTTGCGCGGGATTGGGAAAGCTTAATGAAACTGGAATTCCCAGCTTTCCCAATCACCGCGGCGGGCCAGAGGATGCCAATCCTGGTCCGTTACCCTTGGCCCTGAGGCCATGGTTTGAGGATGGAAGCGCGCGCCCAATCGGGATGCGCGCTATCCGGTGTGAGCCTTGGTGCACGTCCCTAAGTGTAGTTTTCGTATCGAGGTAGGGCGATCGTCATCCAATCGGGAAGATCGCCAAATCCTGTGCCGTGCTTTGACTGCACCGCGCTTGTCATCTTGTCGCCCCAAGTTCAATCCGTGGACTTTGCGTTGCCTGTCAGATGCGCACAGGAAGAGGCTCTCTCCGTACGGCCAGCGGTCCAGAGGAGGGCGGAATCGAAAAGGCACAATCCCTGCGGCGAAACCATGGTGAAGGTGGCATTATCGAGGAACATCATGACGCGGCGCGCGGGCGCCAGACTCTCGTAATCCATGGTCGCGCCTTTCTCATAGCCGAAGATCGCGGCCTTTTCGGGTTGACCGTAAACTGTTGCGATGATCGTTGCTCCCAGCCCCGGCTTGCCCCAGCTCATGGGGCTTTGCCTGGTATAGGCATTCACCAGACCGGCAGGCAGGCCGCCGCTCATCGGGTGAGGGGCATTTACGAGCCAGAGATAGCGCTCCTTTTCTGTCTCGCCGAAATCAACGTCATGGCGCTTTCCTGTCATGGCAAGATCGTCAAGACTGTCATTCTCCCAGGTCAGGAGCGGCTTTGTGGCTTCGCGCCAGGCAGGGCTGACATTCTTGCCCGAGACGGTCGAGGAGAGAACGACCATATCCTCTGCAACTGCTTCTGGTCGGGTTTTTTCGGAAAGCGGATGCACCGTGAAGCCAAGCGTGGTGATATGGGCGATGGCGGCATCGTCCACCGTGCGATTGGGGCCGTCTGTCTTGCACAGATAGGCAATGCGGATGGGCGCGGCCTCTGCTCTGGTGATGAAGGCACAGGGGAGCAAGGGCAGGAGTAAGAGCGCGAGACGCCGAAGAGAAAAACGAAACATCAGAATTCCACCATGGTACGCAGCGAGAAGCGACGCGCGTCGCCCATCGAGACGAAGTAGCTGTTCACGGCCGAGGGATAATAGGTAAGGTTCGACAGGTTCTTGATATTGAACTGGACGTTGACCTTGTGTCGCGCGATGACCCGGTCATAGGTCGCAAACAGATCGCCTGTCGTATAGGCAGGCAGGAAAAAGCTGTTCGCTGAGTCGCCGGCGCGCTGGCCGACATAATGGGCGTCACCGCCCAAACGCAGCCTGTCCTCACCGAAAACCGGACCGAGATCGTAAGCCAGTCCGAGCGAAGCCGTGTGACGCGCCGCGTTCCAGAGTTGCTTGCCTGCGTAGAGCGGGTCTTTGGTCGTGGCGCCGTCCATATAGGCGTAGCTTCCGATCATGCTCAGGCGCTTTGTCACCTGACCCGCCAGATCGAGCTCTATACCGCGTGACCGTGCTGCCCCTGCCGTGCGGTAATCGGTCAGGTTGGTGGTGGTGTTATATTGCGAGACCAGCACATTGCGCTTGTGTATGTCGTACAAAGCCAGCGTGCCCGTGACGCGGTTGCGCAGGGCCATTTTCACGCCGAACTCATAGGAACGCCCCTTTTCAGGCTGGAATCCTGAAGTGAGAACCAGCCCGCTCGAGAGAGGGGCAATGGTCGAGGCGGGTCTGAGGGATTGGGTGTAGCTGCCATAGAGCGACCATGAGGGCGCCAGACGGTAGACGAGTCCCGCCTGAGGCAGAAAGGCCCCGTCGCCGATATCCGTATTGGCCTTGAATGGGCGTCCACGCCCGGCAATCTGCCGGTAGCTCAGGTAGCGCACACCACCCACGACAACCCATCGCTCGCCCAGCTTGAACGTGTCGCGCAGAAAGCCTGAATAATCATGCAGATTGTCGGTCTGGTCACTGTCGCTGGCCGATATCGTGCTGGACGGGTTCTCGAGCCCATAGACCGGGTGCAGGTAGCTGAAGGTGTATTTGCTCGACTGGCGCAGCAGATCGCGACGATAGATCAGGCGGTATTCGCCATCCATGCCGATCTGGATCGTCTGTTTGAACCGGCCGATCGTAACGGGTCCATCCAGATAGGCGGTTCCATAAGTATCCGAACTATAGGCACCATGGGTGGCATCATTGCTGCGGCTGAGTATGCCCTTCGCGACATTGACGCCTGTCACACGCAGCTGATTGGCGTCGTAGGTTTCCTGATTATAGCTGAAATTGACATGGGCCGACCAACCCGCGCCAAAGCGATGATCGAGCGATATCTGGCCCAGATGACTCTGTCCGGTCATGCGGTTTAAATTTTCGTCCAGACGGCGCGTGGCCGGAATGTCGAGCGGCTTGTTGGTGCGTGGATCGAGCGCGGTGCCGCGGTCAAACGGATAAAGGTAATCGCGAAATTCGTACCAGGCCGTGACCTGCGTTTTTCGCCCCAGCCATGCCAATGAGGGCGCAATAAGCGTTTCCTGATGCATGCCGAAATTGCGCCAGTAATCCTCGGAAATCCGGTCGAGCACGAGGCGATAGGCCAGCTTGCCTTTCCCGATCGGGCCGGTTGAGTCGAGCATGCCTTCGAACCCGTTCTTGCCTCTGCCATAGGTCGAACCCATCACTGAGGCGACGGTTTTGGCTTCAAGACGGGGTTTCTTGCTGACGATATTGATGACGCCGCCAGGGTCCATGATGCCGTAAAGCAGTGAAGAAGGACCTTTGAGCACTTCCACACTGTTTGCAGCAGCGTTGAAACCGCGGCCTTGGACAAGCGGCATGCCATTGTGCATGATCGACCCGTCGCGATTGCCGCCGAAGCCGCGCTTCATGATGGTGTCCTGCGTGCCGGCCAGAGTGTTGCCTTGAGTAATGCCACTGACATTGATCAGTGCATCGTCAAGATTGCGTGGCTCCTGATCGCGGATGACCTGGGGAGAGACGATGTTGACCACCTGCGGAATGTTCAACACCGACGTTGTGGTGCGCAGGGTGGAGGCATCGGGAGTCGGCTGATACCGTGTATCCGTAATCTCTGGCGGCGGGGTGGCGCGCCCTGTGACCGTGATCAACTCATCCGTTTTCTGAGATGTCAGCGTATTCTGCGCTTTTGCCTGCCGGGTGGAGGTCTGATTGAGCGTTGGCATGCTTAGAGGCGAGTTCGGCGCGTCGCTGGGTGAGGCGGCCCGGACCGTTACAGGGAAAACACCCAGACAGAGCAGGGGAAGGCAGTACTTTTTCATAACACTCCAGAGAAGGTTGTGGGCGTGGCTTGGTGCCCGGAGGGCGAAGACAAGCACCCTCGTTTGTCTCGAATGGAGCGGAATTATATGCAAATGATTCGCATAAACATGATTATTGCCCGAGATTGGGAAACTTTAAGGCAGCGTCACGTTGCCTCCCACAACGTCGGACCGGCGGGAACAAATCGCGTGCGCCGCAGTCGCGAAGCAAGGGCGTGTCTGCCTCTTGATGGAATGGCTGTGCAAAATATATTACTCGATATAAGTACTCTGGGTAGTCTGAGTCACTATTTATAACGATTTTAGTTATCTATCTCTACTTTTTGCTGTTTATTTCTATTATTGGATAAACAATCCGGGAAGGCAAGGGCTGATTCCGAAGGTTCTCGTGGCTTGTGATTTGCCCGTCATGATCGGGTGAAGCGTTTTGAGAGTTCGACAGGTGATGTCGGCGAGAATGAGAGATTGATATCCTTTCTATCAATCATGAAAGACTGATATGGTGATCGATAGATGGTGGGGATATCGATCATGCGTTGGAACTGGCAGCTTCAGGACTGGACATGTTTCCAATTTGATAGGGCTCGTTTTGAAGAAGCTGAGAAGCGACTTTTGAAAGGTTCGGGCGTCGTCGTCGGGTCCATGCAACATCTGGACAACGCGGCCACTCAGCATCTTGTCGTGCAGTTGCTGTCTCAGGAAATGGTGCAGAGCTCGGCTATTGAGGGCGAAGTGCTTGATCGTGCAAGTGTGCAATCATCGATAGCTCGACAATTAGGCTTTGCCGCAGACAGGCGTCGCTCCAGCCCCGCTGAAGCAGGCGCTGCGGAATTGATGACCGATCTCTATAGAAACTGTTCGACGCCTCTGACGGATCAGGGCCTGTTCGCCTGGCATGCCATGCTGATGAATGGCCGTCGCGATCGGGAGGTTATTGGTGGTTATCGCCAACATAAAGAAGCGATGCAGATTATCTCTGGTCCCGTGCATGCTCCGCATATTCATTTTGAAGCGCCACCTTCCGAGCGTGTGCCTGCGGAAATGGCCCGATTTGTCGATTGGTATAACGAGACAGCGCTGGGTGGTACAGGCCCGTTGCCTGCGTTGGAACGGGCCGGGATCGCTCACCTTTGGTTCGAGACCATTCATCCTTTTGAAGATGGGAATGGTCGCCTCGGTCGGGCTCTCGCTGAAAAGGCTTTGGCGCAAAGTCTCGAAACCCCGGTAGTGACGGGGCTGGCCGCAACCATCAATGCTCATAAAAAAGCGTATTACGATGAGCTGCACCGGGCGAGTACATCCAATCACATCGAGAGCTGGATGGCATGGTTCGCAAGTATCGTTCTCGAGGCACAATCCCGGACAATTGCCACGATCAGTTTCGTCGTGGAAAAGACGCGCTTTCTGGATGGTCTGAAAGGACAGATCAACCCTCGCCAGGAGAAAGCCGTACTCCGGATGCTGGCTGAAGGAATAGACGGATTTCAGGGTGGTTTGAGCGCCCAGAACTATCGCGCGATCACAGGAGCGACGTCCGCCACAGCCACGCGCGATCTAACGGATCTGGTTGCACTTGGGGCGTTCATCAGGACTGGCGAGAACCGCTATGCCCGTTATTCTCTCAAGCTCGATCACTATCTTCCAGCGAGCTGAGTGGTTTTGGGCGGCTGGGTTGACGAATTGTCGCCTTTTTTGCTTCGAAAGCGGTTCGTTTCGGTTGTGTTCAGTGCATAGCGCGTTTTGGTCAAAGATCAGTTGCACAACTCTGCGCTGGCGAAATGGAAGACACATTCGACAAACAATATAGGCCTCTCCCTGCGGGTTGCGATGTGTCGCGCATGCCTGAGTCCGTCGAACATAGAATCTCTGCGGATACAGTTTGTGTCATGACACCATTTATCACCTCGGGATGCCGTGCGGTCTCTGAGTATGGGAATAGCTAACGCACTTTTCTACATCAGCAGATACTGGCCATATTCGTTGTTATAATCGTCTTAATGGCCAGCATGAGTTTGGTCAGCAGGCCTTTAAGGCGGGAGATCCTTTCACAGGATATGGAGCCGGTGGCTCGGTGAAGGGCGCAGTTTTTTCACTCTTCATTTCCTCTGCCAGTCGTTCTGCCTCAGCCTCTTCCAACTTCCTCAAAGCGGTGCGCGTCACATATTTGGCTTTTTCGAGATTGCCGGTTAGCTTGCATCTCATGATTTCTGCCTGTGTTGCACGAGGCAGCTTTGCAGGTTGCTTCCAGATCGCGTCCAGCAGGTCCAGATCTCGCCTGGCCCTATCGCACTGTGCAACATGGCGTGCTTTCCATGCGGCGATCTCCGCTTGCCTGAGTTCCTCGGTCTTGCGGCAGAGTTCATTGAGCCATTCCCTGCATGTGTCCCGCCTGAAGATCTGCTGAAGCAGCTCACGGTTCTCTCTCCGCAGCCGCGCATTGGCCTCTTCGCGTTCTGTCGGCACAGGCAGACAAAGCGGCTCGGGCGGCGTGGTACGCAGGCCCAGATGCCAGAACACGGTTTCCAGCAAATAGCGCAGGATCTCGGCCAGCATTTTCGGAAGCCGTTCGATTTCCTCATCGAGGTGGGAGAGGCGTTTCTTCTTCGAAAGGACGAACACCTTGTCGTACAGAGTACGGCGCTCTCTTTTCATTTCCTGCAGCTGTTTTCCGGTCTGAAAGAGCTGCCTGCGCGTGTCTTCAATCTGCGCAAACAAAGCTGCGCCTTGTTCATCGACAGAGCGCTTGGGACCATACGCCAAAGGCGGTCTTGCATTCAGCACCCTGCGGCACGCCCTGGCTTCGTGCTTCCACTGCTGGATGTAGTAAGCAAAGTTCGGTGGCAGCTTATCGATACGAGCCAGCGAAACGATCTTCGATTGTCTCTGCGGCGGCTGTGACGGCCTTGTTTTCGTAGCCGTTTTGGCAAATGCTTCGGGGTCACGCGTCAGTTCCTCGAAGGGCGGCAGAAGCAGACCGCTCTGCTCTGCGTGATGTTCCATCGCAGCTGTCTCCAGAGCAGCACGCTCCAGAAGCGGTTTGACTGCTATCCTGATATCACCGCGTTTCGGTCTGGCGGCGTCATCCACCAGAAACTGGCGGAAATCCCTCATGCGTGTCTTCGTCAGGCGCGTGAAAGACCCGATCAGAACACCATCAGCCGTCTCGATTATATGTGCGTTCTTGCGGGTATCCTGCCGGTCTCCAGCACGCATGACCCAGTCCCTTGTTTTCAGCAGGGTGCGGAAGCGATGCAGCTGATTATCCGACTGCGCCCAGAGAGAGGCGATGGTCTTCTTTGCTTCCACAAGATCCAGCCCCTGTCGCTCGGCCATACGACGTGATTGCGAGGTGTAGGCTGCACGTGGAAGGGGTCGTGACGCGTGTTCTGAATTGGAAGGAGCAGATGATGTGTCAGGAGATGCTGGGACTGATAGTTGCTCATTAATGGTAACAGGTC